>CAXRIX010000089.1:0-27518 GCA_964230555.1 Bdellovibrionales bacterium
TCCCTGTCCCCATGTCCACACCTGCCCGTTGTCGTCGTCAAAAAAAGATTGGTGTCATGATCGAGTTTACTGGCAACAGCCCGAGTGGTTTCAGAAACTTGAAGCCAGCCTCCCTATCAAAAATCCGTCGCTTACTTTTTCCTATCTTTTAGCCAGCCGAACCCCGCACCCACAACCTCATTTTGGACGCATTGTCGGCGATGCTCAGATTGAAAAAGGTAAAACACGCTGGATGATTTGCCAGGGGCCTGAAAGAGAATTTTTAAGTTTTCTGAAGCGCCAAGGTAAAGCCCCGCTGATTTATCGAGGCGACCGTGTGCAATTGAGTGAGTTTGAAAAACGCGGTGATGATATTCGGTTTGAACTGAAAAATTTTAAAAAGTTGAAATAGCCGACGCAGGCCAAACCACAAAAAAATTAAACCTGCGTGTATTCCAGGCTCGCCGGTGTCATCCCGGTGGCATCTTTGCGTTTTTTAATTTGTATCGCCACCAGTCCGGCTCCTGCCATGATTAGTAAAGCAATGGCTCCGATCGACAACAATGAACTATTGTTCTCGACCGGCTGAACAGCCGCCTGTTGCGGAGGCGGGATCGGTGCTTCTTCGATACCGTCTTCTGGAAACGGCTCAATATCAGGCACTGGTTCAGGCTCCAGTGTCGGGTCCGGACCCCCCACTTGCGCCTCTGGAAGCGGCGGCTCGGGTGGAAGTTCCGTCTCTTGAAAAGGGTCATCGACAGTTCCCGCACTCATGGGATCATCTTCGATGGGGTCAGAGGGAGGATACTCCTCAGGTGTCGTGTTACCAGCGATCTCTAACTGTGGCTTGCTTTCATTACCAGTCCAATATTTTAACTCCATCCCTGAAGGTAAAATTGTTTTGGAGTCGACCTGCGGGTTAATCGCCCAAATTTCCTTCCAGCCCTCAGAAAAACCAAGAAGCTTCGTGCCTAAACGCCGCATATTATCGGAGTCCTTGGTTTTATAAAACTGGGGCGGCAACCCTATGTCTTCGTAATAGAACTTCAGATTGGTGCGATCATCCGAGCGGTTGGGAGAGTTGTAGTAAACTTTATCACCCGGATCGATCCCTTTTTCTAAATGACCGTTGTCGGCGAGCATTTCTTTCGATCTGTCTTCACCGTAAATTTTCTGACTGATGCTGCCAAGAGAATCATCTGGCCTTGCAATATAAACAGCGTTCATCAAACGCTCATTACGATAAAAAGGGTCGGTTTTAATTTTTACGACTGGAACCCAATTTTGTTCATCAGGCATTTCGCCGTCATCCAATGGCACAATGGGGTCCGCCATCCCAAGATCGTCTTGCGGGATTGTCGGCTCAATAGGATCGGGCAGATCCATCAACTCTTGTGTCTCGCTAGTGATCAGAGGACCGTTGGTTGGAGGCAAAGGTCCTCCCATGCTCTGACCGGGAGGAACTGTCTCAGACCCTGGTGGTGGGTTGGCTCCAATAACCTCTTCGGGAAATTGCGGCTTGGCATTTTCAGTGATGGGATAGTCCTCACCCTGTTTATTCAATTCTTTTGCTAGCGACTCTTCACTTTGCGCAAACGGGTCTTTCTCACCGCCTTGCTCCAGTTCATTGAACTCATCAAATTCGTCAAACTCATTTTCAGCGACTTGCCCATCACCACCTTCAGAAAATTCTTCATCACTGAATTCTTCGTCTGAAAAGTCCTCATCGGCAAACTCGTCATCGAACCCCTCGTCGGCAAACTCATCATCAAAATCACCGCCCTCGCTAAACTCTTCATCCAATTCGGCAAGGCTATCGTCTCCTTCATCGACCACATCCAAAAGATCCTCTTCTGCAAAATCATCCAGACCTTCAATGTCATCGGCAAATGGATCCGAGTCTCCCCCCATAGATTCGAGCTCTTCCTCTAAAACCGAAACATCCTCATCTTCGCTGGAAGTACAGGAAGTTTGACTGAGTGGTAGAGCGATCAACAAAACAAAAAACACTAAATATCGAAGATGCGAACGAAAAGTCATAGGCTATTTTATCTATATATGCGCAAGGGAACACGCATTTCCTGATGGGACTAGACTTTCATGGCGGGGACTTAGGTCTATGTACTCTGTAGTTTTTCAAAAAACTGATCGACGCCATCAATGGGATTGCAGGCCCCTGTCTCAATCTGCTTTTGGTATTTCTCGAAGGCCACCTTCATCGGTCCCTCTTGCAGCAGGCGCTTTCTGAATTCCGATTGCAACAGGGATTGAAACCAAAACAAAGCCACATCCTTGCGTTTGCCAAAATCATAGGTTTTAAAAATCTCATGATAGTGCTGCAGAATTTCTGGAACTCCCGTGCCTTTCAGGCCTGAAGCCGAGAACACTTTCACGTCTGAGCCGCGCATGATTTTTAAGGCGGCAAGATACTGTTGGCGCGTGGTATTGACAAGATCGCGATCGCGGTCGGCTTTGTTAACAACGATCAGATCAACATACTCTAAGATCCCCTTTTTTATTCCCTGCAGCTCATCTCCGGCCCCCGGCTGAGAAATCAAAGTGAAAATATCCACCATTCGGCTTAAATCAATTTCCGACTGCCCCACTCCGACCGATTCCACTAAAATCCATTGATAACCGGCCGCTTCACACAATTGGATGACGCCCGGCAGACTGGAGGTAACACCCCCCAAGTGGCCTCTTGTTGGCGAGGGACGCACGAAAGCTTCTTGCTTGCGGCTGAGCTCCTCCATGCGAGTTTTGTCTCCCAGGATACTACCACCGGTCACTTGGCTTGAGGGGTCGACTGCGAGTACGGCGACTCGATAGCCTTGATTCACAAGTTCCAATCCAAGCTTTTCAATAAAAGTACTTTTACCGACACCCGGAGGTCCTGAAAAACCCAAACGAAAAGTTTGCGAATCGGGCTTGGGGAGACTATTAAGAATCTCTTTCCCCGCATCCCAATCATCGGTTCTTTGACTCTCAAGCAAGGTAATGGCTTTTGCTAATGTCGTCGTGTTACCACTGGTCAGGCCTTGGACCCATTCTGCCGTCTGCACAATCAATCCTCTAAAAGTTTTAATAGCTCTAAAACGGCTTCTGAAATAACAGTTCCCGGGCCAAACACTGCTGCGGCTCCTAGGGTACGCAACTTCTCGTAATCTTGAGGCGGAACCACACCCCCCACAACCACCAACATATCCTCGCGTTGCAGTCTCTTCAGTTCTTTTCGGACCGCCGGCACTAAATGCAAGTGGCCTGCAGCAAGACTGGAGACACCTAGGATGTGGACATCATTTTCAACGGCTTGTTTGGCTGACTCTTCTGGAGTTTGGAACAAGGGACCAATATCAACATCGAATCCCAAATCGGCAAAGGCTGTAGCCACCACTTTCTGACCACGATCATGACCGTCTTGTCCCATCTTAGCGAGCAGAATTCGCGGCGGTCGACCTGTTTTTTTGGTAAACGATTGAACCTGTTCCCGGGCATTTTTAAAACTTTCCACATCATCTTTCATTTCAGACTGATAAACTCCGGTTAAACTTTGAACTTTGGCTTGATGACGACCAAAAACTTTTTCCATCGCCAAGCTCATCTCTCCTAGGGTGGCTTGCGCTCGCGCACATTCAACGCAGGCTTGTAATAAATTGTCACCCGACTCCGCGGCAGCGGTCAAACGCTTTAAGCTGGCTTCAACTTGCTGCGAGTTCCGACTGTCTTTTAACAACTGCAATTGCTTGATCTGTTTTTCTCGAACATCCTGATTGTCGACCTGCAACACTGGAATTGTTTCGTTGTTGGGATTGGGATAACAGTTCACTCCCACCACAGGCTGAGCTTTTGAATCAATACGGGCCTGAGTTCGAGCCGCCGCCTCTTCAATTTTCAGCTTTGGAAGTCCCTGTTCAATGGCTTTTGACATACCTCCCAACTCATCGATTTCAGCAATGTGTTGTTTGGCTTTGGTGATTATCTCGGAGGTTAAATTTTCTATAAAGAAACTTCCTCCAAAGGGATCGATAAAATCGCACATCCCCACTTCATTTTGCAAAAACAATTGAGTGTTACGAGCAATCCTCGCACTAAAATCTGTCGGAAGTGCTAAGGCTTCATCCAATGAATTGGTGTGTAGGGATTGAGTCCCTCCAAAAGTGGCCGCCATCGCCTCGATACAAGTTCGAGTGACATTGTTGAACACATCTTTTGCGGTCAAACTCCAGCCGGAGGTTTGACAGTGCGTTCGTAGACAGGACGATTTCGACGACTGAGGCTTGAAAGGCTGCATCAGTTCGTGCCACAAGGTCCGAGCCGCACGCAACTTCGCAACCTCAAGGTAAAAGTTCATTCCCATCGCAAAGAAAAATGACAATCGGGGTGCAAAACGATCGACTTCCAATCCGGCAGCGACCCCGGTTTTGACATATTCTATACCGTCAGCCAATGTATAAGCCAATTCCAAGTCTGGCGTCGCTCCAGCCTCTTGCATGTGATATCCAGAAATACTAATTGAATTGAACTTTGGCATATGCTCGGAGGTGTATTTAAAAATATCGGCAATGATCCGCATCGAATGCTGGGGTGGGTAAATATAGGTGTTACGCACCATGAACTCTTTCAGAATATCATTTTGAATTGTTCCCGACAGGTCTTTTTGGGCAACACCTTGTTCTTCGGCGGCGACTATATAAAGAGCTAACACCGGCAAGACGGCTCCATTCATGGTCATCGAAACACTCATTTTATCCAAAGGAATACCCTGAAAAAGAGTTCTCATATCGATGATCGAATCAACAGCCACACCAGCCATACCGACATCCGCCTGCACACGTTCATGGTCCGAGTCGTATCCTCGATGAGTGGCTAAATCAAAGGCCACCGATAAACCTTTTTGTCCGGCCGCCAAATTTCGACGGTAAAAGGCGTTGCTATCCTCGGCCGTGGAAAAACCGGCATACTGCCGGACTGTCCAAGGACGCGTGCTGTACATGCTGGGGTAAGGCCCGCGAAGAAACGGCTCAAAACCTGGTAGAGAGGTTCTCGCCTCAAAGCCTTGGCGATCCTCATCTTGATAATAACTTTTGTAACTAAGCCCCTCCGGAGAGACCCAAGAGGTTATTTTTGGATCTTCCACAGGCTGAGCCGACTGCCACGTCATTTTAGAAAAATCGATACTCGGCATTATTGATCCTCCAAAGCTAAGAAAATCTTCTCATACACATAGGGAAGATTGACTTTCATATCGATACTGTAATCAAACCCTGTAATAACCCGTGTTCCAACCCAGAGTTTAACAGAAACTTTAGAGTGCGACAGTTCTTCAAGAAGAGCTTTTACAAATTCGCCTTCCGGGTCTGAAGCAACAATTGCTACCACTGGCCCATGGATTTCTTTTAAATCTTTGACTGTTTTTGCCTTTAGTCCACCCAGTGCTAAAGCTTTGGTGACATTTTTTATTTTCGCAGAAGACTGGGGACCCTCTTCAGCTAAAATAGGAATTTCAGGAGCCTGCCCTCGGGACTCACGCAGACGATCGGCGCGGAACTGCCAATTCTCAAAATAGCGGGACAACCCAATGGGTACAAACCGAGCCACATCACAAAGAGTTTGGCTTTCCCCTTCCGTGTATTGCCGAACCCACCAATCTTCAACCGTCAAACATTGACTCTGCGTCGGCAAAGGGCTCTCTTCACTGAGAGGGGCACTTAAAGGGTAATCGTTGACTCCAGTTAAAATCCAGTCGCCATCAGCAAAAGCCTGTTCTTGTTGCTTGGCCTCAACTTCAATTTGATCAAGCAGCCATCCCGAACGCAACACCGACCGAAGACCGTCTTTGTTTTCAATTTCAACAAAGAACTGCCAAGCCTTTTCAATCATCTGCTGTTCCAGATCTTGCAAACTATAACTACCAAGTAAAGGATCATTGACTTGTCCAAGAAAGGATTCCAATTCAAGCACTTCGGCAATATTTCGTGAAGTTCGAAAACCCTGGCGGTTTTTCTTAAGAAAAATATCGTAGGGATAGGCCACCATCCCATCAGCACCAGCCATTTTTGCGGCTGCTGTGATAGATGTCATTCTTAATATGTTATTCCAAGGCTCGCGACTTCCTAAATAGCGAGCCGCGGGGGTGGCATAAACAGGAAACGAAGAAGATTTAAATTCATAGATTTCCGCCAATCGAGCCAATAAACTTTGCAATGCTCGCAGCTTGGCTACACCATTAATAAGATGCGGCTTAACAGCCACTTCAAAAGATAAACTTTGCAAAATTTCTTGATGACTCTGTTGACCTTCATAGTCGCTCAACAACTGAACCAGCGACGCCATCAAAATAGCCAATTGCTGAATATCGTTGGCACCCGATAAAGAATATGGCTGACTGGTCAAACGGAACAAGGCGCACTCTTGATCAAGGGCGGCTGCAAAATGCTCGGATTCAATTTCACCTTTAAAAAGTTTTGCTTTCCAAAGCCCTAAGCTATAGGGATCAATCCCAGCATTCATTTGAAAACAGCGTTTTTCGGTCAATAAAGCTTTTTTAAAACCGGTGAGGCCTGGGCTCGCAATAAGATAAATAAACGCATTTTTTGTCGAAAGTTTATCTGGCCACTCGTCATTGATCCAAACACCACAGCCAGGATTGGCGATGAACTCATCATCAAAAATCTCATCTTGGTATGGAGTGATATTATAAAAAACATGTGGCTGTGAACGCCAAAAGCTTTTCACTTTCAACTCGTCGGCCGTTGCCAACGGCTTAATCTCAAGTTGAGAAAACATATTGTGGCGATTGCTCAAATTCTGCTTCTGATAAAGTTCCGCGGTCGCTTTCTGCCACGCCTCTAAATTAGCCATCCCACCTCCAAAGCCATGGTTCTACCAAAACCTCGTCAGAAAAGAACTCTTGCGCCGCTTCACGGAGTCTCTCCAAGAGGCCCAAAAAGGGGCTTTCAGGGCGATCAACAAGCAATTTTGATTTAATTTTTTCAACAAATTGACGATAGGAAGGTACAACCATTGATTGATAACTTGAAAGGCAACTCGAGAACCATGAATCCAACAGGCCCTATCGCCCAATTGATCACCAACACTCCGCTGAGATCTCAAATTGAGATGTCGACATGGGAGTTTTTCCCTGGGGTTGTGATGCTTCTTTTTCTAGGCGCTGGACTTTCACATTTGTACAATCAAAAAAAACACAAACGCATTTATGCCAACACCCAACGCTCTAAACGATTTCGTATGTCACTACCATTGGTGATTAACACACCTGTCACTCAAGAATTCTCGGTGCGAACTTTCGATGTGTCCTTAACAGGTGCTTTTTTACCTTACGAAGATCTAAAAAACAGTATGGCCTTCACCAGTCTTGTTGGTAAACGTTCGGGTATTAAAGTCGGAGATTTGGTTGATATCAAAGTGTATATTGGGCGTTTTTCGCAATTCAACTGCCAAGCTCGCGTTATTCGCTACAACTTTTCAGACAACAACTTGCCACCCAAAGGCATCGGAATCGAATTCGTTAATCTTAGCAAAAAGAATAAAAAGCTTTTACAGAATCTTATCCACGAACAGCAGCGAGAGCAAGAAGCTGCTTAGAGAGACTCCCAAAGCCCTCTCAGACCCTCACGCACATCATGAATTGTTTGCCCGCCTCGTTCTAGAAGTGTTGCATCTTCCTCTTCTCCCAATGCGCAGTCTTGTGCCGCCCCCTGCACTCCAGAGAATCTCTCTTCCGGAAAAGTTGGCGGAAAACCACAATGTGTGCTGCGAGGCCCATCAGTGAATTCCTCATAGATTTCAATCATGGTCTGTCGGGTGGTTTCCTCTGGGTTTTCGCTGTAGTCAGGAACCGTGAACAACCGATACTTATTGTCCCTGAAGAAATCGTAAACATTGGGAAAGATATTTTCATTGCAAAACAGCTCACGACCCCAACGGCAAAATACCTGGGTCGGATCCTCTCGACAGTCCGGCGGAGTCGGCGAACTCAGGCTATCAAATAACTCCTGACGGCGATTCAATATAAAATCCTGTACCCGACCTCGGTGCGACTCCAAAGTGATCTTAGCAAGGGCCGAAAAGACTTTAAGGACATCACCTGGGTCCGCTTTGGTTTCTTTAAATGCTACATTTTCATTAATCTCAAACAAGATCCATGCAAACGAAGCCGAACCACAAATATCATTGGCATCCAATGGTAAATTTCCTCTTTTTAAGAGATGAATAAATATTTTCGGCGCCATACAATCCAATATCTCTTGTTGGCTGGCATCACTTCCACAAGCCCGTCGAATAATCCATTCATTATCGGCAAGGACCTCAGGCTTTTTATTGACTAAAAAGTCTAAAATCAATGGTCGAAAATGAATTTCGGCGCGACGCAATTCCGAGTCACCCGGACTGGTTTCAATGCCATCGGCAAATCCATTGCGGTGCTCTCGGTCGAACATGTAAAAGATGGCCTGCAAATAAGCTAAAATTGAAACTGTTGTTCGAATTTCACTTAAATCATAGGGTTTCTCGCGAATCACACCGGCGCGGGCGGCGACTTCGAGAGAGCGAAGAAAGACTGTCTTTTCTAAATTACTGGCTTGTCGCCAGTAGTTGGCAATTGTTGTTAAGTGACCAAAGTAAGTTAAAAAATTCTCTCTTAAAAATTGTCGAACGCAATTGGCATCAATAACCTGATAGCCATGAACACCAGTCACATCGCGGGCACACTGATTGGTTTTAGGTAGATCTTCATAAATCCAATCCGCCAATTGCCCCGCAGACATCGCCACCGATAAGTATTCAAAGCCTTCATAAAAATCCAACTGATTATCAGAATTCATTTGAGTCGAAAAGTTATTGGTTTCACGGAAGGCTCGAAAACCTGAATCGTCGACCCGGGAGTCCATAAATGCCATCTCCACACCTAAGATTCGAATCGACTCGTAAATCTCCTGAGCCTGCTCGTCGGTCACTGCGTAACGCAAGGGATTGGTCTCATTGACGTTAAATGGCTTCATGAAAAGCTCAACCAAAAGTGAAATTGAGTTTGAAACCGTCAGTTCCTGGTAGGAGAAATGAGTGATATCCCGACTGTATTGGATTCGATTGTGACTGTCCCACTGATGCGCGCTCAACTCTTTGCCATCTTCGTTTTTGCGGAACATCTCATACCACTCATCCAAATAGGGTGAGTTGGGCAAATTCTCTCGGTGATTCAGCAGCGACACCGTATCGTCATTGGTATTTGCGAACAGAGTATTGACGATTTGTTGTCGCCGAATCCACTTATTTAAAAGACTTCGAATATAAACGACCTTTTCCATACTGAAAGCCGAATCGTCTGGACCTCCGGGGTTTAGCCATTTACGGGAAAACCCTCGAATAAAGTAACTTAAAGTGCCTGCCGTCAAATCACCATTCATGATTTCGGCATCCTCCAGCGCAAGCAGTACGTCCCGCAGACGATCCATTGGTAACGTCTGATTAGGCTGAGATCGTATCGCATAAGTTAAGACAGCCTCGCCAGAACTGTAAATATCACTTAGGGCACGAAGTCCAACGCCTTTAAATGCACTGGAATCTTTTAACTGCGCTGGCACTCGCGTTATAAAGCTTAATAATGTACCGATGTTATTAAAAATGCCATCTTCCGATTCATCTTTTAGGAAATAATCAAAACGAGTCAGCGACTCATAAGTGAGTAACGCTTGCCGTGAAAATAGACTTAAGTTGCCTCTTTTTAATGTCTCATCGCTTTCATAGACGACAAAGTTTTTGAAAGCCTTAATGAGATTAAGGTACTTTAAGTAGCTCGCCGCCTCACTACCAAACAGCTCTTGTATTAAGAATTCAGAAATCTCAACAACATTGAGATTGCGACGGCCTTGATAAGCATCCAATCCAGATAAAACTGTCCCAACTTCATGCTTCAAGGCCTCAAATGCTTCATCAAATTGTTGGTACCCTTCTTCGTCACGAGATAACGGCTGGATGCGCATCCAAGTATTACGGTGAGGTAAAAGCCTCTTCAATCCGTCAGTAATCAACGGCAACAGCTCTTGAATGGTTCTTAGTTCTTGTTTTGATAAAGTTTCTGTATCACCACCAATCAAAAAGGCTTTCAGACGTATATAGCCCCGAATTCTGTCGGCTGTGATTTGCACTTCCGGATGAAATCTTTTGATCAATTGCTCAATATTCTCGGCGGAGAAATCATTAGATTCCACTCGCCCACTTTTTGTGTAAGTGACAAACGACTCAAGGGCTTCGCTATAACACTGGGAGAATTCGTCCACCTTACTAGCGGTTAGATCAGCCACTTCTTGTCTAGAAAAATAGTCCGCCATGGTCTGATTGACTCGCCCAATACAAGACCCAATTTGGCCGTTGTATTCAACTTCAGTCTCCTTTTTCTTTTCACCAAAAAAGTAAGAACAATGAGCCACGACCAAGCAAAAACTTGAAAGTAGAATCAGTCGAAAAATTTTCAACGATCGATTAGAAAGCATAATGCCCTCCTACAAAACAGCGATCGTTATTTTGATAAATACTCATGAAATCGGAGCCAATGATAAACTCTTCAGAGCCGCCAAAAAAATCACAGCGGTTGAACAATTCAAGACCTTTTGAAATCGACCATCGAATATCAGAACTCAGCCAAATATTATCGTTGTTGATACTTTGGGTGTAGGCCAACGAGGCATTGACTCGATAAAGACTTTGGGTTTTGAAAAGTAAACCTTCCCACTTCAGTTGCATCGCTTCTTCAAACCGATTGCGTCCTAAAAACGTCGAGATCTGTGAGTTAGCAAAAGTCCCTCCAATTTGGGTAGGCCTTCGCTCAACATTGATATACCCAAACCAAACCTTCTGAGTCGGACTAAGACGAAACAGCTGAGTCGCTGAAAAAATATTCTGATCGGGAAGAACTGGGAATGTTGTGCCAGGAGGCGTTTCATAATTGATATCGGCCTCATAGATCCAAGACAGAACAGTTTTATAGTTGTTAAAATTCCATCCCACATCAACACCAGCCACCTGATGGGTCGCAACTCTTGGCATTACCGTAATGTCACCATTAAATGTGGTTAGATTCAATGCGCCCTCGAAAGGCAATACCAACTCGTTGCGGGGCTTATTAAGATAAAAGCTATTAAACAACCAACCTTTTTTATTGATCGGAGTACCAAGCAAAACACCCCATGATTTCTGACTAATCACATCTCTGGTTTTGGGCACATCGATGTCGTATGTTAACTCCGCTTTTTCATCATTAAGATTGATCACTTCCACAGGCTCGTTAAACCAAGGGTTGCTGGAGGTGATCTTTCCATTGCTTAGCTCAAAGGAAGGACCTTGGGTTGGTATATAAAGAAGGGAACCAAACAGAGTGAGTTCAAAGGTTTTTTCAACCAAAGGTATACTCACAAAAACTCCGGTCAATCCTTGGGTCTCTGGACGCGCCTCATTCCATTTGAAAATAGGCTGAGTCACACCCAGGTTCCAAAACTCATCGGCGAAGGACCAATCATAAAGGGCTCGGCCAATGGTCAAATGACTTTTTCCAAGGTGTCCCAAGCGATAGTAAAACTGGGGCATTTTCACGTAGGAATCGGCAGTGTCAGCGACCAAGCCACCGGCTCCCACATCCAGCCAAAGCTGACTGGATGACCATGTATTTTGAATCAGTAAGTTTACAAACCCCTGACCATTATTGGCACTACTGTTCGTAAAATAGAGGTCACCCCCCACTCCGACATCGACAATCGAGCCAAATTCAGCCTGAACGGTGCTTATTTTCAATAAAACAGCGACAAAAACAAGAATAGGCAGGATCCCCTGTCTTGGAAGGGATTGGAATTTTCCTAAAAAACTTAGTAATTTCAAAGACCTGCTCATACTACCCTAATATAATTGCGATTTCCGTTCCATTGTAACCCCTGTAGTTTTTATTTCAGCAACGCCTGGTGAAAAGGGTGTAAAAAATCTAGACAGTTAAATATTGGAATCAATTGAAAAAACGGCCAAAGCCCCCTGTTGGTGTCCCCAAGTAGCACCTTTTAGGGAAAACAGAATCACAAAATAGGCGGGGTGAACACCCTAAAACTGGGGGTATGTAAGCATTGCAGGGACTCAGCCTTTTATAACTTCATCAAAGACGAGGAGGTAAATCTGAGATGATGCTCGCGGCACCGCGACGGAGATAGTCTTGAGCTTTGCTATGGTCATTAACAGTCCAAACCATCAAGGGCTTTTCGTAATAAAGGAGCAAGTCGCGATGATATTCATCATCAATCAGTTTGTAATGACAATTTATAAAGTGAGGCTCTGCCAACCTCATCCACCAGTCAAAGGAACGCCCTCGCAAAACTTTGGGGTCGCCCACAATCAACGCGCGGGGAACAGTTGGTGCCAACTTTTTAATCCAATGCAAAACCATGGGATTGAATGAGGAAATAAGTACTTTTTTATTCACGTTGAAGTCTTTTAAGGTTTTTAAAAGTTCGTAGGAAATACCATAATTCCACCAGCCTTTGGACTTCACTTCTATGTTGAGATACTTGGGCACGTCATCGCTTTCTAAAACTTCAATCAGCGTCGGTATATTAAGCCCAGATAGGTCTTCACTTTTGGTTTGCGAAACATTCTGTTCAACATGAAAAAAGCGTTTTAACGACCAGTCATGAACCACGTGCAATACACCATCCCGGCTTCTTTGCACATCCAGCTCGACCATCGAACACTCCATGAGTTTTGCCTGACGAAAGGCCTCCATGGTGTTTTCACGAATCCCTTCTTTCCAAAAACCTCTATGCAACTGCCATTTTGGAAAGTCCACTATCTCGACCCCTCTCCACTTTGTGGTTGCAGTACCTCTTTGACTCGTTCGATTGCTTTTTTGCCGGCCTTGTTGATCTTATCTGTCAGCGTTGGTTTTGCTGTTGAAGCATAAACCACGCTCTCGTGATCTTTCAAAAAATCGGGATTCTCGTTCAACCAACTTTTAACCCATTCGGTTTCTGGAACCCAACTTCCTTTAAAAAAGGTGCCTATATAGCTCCATCGCAGATATTTTTGATCGGGACGATCCCACTGCAGCCAAGCCGCCACTTGTTTTGAAGCGTCTCGTTTTCCCTCTGACGACAGTTGCCAGCCATTTTCTAAACGGACATAACCGCGATTCCAAGCCAGCTCTCGATTGTCATAAATTGTTAAGTGAGTTGACAACTCAGTGAACTCTATCGTGTCTTTTGAGAACTCAGTCTCTAGGTAAGTGGGTTCAATCCAATCGAGGAAGGGGCCCTTCGGTTTGATGGCACCTTCACTGATCGTCACTTTAATGCGAGCCTCGGCATTTTCTTGACTGCTGCCTTTTACCTTTAGAAATTTTAAATCATAAAACTCGGACTGCAACTCTTCGGTCGCCAACATGGCTGACCATTGCGGTCTTTGTTGCGGAGCCCAATTGAACTTACCATAAATTCGCAATTCAGCCGGTTGAGAATTCAAAATCAATTTATATATACGAGGGTGGAGTTGAATTTTATGGATGGCGATTCGCCCGGAGGTTTGCCCATCTTTCTGCTGATTGATACGAATCTCACCTTCGAATCGCCCCTCATCCAGATCCATTTTTCCAATCAAGGCTTGAGTGTTGTTATTAACCCTTGAAAACTCAAAGGGAATCTTCTGGACTTTTTGAATATCACGCAGATTATTATTGGAAAAAATAAACTCTGAGTTCTCTAAAAAACCTTGGCCACGCCAATCCCCGTCGACATACAACAACTGCCCGGAAAGAGTGCCATAGCTTGCAAAAACTCCTGAGAGGGCCAAATCACGTTTGTTCTCAAAAACTTTATCAAGGACGACGTTTCGTACCTGCATATCCAACTTTTCAATTTTATGAAAGGTTGAATCAAATTCTTTGATCTGAATCTCACCATAGGGGCCATCGATCTGGCAGTTCCCTAAAGACACTTTTTTATCTAAAATTTTCTGCCAAGGTCAATTGGCTTCAAACTCACAAGTGGCCCATAAATAACTGAATTCAACATCTCCTACCAAAGCACTCATCACTGCAGATAGAGGAATTCGACGCAAACGACCGGTCACATGAGTACTTAAATCTGAGTCATTTTCGACTCTCAACTGAGCCAGCAGATCTCCTTCTCGAACCGAACTCTCGGTTCGCAAATGAATTGTCTCCGGACTTAGCAAGGCCTTCCAGCGCGATTTTAGAAACGACAGGTCTTTGCTGGCATAGCGAATTTTGTCGACCTCTAGCTCTGCCACCCAGTCTTTTTGAAGCTCTAAACTGACTTCGCCTTCAATACTCCAAGCCGCCGCCCCTTTAGCCTGATAGTTGACTTGAAACTCATCCACGACCAGGTGGCGAAAGGGAGCCTTGTCCGCAAAGGCTGCAATTTTCGAAAACAATTGGGACACCGGCTTTTTCGTCCAACTCTTGTGTTTTTGTTGTTTTAAACGACTAAGAAGAGTTTTGTCTTTGCCCCCACCCAAATCTTGCGGTTTGGACTTTGATGGACCCTCCGGATCTTCGGTCTCGGCCTCAGCAGTCTGATCACAATTTTCGGTACCTGTGACCTCGAGATACTCCAAATCCACTCGCCCTAACTTAAGTTCGCCAAATAGCAAAGCCCAAGGATCAACCCGTAACATCAGATTCTGAGCTCCTAGTTTTCGCAAAGAACAGTTGGTTTCTTGCAAGTCAAAACGGTTGATCGTCACCGCGACAACCGGGATAAAACCGGAGCGAAAACTGAAGGCCGCATTGTCCATTTTAAGCTGATATTTTGTAGGGACCGTAATTTTGTCGAGAAGCTTTTCTTTTAACGGATAATTGTGAAGAAATACGCGGGTGAATAATCCGACAACACACACAAGAATGAAAGAGAGAGTGAATCGAAACAAGGATTGTTTGAAATGAATGTCTTGTTTACGCACGGGTCTTGCCGCAGGCTTCGCCACAGAACCTCTCTTTTATTCAAAAATCAACTCAAGGATTTCGTATTCCTTTTCACCTTTTGGGCTTGAAACAACAGCCACGTCACCCACTTTTTTACCGATAAGACCACGAGCGATCGGAGACAAGATAGAGATTAAACCTTTTTTCACATCTGACTCGTCGACTCCGACAATCTGATAAGTCACTTCGGAATCGGTATCAAAGTCCAACATCTTCACCTTGGCACCAAAGACCACCGAGTCGCTCTTAATTTTAGAAGGATCGACTATCTCAGCACCCGCCAACTTTCCTTGGATGTCTTGAATCCGACCTTCGACTAGGGCTTGCTTCTCTTTGGCTGCATCGTATTCAGCATTTTCACTTAAATCACCATGGGAGCGAGCCTCTTCGATTTGTTTAATAACTTCTGGGCGCTGACGATGGATCAGATCCTTGAGTTCAGCCTCAAGCATTTGTTTACCTTTTAGCGTTAGTGGTAAGGCTGTGGACATTTCAGACTCCCTTGTTTATGGTCTTGGGCAATTTCCATAATTGCAAAGAAACTTCGTTTATAGCGAAAGACTTTATTCCTAGCAATGATTTAAAGATATTATTATAGTGAAGACAGTAGTTTAGTTCGTGATCAAGGGGAAGAGGATGAAGCTCAATCCAACCAACAAAGCCATTCTCAAAAGACTGCTGGTTGGACGCAACTCTCGCCCTCTCAAATCGATCATTCAACGAGTCGAACCCGCCGATTTAGCCTCATATCTCACTCAGTTAACCAGACTCGAAAAAAAACGCCTGATTGAGGCTTTGGTGACGGTCCACCGCGCCGGCTCAGTTTTGGTGCAGATCCCCGACTCTCAGCTACAAAGCCTTCTCGAAGATATTGATGATGAAAAAATGGCCAGAATTTTGAAGCATAGCTCCATAAGTGAAGGCTCTCATTTGCTGCAGTTTGTTGACCACGCCCGTCATAACCCACTACTGGTCAACCTTTCAGAGGACAAAAAAGAAAAGCTTTTGCAATTCTTGAACTACCCCGAAGACTCTGCGGGACGCATCATGGACTCTCATTTCTTCACGCTGTCCTCGGAATTGACCACTCAAGAGGGCCTTGAGTTGATCCGTCAGAAATCAAAAGAAGAAAGCATTTACTACATCTATTGTGTTTCAGACGACCTCCGCCTCACCGGTGTGGTGTCGCTCCGTGATTTAGCGATCTCTGACCCCAATACTAAGATTCACGATATTGCTAAAAAAGAAATGGTCACCGTTCACCCGGACATGCCAGAAGAGCAAGTGGCCCAATTGGTGAGTCACTATGACTTTATCGCTCTTCCAGTGGTCGATGATGTTGGCAAGATATTAGGCATAATCACTGTTGATGATATTCTCGACATTATCGAAGAGCAGGCCACTGCTGATATTTACGCCAGCGCCGGTCTACAAGAGAGTGACCGCGTTTACTCTCCGATAGCCCAAAAGATATCAAGCCGTACACCTTGGATGCTGCTAAATTTGGTCCTTGCTGGAACCGCCAGTTTCGTACTGCATATGTTTGAAGGGATCTTAGGAGAGCTGGTCATTTTGGCTGTGACTAAAAACATTGTGACCAGCACCAGTGGCAATGCCGCCATTCAATCCCTGACAGTCACCACTCGCGGACTCGCGGTCAACGACTTTCAGTACATCTCTAAAAAGTTGGTCATGCTGCGAGAAACAATCGTCGGCACCACTCTTGGCCTGATTGCCGGAAGTGTTGCGGGGCTGGCGATTTACATTCTTAAAAGTGATTTGAGTTACAGTTTTTTGGTCGGCATTGTTATGTGCCTTTCAATGATCGCAACCTCCTTTGTGGCCTGTATTACAGGTGTCGGTGTTCCCATTTTATTGAAACATTTAAACCGTGACCCAGCCGTTGGGTCGGGAGTCATTGTCACCGTCATTACTGACATCTTTGGTTTCATGTCATTCTTAGGTCTTGCTACCCTTGCAATGCCCTACTTCGGACTAAGTTAAACACTTTATTTTACAGTGAAAGTTCCATTTTGAGATAATTATAAAGCCTTTTCATGTCTGAAAATCTCATGTACTCTTACAGATGGATTCATTAACAGAAAGCCCTCTAGGGTTAACAATCGACGGACTTTAGATGACAGCAGAGCTTGTAGAAAAAATTCACAACGCCAATTCCATCCTCCTGACCACGCATCGGCAATGTGATGGCGATGGTTTGGGATCAGAACTTGCTATTTATCACGCTCTTAAAAAAGTGGGCAAAGATGTGCGCATTTTAAATGTCGATGGAACTCCCAAGAAATACGATTATCTCAACCCGGACGAATACATTCAGTATTTTGACGGCAGCTTTGATCCCATTGGCACTCCGGACTTAGCCCTTATATTTGACACCAATGACAGGCGACTTATTGAACCCTTGTATGAAGAACTGGAAAAGGCCTGTAAAGATATTGTGTTTGTTGATCACCATCCGGTATTAAAAGAAGGCCCTTCACCAACTCCCGATTCAATTATCGATATTCGGGCCGCCAGCACTGGCGAATTGGCCTACGATATCATTCAAGCCCTGCAGATTCCCTTAGACGCTAAAATAGCACGGGCCATTTACACCAGTATTGTTTTTGATACCCAGTTGTTTCGATATGTTCGCAATTCACCGCGCTCCCATGAAGTCAGTATCGAGCTTTTAAAATATGAAAAAAATCCAGCAGAGGTTCATCGCTGTCTGTTTGGAAACTTCACTGCACCAAAACTAAAATTCATTGCGCAGGCTCTTTCTAAGGTCGAATTTTTTAATGACGAACAAATTGCCTTACTCCACATCAAAACCGAAGATTTGAATGCCATGGGCCTGGATATTGATGACAGCCGAGACTTGATTGATATGATCATGAACATCGAATCGGTACGGGCCGCCGCTGTGTTTCGCGAAGACTCCCCGAACGTGCACAAGCTGAGTTTGCGCAGTAAAGGCGAGTTTCCGATTTTATCAATTGCAGAAACTTTCGGTGGAGGCGGCCACCATTATGCTTCTGGAGCCCCTATGGAAGGGGATTATTCTGATCTTTCTCATCAAGTTCTCGAAGCCATGCGCGATCTTCTTAAAAAAGCCGACTCATAGCTTTTGATTTACTGAAAATAAGGTTGGATGCGGTTTTTTTTCGGAAAGCTTTTAAAAAAACCGATATAGGCAAAAACTAAAAAGGGTATGGCTTTTAACCCACTTTGCGTCCAGACCGACAACAAAACTCCATACAATCCTAAGGTTTCAAACAAGATAAATTGTAATACCATAGCGATCAGAACACTTTGTTTTCGATCCTTCAGTGGCATTTTTAAAATTCTGCTTTTGCGAAGAGCCATGTAGTTTTTGAAAAACAATAAACCCAGTACAAATGTGATCACTCCCAAAACACTGACAATCCATTCGAGGTTTGACGAAGGTAAAGGGCTTCGATTGACAAACACAATTTGGCTTTGCACGTAAAAAAGGGTCATGGATAGGCACAAACCGGCCCAAAGATAGAGGGCTTGCTTACGGGTACTCTCCAACATTTGTTCATTTTCTGGCGACATAGTCTCTCAATAACACAGTCCGCTGCCTGTGACTGCATTTCCGAAAAACCCCATGACGCAGATTCCTACAAAACACGAGGCCCCTCCCCACGCGACGGATTTTTCTGCTAAAATAATCCCATGGAGCAAACATTTGAATGGTCAGAGCCTGGGCGAGAAAGTCTTAACCTGAAACTGACAATTGAAGATGGAAAAATTATCAACGTCGCAATGCAATCAAAAGGCTGCATGGACTTCTTGCTCCTTTGCCAAAAAATGAAGGCCAAGCTGACTGGCCCAGTTATTGACCTTCTTCCTCCTTCTGGGACCGACCATGGTTCGGTGATTTGGCGCGAGCTGATTGCGCGCATTCAAGGTCAATGGAAGGTTCCGGTAGAGCATGAAGAATTATGTCATTGCCGAAAAATTTCGACCCAAAAAGTGGATCGAGCCATTGTTTTTGGAGCCCACACAGTCGACGAGATCCGAAAAAGAACTTCAGCCAACACAGGCTGTGGAACCTGCAAGCCCGATGTTGAATCTATGATTAACAACCGATTGAAAATAAAATGAAGGATTTTTACACTTATCAATTTGATGATCTCAGCATTTACCAAACGCCGACTCTTTGGAACACCTATCGCAATTACAACTATATTGTCGCGCGCGGCAACCACGCCATTGTCATCGACCCTGGTGAAAAAGAACCGATTTTAAAAACTATCGAGTCCAACAATTTACAAGTGCAATCTATTTATTTAACTCATCACCATCCCGATCATACCGGAGCCACCCAGAGTTTAAAAAAAGTTTTAGACTGCGAAGTGATCGGCTTTCAAGGTGATCAAAAACGACTGCCCATTTTAAGTAAAAGTTATTACGCTGATGAGACACTCGATATTCTTGAGCATAAAGTTCATGTTATGCATCTTCCCGGCCACACTCATGGCTTATGCGCCTTTCATTTTACTGATGCAAAATTGCTTTTCTCCAATGATTTAATCTTTTCTATTGGATGTGGACGGGTTTTTGAAGGCACCTTTCAACAAATGTTTGAAAGCTTAAAACAAGTTCGAGAGCTTGCCGATGATACCGTATTATTTTGTTCTCATGAATACACCCAGCAAAACTTAGCTTTCGCTCGCGGGTTATTTCCTGAAGATCAAAGATTGCAAGAGGCAGAAGCTAAAATTCAAACACTGTTGGCTAACCACAAACCCACGGTTCCGACGACTCTCGACTTTGAAAAAAAACACAACCCCTTCCTACGCTGGGATGACCCAGCGATTCGTAAGGCCATGGAGTTAGAAGCAGCGGAGGATTGGCAAGTGTTTGCCGAGATCCGCCGCTTGAAAGATATTTCTTAATTGTTGCTGGGTGCCGTTCTGGGTGCCCCGTAACTGTCTGTCCAAACCATAGAAGTCTGACAATCGTTAGCAGAGTAGCTTTGTAAACCCATTGGCGTTGGCACCACCACCGAGTTCAATTCACCCTCGACCTCATGAATCTGAATGATTGTCTGCTCGAAAGTATTCGGGTCGGCAAAAGGAACTTTAACTTCAGCCATCGGCTCGGCTTGATAAGACCCAGTGTCCATATTGTAGAACCCAGAAATATAAACGATTTGCGGAAGCCAGGTTTGCATCAACCACTTTGTCTTCTCTCCTTCCAACTGAAGCTCGGCAATGTAGAGGCCAGCACTTTCGATGTTTTCATAAATTTTCACGACCAGTCCGCTGGCGGCGAAGCTTCCAGGACTCTCTTGACAGGTCATTTTCACGTCGCCGATAAAATCTTGCACAGCAATTTCAGAAGAATCGGCGACACCACCGTCTGCGGGCTCAACTACAACCACAGGCTCCTGACCTTGTGAGAAAGCAACGCTTGTTGCTAAGCAAAGGCCTAAAAAAAAGACAGGCTTCAGAGTTCGATTAATTAAATGGGTCATAAGGGCTCCTCGATACGAGTTTTTGTTTTCTTTGTATTAAGGCTCGAATTATAAGGCTGAAGACTGGGTTTCCCTAGCCCCAGCGATAAACTCGGTATTATTTTCATTTTTTATGACCAATTGATTAACAGTGGGTTTGTAAACGTCGGGGAACACCCATCATTTTATTTGAAGTATTGTTCAAGGGCTTGCAGGGCTTGGTCTCGTTTTTCTGGATCAACGAACAAAAAATACTCGCCCATGCCGTTGGTCATACTGGCAAATCCAGCGGGATAAGCCTGGCTGAAATAGAAATCACACTCAATGCCTTTTTCCTGTAGAAAAACCACAAGATTGGTCATGGTACTGCGATCGTGACCATTGATGGTGGCAAAACTTCGCAAGTGAATATATCTTTCGTGTAACACCTGCAAGAGGTCCATGTCTTTGACTTCAGCTTCGGCTTTCTCCAGCACTTTATGATTGATGCCTTCATCATAGTACGGACCCGTGTAGCGATTTTTCTCTCGTCGCCGCCGTACAAAAATAATAATGGGCAGCATGAAAATAGAAAAACCTAAAACGTAAGAGAGAATGTAATCGAAGTTGGTCGGCTCAATATCCATAGTTTCCCTTTATTCCGATTGTAACATCTTTTGACCTCAATCGACGGACTGAGCCTTATGGTTTTGCCCACGAAATTGTGAAACAGGATATTTGCCGTCATTTTTTTTCATCTTTTCGTCAAAACACTCACTGAGATCAAAATCAAATTTTTGTGCAAATCTAAGAATGAAAAAGAGAACGTCGGCCAGCTCTTCACCAATGGCTTGCCGACTCCGCTTATCGTTAAGAAGGGCGTCAATTTGCTGAGGGCTTTGAAACCGAAATGGCTCCAAAAGCTCGGCCGCCTCGGTGACAGCACCAATTGCTAAATCTTTTGCGCCATGAAACTGGTCCCATTCACGGGCCTCACAAAATTCCCGCACTTGGTCTTTCATCTCTGCAATGCGAGTCTCTTGATCCATCATGACTCCTTTCCCTTTTTGTTAAAGGGGCCCATTGTTCTTAAAAGCTCAGCCACCGGTTCGGCCTGGGACTTGTGGCCGGCTAAAATGCCACGATTTAAATATCTTTTTTTGCCGTACTTCATGGTCTCTAAGGTTTTCACTTCGTAAAGAAAGCCATTGGCTTCTTCCATCAGAACCTGGGCTGCGGCCGTATCCCACTCGCTGGTTGGCCCAAAACGCAAATACAGGTCAGCCTTGCCTGATGCCAAATCGCAGAACTTGAGCGCCGAGCCTTTCTCTTCAATTCGGTCGATGTGCAAAGCCTCCACTATTTGTTTTCTCTCCGGCCTCTTGTGAAAGCCGCTGGAGAACACAGTCAAGCCGTCTTGAACTCCGGGATGGGAGATGGGCTGATCTTCACAAAAGGCGCCTTCTCCTCGCACCGCCCAATACAGAAGGTTTGCCGTGGGATCAAAGATAGCCCCCATGAAGGGATGCCCTTTCTTTAAGAGACCAACACAAATCGCAAACTCTTTTTCTCCCCGGGCAAAATACTTGGTGCCATCCAGCGGATCGACCAAGAAATAAGAAGAACCCGGCTCGGGCGGAACTCCAGGGAGGGCTTCCTCGCTGATCACGGGGTATCCTAAGGGTTTTAAGACAGCGACCAGATAATCACTGACTTTCTGGTCCGCCGCCGTAACAGGGCTGCCATCAGCCTTCTTCACAGGTTGCCGCATCAGCGGGTCTTTGCTCAATATCTGTAGCAATTCTCCAGCTTTACGAGTTATTTCTAAAATATCTTGCACTTCTTGCGACACACCCATCCCTCTTAGGTATTGGATGGCCAAGGAAAAGTTAAGTTTTTATTGTCGACACTGGTGGAGCGTGTTATATCCAGACATTCAATTTTCGATTGAAAAGGACTGAATCATGGCCAAAAAAGGGAAAGTTAGAATCATCACGTTGGAATGCACTGAAGCTCGTAAGCTTGGTCAACCCCCTTCTCGTTATACCACTCGTAAAAACTTCCAAACCCATCCTGAGCGTTTGGAAAAGAAGAAGTATAACCCGAACTTGCGTAAACACACGGTTCATAAAGAAATCAAATAGTCTTCAGCTCTAAGAGCTCTGACAAACCGATCGACAAAAAGCCTCATCCGAGGCTTTTTTTACGCCCGAAATGGGCCTAATTTTCATTTAGCGACTTTGTTGGATAAATCGTAAACCACAATTGCATTCCGACAACACATATTACAGGCCCCTATGAGCTGTAAGCACCAACTCTCTGGGCTTAACTCTTCAGAAAAAACCTCTGGAAACCTCTGGAAACCTCTGGAATAAACCTCTGGAATAAACCTCTGGAACAAACCTCTGGAACAAACCTCTAGAACAAACCTCTAGAATAAACTTCCAGAATAAAACTCTAGTACAACTACCTAGGAAGGGTTCTCCAGGATAAGCTATTAAAAGCTGGCTTATTCGCTTTCACTCTTTAAATCCCGTTGTTTAAGTCGATACTCGCAACCGATGGGCATCAAGCAATGTCCTAGTTTCGAGGATGTTCCAATGGAATCTAAGGGTAAACAAGGGTTACAAGGCCTGGTCCGCCAGGCATTTAATCACCTGGCTGACAGTCAATTCATTCTAAAGAGTGGTAGTTTCCACGGCCTCAGTTTCTTCGGCCTCGTTGGCATACTTATCGGGATTGATTCGCATATCCTCAGCTTTTACATAACTGATCCACTGGTCAGCTTGGCGCATAACATCTTTGGAAGCTTTTTTCGCATTGATAAAAGCGGCTTTCGCCGAATCAAACTTATCTAAGTTAAAGCGGGCCACGCCCAATGCCATATGAACATGCTGGGGGTTTTTAATTCCACCCTTCGACAAACCTTTGGTTAAAAACTCATCGGCTTTTTTCCAATTCTCTTGCTCAAGGTAAATTCGACCTTGCTTAGCAAAGATGCGGCCGTCTTTGGCATACTTTGAAGATTGATCGTAGGCCACAAGGGCTTTGTCCATCTCTTCAGCTTGCGCCCAGGCATCGCCCAAGATTTCATAGTTCTTCTGCGTCTTTTTGACAGTCCCATCCGCTAAAGCCTTATCCAGCAGTCGCGCTCCTTTTAAAGGGATGCCACCGTAGATAAAAAGACTGACCAGATTCATAATTTCAGAATCCTGCTTTAAATAGTCGCCTTTTTCAGCAAGCTCCATGGTCGCCAAAGCTTTTTCATTGTTGTTTAAGTTAAGATAAACTCCCGTCAACTGCTTCCAGTACTTCTTTTTCTCGGGAAACATCCCCACCAGCTTTTCCAAAAGACGTCCCGCCTCTTGAAAACGCTCAAGCTCATAGTTCATTGCAACAGCAAAAGCCAACCAAGATTCCTTCGGCTTTTTGGTCATATCAATGGCTTTGGTCACTAAATCAAGAGCCTCTTTGCGCCGCTTCTTCTGCGCATAGATTGTCGCCTTTAACACGTAGGCATCGGGACTGGGCTCATCGGCAATACTGAACCACTCATCAATTTTTTGGAGAGCGATATCATAGTTTTCCTGAGTCACATGAACTTGTGCGATCGTGTACAAAGTTGACATCGTAGGACTGTAGGGCAGAGTTTTAAGATCAATCGCACCTTGAAGGTTCTTTAGAGCCTTCTTGAAATCATCCTTCTGAGCGTAGGCAAAACCCAAGGCTTGCATAACTTGAGCCTTCTCGTGAGGACGATTTTCCGTCGACTTCATCAATCGATTAAGAACATCAATCGCATCAGCAATTTTATCTTTTGCCATTAAACTATGGGCTCGCGACAAACGCCGATGGGTTCCCTTCGAAATCAAAGCCGCACTTCTGTTTTTCAATTCGTCCTTGTCTATGGCAGCCATTGAGACAGTCACCGACAAGGTCGTAAAAATAAGTACAACAAATTTAAAAATCGATCCCATTCAAGTTTCCCTTTCTACTGTGTGAGTTTAAAGTCCAACTGGACTTTCTGGGCCACACGCACCGGCTTCCCATCCTCTTGTTGAGGCTTGTACTTCCACTTTAGAACCGCACGTTTGGCACTCATATCGAACACACGACGCGGTTTTGATCCCACCACTTCAACATTGTCGACAGTTCCGCTTTCAGTCACCTCAAAGGAAAGAACCACATGGCCCTCAAGACCTTGCATGGCCGCTTTACGCGGGTACTGAGGCTCAATCCGCACGATCGGAGTCAGCATATTGCCAGTGGCCGCACCACCAGCGCCGCCCAAATAAGGACCATTGCCTTTTAAAGACGTACTGAGTTTTGGTAGCTTCATATTCATTTGTGGTTTAGTGGGCTCATTAGCGGCCAACGAAAGCTTTTGCGGTGGTGGCGGCTTTTTAGGCTCTGGAGGCTTTTTCGGTTTCTGCCGCTTTCTCTCCTGAACCATGCTCTCTTTTTTAATACGCACAAATTCAATAAAGTTTTCGTTGTCATCCGACTTATTTAAGTTGGCTCCCCCTGAAATCAGTTGCGACATCAAGTAAAACAGGGACAAAGTTACGACCAATCCAGCCGCAGCCGCCGAGACAACCTTATTCGTTTTGAAAAAACCACCCACAGCTTTCACCACGGGGTTTTGTTTCAAAGAACCCATTCAAACTCCCCTATTGTCCCACACCCGGAGACGCGGCAACGGAAATGCTTTCCACACCCGCCAAACGAATCTGGTCCATAACCTCAACTAAAATTCCAGTTTCAGACATCTTGTCAGCTTGAATCACGACAGTGCCCTCTGGACTCTCGGCGTGCAGTCTCTCGATATTGGCTCGTACCGAGCGAATATCGACTCGCCGTTTTTGAATCCAGATATCTCCAGTTTGTGAGATGCCAACCAAAATCGAAGCTCTTTCTTTTTTCTTTGCCGTAGAAGCCGAGGGACGGTTCACATCAAGCCCCGACTCTTTCACAAAAGAAGTGGTCACAATAAAGAAAATAAGCATGATAAACACCACATCAAGCATGGGTGTTAAATCGATTCCCGCATCTTCTTCCTGATTTTTTCTTCTTCTTCTACTCATAATTTCATCCTTAACAAATCCGCTCTAGCTTAAAGGAAGAGCGTCGGCCAATTTCTGTTGTTCTTTTTTCGCCTTGGACTCCAAAAGACTTCCAAAATAAAGTCCGGAGAGAGCCGCAACCATTCCAGCCATTGTTGGAATTGTCGCCATGGAAATTCCAGAGGCCATCAAGCGCGCGTTACCTGTCCCAGTGATAGCCATCACTTCAAAAACCGCAATCATACCGGTCACAGTCCCCAAAAGGCCCATCAAAGGACACATCGCCACCAACATCTTAATAGAGGAGATGTTGTGCTTTAGTTTGGTCGACATTTTTGAAATTTCAGCCTCACGAATACGATGGGCATACCAAGACGAACGATCCTGACGAGATCTCCAAGCTTCAATCACATGTTTGCGGTCTTCGGGAAATTCATTTTTAAAGTACATGAACCTCTCGATGATAAGACCCCAAAGCAGAACCAATGTGAAGAAGATCAACCAAAGGACATCTCCTCCACGCTCTAAAAAATCTCGAATGACGTCAAATGCATCAATCAAAAACATATTCGTTATGCCTTACTTTTTTCAGCTCGTGCTGCAATCATTCCAGCGCTTTCTTCTTCAAGAATTTGCACAAGACCTTTTGATTTGTTGGCAATCACGTTGTGAAGAAGCAACAAAGGAATCGCACAGACCAGACCCAAAACAGTTGTCATCAAGGCCTGAGAGATACCACCGGCCATAAGCTTGGGATCTCCAGTACCGAACAATGTAATCGACTGGAAAGTTGCGATCATACCTGTCACTGTACCAAGAAGACCAAGCAATGGAGCCACAGCCGCCAGAATTTTCACTGTCCCAATCCCTTTTTCAAGAGGGGGCGTGGCCTTTAAAATGGCTTCATCGATTTTCAGTTCTAAGGTTTCAAGATCGGCTGTTTTGTTAGACTCATAAGCCATCATGACCTTGCCCAGAGCATTATCATCAGAGGCCTTGGGATTACCCATTTGCGCTTTGATCTTATCACCCTCAGTTTTTAGAGTTTTGATTCGCTCAATCACAAGTCCAATACCTAGGAACAACAATGCGATAATTACGTAACCAACAAGTCCACCCTGCTGCAATCTCTCCCAAAAACTGGGAGCTTGAACCAACATCGAAAGCAAAGAGCCTCGTGAAGGATCCACAGCAAAAGCCTCATAGGTTGATCCTTTAGCAGAAGCCAAATCATCGATCATACCGGTATAACGGGAAGAAGGCTGGCGCCCCAACTCAACGATTTGACCTGTTGAAGGTTGGTAGTTGTAATATTCGCCATCACTAACAAGGTTAAAGGCTCCCACACGGGTGACCATTTGCTCTGACTTTTCACCATCCGAGCGAACAACTGTGGCTTTAAACTGAGTGGTTTTACCCGTCTCAGTCATTTCGCGCTGAAGCTCATACCAAAGTCTTTCTAGCTTTGGAATGTTTGGTAAAGACTTGCTTTCAGCCAAGTTGGCAGCAAAAGCCTTGCGTCCACGAATCTGCGCCGAGACCACGGAGTTTTCGATTTGTCCTTTAAGGTCACCAGCCACCTGACGAACAACTCCGAACATTTCACCCAACGTCCCCATAGCCATGTTGAGTTCTTCTTCAACTTTCGCCAGTTTCTTTTCGTTGCTGTCAAAATCATTAGTCAGTTGAACTGTGGTTCGTTCTAGGGCCGCCAATTCGGCTTTGGCTTTATTAAGAAGCGCCTGCTGCTTGTTCTTTTCACTTTTGAACTCAGCTTCACGCTTTTTAAATTCTGCTGTTTGAGTCACAGCTTCGTTTTTTACTTTTTGCAAAAGCTCATCCAAAGTCGCGGCTTGCGAAATTGAAGGAACAAGGAAAAATAAGATTATTAAAGATTTAAAGAGTTTCAACTTGCACCTCCACTGGAGCTGGAACAGGTAAAGTCATAAGGCTTGGCGCCGATTGTTTACGTGCCATTTTTAGACCCTGTTGGATGGATTTTCGATATCTGCTAGAA
>CAXRIX010000090.1:0-32507 GCA_964230555.1 Bdellovibrionales bacterium
AAACCATTGGGAGTCAAAACTTTGAGGGTTGGCAACAGAGCCGACACTTGAGTCCGAAATGTAAGCTGTTGTTGGAGTTCCAGAACTATTGGTGCCATAGGCCACACTGCCTAGGCTACCAGAGCGGAGACCGGAGGAGGATTCCCCTCTCTCTAAACGAATTCGAGACAGATTTTTTGAATGATCAAAGGAGGTACGGTAGTGAACATATCCACTCGGTGCTCCAACTTGGGCGGATTGGTGGTCAGCCAGGACGCTATCAAAGCGAAATTGAAACCAAGCTTCACCGCGGTAACAGGAAAGACCGGCGCCCTGAGGCGGGTCTTGTGCCAAGTACTGAGCGGCGTCTACGAGTTGACGTCCGTCGTGCATGTAGTTTTGAACGACGTCGGTATTTTGCCATTCTTCAGCGGTCATTGAGCCGAGAATACCGCTCCAGAAACTCGTTGCCCCAGCAACTTCCAATGGAGTGCCGCGGAGGAGCCCGTTGTTTTCAACGTTGGTTTGGGCATAGGCCTTGGCGGCCCATATTGAGAGTAAGGGGTGGAATTCTAAGCTTCGGGCAAACTTTGTTTTTGGGAAGCATCGTCTGAGCCATGTAGCCATAGGTTCATTTTTTCGACGAGTGATATCTTTTTTACCTAAGAAGTAATGGATCTGTTGGCCACGGGGTTTCAATTTAATAACGACGGGCTTGAGTTTTTTATCGGAGAAAACAAAGGCCACGGCATTGGGGGCAGGGATGGCTTTGGGAAGTGCAGAATTGAATTTCGAACCAAAGAAACGTTGGCGAAGGCTTTTAAGATTTCGTGGCGCCTTGTTGATCCAATCTTTCATGGATGGAGTTGCATTGACTTCAGCCGCAATTTTTTGAGCGCGAATTACTATTTTTTGTTTCATGCTTGGCTTTTTAAGAGCGGTATTCGAAGGTTTTTGTGCAACCTGGGCTGTTAAAAAGAAGGAATGAAAAATCAAACACAGGGTCAAAAAAAGAGATAAGGAATTCATTTAATAATAATATCAGGGCAAATGGAGTGTGTCTAAATAGTAGGTTTAGCAACATTTCTTTCTGATTATTCCTGGACTTTTTGCGAGTGCTGTCTCGCTAAAGTTAACGAGCCGGTCCAATTCGAGAGGGGTTGGCCAGAGCTAGTAAATGCCACACAACGTCGATGCTCAGGGGTCTATCTATGCCATTGACAGGCTGGTCTGTAGACACTTTCGACTTTCAAAGCCACAATGGCCTTATGAAGCAAATCATTTCCACTGTTGTCGTTGTCTTTTGTTTGAACTCTTCCCATGCCGCCGAAATGGTGGGGGCTGTCTCGGCAGCGATGGGTGGTACGGGCCGAGCCGCGGTTCAATCCAATGAAAGTCTTTATCTCAATCCGGCCAGTATTGCCCTTTTTGAAAAGTTCTATACTGGATTTTCCTACCTTTCGGGCTTTACCTCAAAAAATGTCAGCCGAAATATTTACAGTGTGACGATGACCGATGGAACCAAGGATTTGCTGTTTCCCGGGTCGCTCAGTTACCGCCGTCACCAAATCAGCGACAATGGCGTTAATATTAAAGAAAATGAGTTTCGGGGAGGGTTTGGTTATCGAATCAATCCTCAGTTCAGCGTCGGCTTGGGGGCCTCCTACCTGCGCTCAGAGTCTGAAACTGGTGAAAAAAGAAATCAAACCAACTTCGATGTGGGGATTTTAGTGGGACTTCAGCCCAACTGGGGATTGTCTGTTTCTGCTGAAAATCTGGTGGAAGGGGACGATAATTTACCCACCTCTCTCCGTCGGCCGTCGCGGTTCGCCATTGGAACCCAGTATGTGTTCGAGAAGCAGACCACCATTCGCTATGAGGCTTTGCGGCCCCTATATATCGAGAATTCTGGGCTTTTAGCTCATCGATTCGGTGTTTCTTTTGGAATGCAAGGCCATTTCGCCTTAAACGGTGGATACTCTGTGGATGATACCCTTGGCCAAAATTGGGCCTCTGTGGGCCTGGCCTGGAATGGACCTCGGCTTAAATTGGCCTACAGCCTTCAAAATGAGAGCCGCGCCGGGCTTGGAAATCGCCACTACGTTGACTTGTGGATGGACCTTTGATAACTCAGTGTGCCTACAAGGAGACAATCATGGCGTCGAGCAGAAAACAGACCAAGTTAATCCGTAAAAGAAAGTCCGCCAAAGCAGGTGCCCAGCGTAAAGCGAAGGTTCGCAACAACGGAACCACGCAATCTCAAGCTGAGCTTTTCGGCGACGAAGAATAGGTCTGTCTTAAATTTTATTCCAAATCTAAAAGCGAGTGTTCGGATTCTGATCACTCGCATTTTTTATTGAGTTCCCTGTAGGGTATTTCGCCCGCTCTTTTCAGCCATTTATTTACGACATTGTCATGAGATATCGATAAGAGTTTTCTTTTGTCAGAAGCCCTGATGAATTTGAATCCAATACTGACGTTGGGGTTCGGGGTAGTTAAGTGTCAGCTGTTTTCCCTCATTAAAGGCGTTGATCAGTCCAAGACTGATCCGAGCGTCATGGTCGCCAAGGAGATGGGCAAAAATATTCCATTGTTGCCAGTCTTCAAGGGGCACAGCTTGGTTCATGGCGACATCAACGGTGTCGTACCAGTGTGTGTTCTGCACCTGCAGTTGAAAGAATGGAAATACGAAGGTTGAACCTAAAGTGACTTGATGTCGAGGCGACAGCCTGAACGGACGGTTCAGCTCGCGACTTTTGGAATCAAGGTAGTTATAGGTCAGCTCCGGTTGAATCCATCCTGTTTTCCAATGCAGGGAGCTGTCGAGTCCGCGCGAGTACCCACCGCCACGATTGGCGCGCGAGAAGACACCGGGTGTTTGTTCAAAGGATTCGATAAAGTTTTGATACTCAATATGAAAAAGTCGTACTTCCCAAGCCCATTTTGACTGGTTTTGATTTTTAAGACCCAATTCCCATTGCGAGGATCTTTCCGGCGTGAGATCGGGATTGCCGACGAAAGTGGGAAACTGAGAGTAGAGGTCTGAAAGGGTGGGGTTTCGAAAGCCCTCAGAAAAACTCACCCAGCTGTCGAGCTCTGAAAAAAGGTAGTGCGTGCTAACTGTTGGTAGAAAGACATCTTGGTTGATGACGTAGCGGCCGCCAATTTCGTGGGTGAAGTTTTCAAAGAATTTAAAACTTAAGAACGGTCCAACTTCAAAATTATCCTGAGTGAGTCCATCACCTGAGAAAGAGGAGTCCAGCTGGTGGAAAAAGGCGTCGGCAAAAAACTGCAGTTTGGTGGTGCGATGGATATCGTAGATCCATTCGTTTTGCCAAATGCCAGTGGTTTGATTGGTATACGAGATATTGCCACTTTCTAAAAATTCTGCATCTGTTTTCAGGTACGAAAGGCGACTTTTCAAACTGGTTTTATTGTTGAAGAAAACGTGGGGTGAAAGGCTGACCAGAGCACCTTCAGTTTCTTGTCTTGTTGGCATCGGGAAGGTAACGGCTCCAGGGCTTTGTTGGATCTGACGACCGATGATGCTGTTGAAATCCCAGCGCCAACTTTCTCTTTGTTGTGAACCCTTTAATACAATTCGAGACAGGTTGCCGGCATTGAAGTCTCTGACTCCGCTGGTGGATTTGTTTTGAAATGGAAACCTTCCGTCATTGTCTTCATAAAACAAAGACGCCTGCCAGTGACTGCTTGAGCTGTCATAAAGGGGCGTAGCCAGTTGATAAGACTGATGAGCCAGCTTGCCTTCTCGCCAAGGTAAGAAACTTTCATTGGTGTCGGAAAAGTTAAAATTGATCTCGGGCCGCTTGTAGGTTTTTGAAACGAAATCAACCGCACCAGCCATAGCTTGCGAACCAAAGAATAAAGACGCCGGACCTTTAATAACATTCAGCTGAGCCAGTGTTTCTTTGGGAAGGAAAATTCTTGGCGCTCCAAAGCCAGAGGCAAAGTTCAATGGGATATGGTCATAAAGGATCAGGGCGCGTCCACTTTGCGCGGAGCCTCGAATTGAAAAAGTGGGTGAGCCTTGAGTTCGGGTTTGAATGCCGTTGGTGCTGTTGATGGCGTCGTCAAGCTGTGGGAGCTGAATGGCAGGGGTCACTTTCTCAACTTTGACAGGCCACTCGATGGAGCGAGAGGATTCATTAACTAAAACCGGAGCTTCGATTTCTACAGGCGTGAGTTCAACGGTTTGTGAGAGACTGAAAAAGGAGAATAATATTATTAAGATTAACATGGCTGCTAATACTTAGAATGAATCCCCACCAGAGGCAAGTCCCAGGCGGAAAGGGTGAGTTTTTAATGCTTATTCGTTTTCGAGCAAACCTTCTACTTGCTGGGTGCGGATCGCCTCAGCAAAGTCTTTGTGCTCTTGTTTGCCGATCAGCAGTTGGGCCTTTTCTAAGGAAAAGGGCTCGATGGGGTTTTTTAATTTTTTTATTTTAGTTTTGATGATCAGATCGTGATTAGCGCGAATGACGTCTTGCTCGAGTTCACCTTCGCTAAGGGCTTGAGCGATACTTTTAACCGCTTTAACTGGGGACTTGGGTTCGTTGCAGTAAAGCAACATCGTGGCACCTGCCTGCAAGGCCATGACCGGGATCTCTCCAATCGGATAGTTTTTGGTGAGAGCCTTCATATCCAGATCATCGGTAATTATGATGCCGCGATAGCGAAGGGCTTCCCGTAAAAATTGCTTAATAAACAAGGAGGACAAGGTGACGGGGTACTGAGGGTCAATGTTGGGGTACTTGATATGAGCTGTCATTATCATATCGACACGGGCTTTAATGACTTTCTTAAAGGGCTCAAGGTCGCCTTGTTTCTCTAGGTCGGCCAGTTTGCGTTCATCAACAGGAAGATCGAAGTGGCTGTCGACGGAAGTGTAACCATGTCCTGGAAAATGCTTCGCGCAGGAAAGAACGTCCGATTTAATATAGCCGCGAACCATGGCCGAAGACAGTTTTGCCACCTGTTCAGGGTCGGTACTGAGGGCTCGATCACCGATCACTTCATTTTCGGGATTCATCAAGACATCAACGCAAGGGGCGTAATCCAGATTGATGCCGATGGCTTTTAATTCACGGCCCATCAACTGGGTGAACTGAAAAGTAAGAGCTGAAGAATCAATATCGCCAAGGTTTTTGACTGGCGGCCACTGGGTGAAAGGCTCTTTTAAGCGATGGACACGGCCACCTTCCATGTCGATAGAGATAAATAAAGGTGTTTTCTCTGGCAGTTTGTAACGTAACTGTTGAATGTCGGTGATAAGCTTGTGAATTTGCTCGACCGACTTTAAGTTTCTGTCAAAAAGAATAATTCCACCGATATTGTTTTCAACAATAAACTGCGCTTCTTCCTGAGTGAGTTCTTCGCCTGAGAGTCCGATAATGAGTTGCTGTCCGATGAGTTCACGCATTTTTTTATTCTATTGATATTATTTATATTTGTCTAGCGTGGCGAACCCGTTCAATTTTTAGGATCAAGAATATCGCGCAGGCCGTCGCCTAAAAGATTGAAGCCAAGAACGACGACAAGAAGAGCCAATCCAGGAAACAGACTCATGTAAGGGGCTTCAAGAAGGTAATTCCGACCGGAGCTTAAAAGTGAGCCCCAAGTGGGTGTCGAGGGAGGCACACCAAGCCCAAGAAAACTTAAACTGGACTCGGTTATGATTGTGACGGCCATTCCAAAAGACGCCTGAATCATGACAGGGCCCACCAGATTGGGCCAAATATAAAAAGTCAGTTTGCGTAGATGACTAGCACCTAGAGCATCGGCACTCAGAACGTAGTCTTTGGTTTTCAAATGTAAAATCTCTCCGCGAATCAGGCGGGCATAACTGGCCCATCCAGTCAGACAAAGAATAAAAACCAAATGGCCCACCGATGATGACTGCATCACGGCGGCAATGGTCAAGATAAGAAGAAAGCCAGGGAATGCATAGATCATATCAATGATGCGCATAATGATAATATCGACCCAGCCACCACAGTATCCAGCCAATGAGCCAACCAAAAGGCCAATCGCTAAACTGATTAAGACAACGGAAAACGCGATAATCAAGCTGACTCGAGCACCGTAAACAATTTGTGAAAAAATATCGATGCCATTTTGGTCGGTTCCCATCAAATGGTTCAACGAGGGCAAAAGAAAACGTTGACTCAAAATCATCTCAGTGGGGTCATAGCTGGTTAACCAGGGAGCCAGCAAAGCGACCAGGGCCACCAATCCGATGCAAGCGCCACCTGTTAAAGAAAGAAACTGGCCTTTTCCACCCATCATTCAAAACTCACTTTCGGATTAAATACTTTGTAGGAAAGGTCAGTCAGAAAGTTCACCAGGACATACACCAAAGAAATAACCAAAACACAGCCTTGTACAACGGGATAATCGCGCTGCTGGATGGCTTCAAAGATCAAAGTTCCAATGCCGGGCCAATCGAAGATCGTTTCAATGATGACGGTGCCGGTGAGCAAAGCACCCAGGATCAAACCAATGATAGTCAATAGAGGGAAGATGGCGTTAATCAGGGCATGGACAAAATAGAGTTTAAAAAAGTGAACACCTTTGGCGCGGGCCACGCGAATGTAGTCCTCTCGAATCACATCCAGCATTGAAGTTCGAGTCATTCGCAAAAGTATCGCAACAATACCGGACGATAAGGTGAGAGCGGGCAGAATAACATGACCGATCGTTCCCCGCTCGCTGACTGGGAACAAATCAATTTTTAAGGCAAACAACCAAATCAAAAGGGGACCGAGCCAAAACGCCGGCATCGACAAACCCAACATCCCTACAATCAGCAATGTTTTGTCGGTGGCGCTGTCTTTTTTGAGGGCAGCGATTACACCTAAAGGAATTCCGATAACAAGAGAAAAAAACAAGGTGGCTAAGGTTAATTCAAGCGTGGCCGGTACCCGCTCTTTGATTTCTTCTAAAACGGGCCGTTGGGTTTGGAGGGAACGTCCCAGGTCCAATTGACCAAGGTCGATCAAATAATTTTTAAACTGGGTTCCCAATGGAAGATTCAGCCCCAATTCTTCACGCAATTGATCTTTGTCGGTCAACGAGGCATTGTCGCCGAGCATGATATCGACCGGGTCTCCAGGAATCATATGAATTAAGAAAAAGCTAATGGTGACAACGCCGGCCACCACTGGAAGTGTTGATAGAATTCGCTTTAGCACAAAATTCATTTTGCCTTTTCTTTGCTCTCGGGTTGGCTGTCTTTGTCTTCGGTTTTTGGAGTCAATTTATCGGCTTGAACGTGAGGTTTTACACCTTGGTTCTTCAAGCTGTGCTGTTCACCCTTGGGAATGCCACCAAAAAGCAGAGACAAACTTTTTTCGTTATAGGGCATACCATTTGTGGCCTCACTTGGAGTCGTCACCATCTCGGCAGCGATTTGCATCGCTGGAGAAACGCTAATTATGGATTCACCAAATGACGTGATGAAGTTTACAAACTGCGTGCGCTTAAAGGTGTAAAGAACTTTAAAAACATCAACATTCATCTTTTTAGTTTCTGAATCGACGTAAACCTCGCCGGGAAAAGCTTTGCCGTCCTCTTCTGCGACGGCCCGAAAATTGTATTTGGCTCCGGGAGTGATACCTTTTTCACCTTGTAATAGCAGATAAATTAAAAAGGTGCTGAAGAAGGTGCCTTCATCTAATTTTTTTTCATAAACTCGCAGCTTGCCATTTTCGTTGACCTTCACTTGTAGAATCGATTCGTCGCGCTTGTTTTTTCGAACATTGGCATCAATGGTTTTCGCGACCTTGCCTTGCAGACTGGTGTATTGGTACTTCACGGGATTCAGCTTGTCGGTGGAATAAGCCTTCAGACTTTCAGAAATGTTTCCGCCTTGCGCGTTGGTTCTTAGGAAGTATGTCGATACAAACTGTCTCAATTTGGGATCCAGTTCGTAGCGTTGGATGTAGTAGCCTACGTGCTGGCCCCCAGAAAGAATTTTATAGTAGCCCTCAAATAGAGTTTTATTAGCCGACAGGGCCGAAGAGGGAAGCCATAATAAGAGCAGGACAAAGGGCCAGATAAATTGTTTCTTCATCTTCCAATTTTCCCTTTCCCCATTTTAAATGTCAAAGGCTACTGGTATCATTATATATAAATGGGTTTCGTAAATAATGAGAAAGGCCAGATGGCCATCTTCATCGCACTGTTTTTTCAAGTGCTCTTTGTGTTTTTCGCAATGGCCATCAATATGGGCCTGGTGGTGCACGATAAAATCAATTTGCAAAACTCTGTGGATATCGCCGCCTATTACGGAGCTATGAAGCAAGGCGAGGTTCTTAATCAAATCGCTCACATCAATTATCAGATGCGACAAAATTACAAACTTTTTGTTTGGCGCTACCGGGTGTTGGGAACGCTGGGAAATCGTAATCATCCTTTGAGCTATTTGCACTATTTGCCTGGGGCGGGTCCCTACAACCTTCAGGGGGAGGTCCAAAGCTGGAATGGCACCAATAGTCCTGATCCTACCGATGTTGTTCCTAGCGTCTGCATTTCCCATTCATTTTTCCAAGAAACGGTAGATTTAGATCCTGAGGCCGCTTCGGTTTGCCAAGACAATAATGTTTCCATTCCACCGATACCTCCGGTTAGTGCAGCGACGGGGTTTGTGCCCGGATCTGGAAATTTAGCGCCGACCTTCCAGTTTTTGGCAACTCAGCTCGCACGTTTTTGTAAAGAGGCGGGACTTTTAAATTGGAGGTTTGCCGCACGAATATTAGCCCACTTCCGAGCTGATGGATATGTAAGAAAAAGAATGATCAGAAAGCTTGCCGGTAACTTAATGGGGCCAGACCCCATGGACTTAAGAAATCAGCCGATCCAAGAAGGTGTTCGAAAAACATTTGAACGAAATCTTACGGAAACTAATCGTAGTGGTATTCAGGATTTTCAGTATTTCAACTCTCTTGGAAGTGGGGGGTGTGCGCAAGTTGACGACTGGCTGGTTGAAATAAAGATTAATCCTACCATACTTTTTCACGATTGGAACTCTAACGAAAACACGGGTCAGTGTAACACTGCTACATTAAAACCTACTCGGCCGGGCAACGCCAGTTTGCCCTATGCTTTTTCTGACACCTTATTTAACAACGTTCGCAATAATACACAGCAGTTACAGGATCACTGGGAAGGAGAGCCCAATGACGACGAATGGCACTCTTCCGTAGGTTTCGAGAAAAATCCATGGTGTGCCATCTATACTGGAGTCCAAGCGACAACAGCCGTTCGAAAACCATTCGATCCTTCCGGGGGAGGAGTTCGGTTAGTGGCGCGAGGTTTTGCCAAACCATTTGGTGGTCGTATCGGTCCGTGGTACGGAAAAAGCTGGCCGCAAGGTTCTCCCAACTCTATGGCTGCTAGCCGAAATGAAATGGTGGATCCACTCTTGCCTTCTCGAAATGTAGGCGGCGCCGCTAGTGCTGCCGATCCATTCGAAGACGTTGCCAACCATTCCCGTTTTCCAGGTGACACCTTAGGCATGGGCTCTCGACGTGCTCTAAGTGCTATGGTTCAAAACTTTATGACGGTGATGGCTCATAATAACAACCAAGATACTCCCGCTATTGCATTCGCGAACTACAGCAGTTTGAACGGTGTTGATCTATTACGTCAAACTGGGGATAGTTTGGCACGGGTTGGGAGCACGAATACTACGCCAAATAAGCCGGCAAAACATCGGATCTTTGAATTAGCGGCAACAAGCCCTGACGTCTTTGATGCTCTTTATTACTCCGTTGAGCCTCGCTACCACTTGAATTATTTTTCAGCTTCGACCACAGATGGTGGTGCTCAGTTTAATGATCAAGAAGTGATATTTGATTTTGGTTCCGCTAAAGACGGGCACAACGATTCAATATTGGGGCCGACCAATCCCCAGTTCAGTGTTCTTCAGTCCGTTCAAGCCGCAGCTAATAGTAATCGAACTTATATGGCCGATTATGAACCCATCGTGCGTGATTGGGAGAACCTTTTAACAAGTTGGCACCAGCGTGGAATCGTCGATTTTTCCATGGACCCCAACAAGTTTGGGCGTTGCAGTTTTGCCATCGACAATGGCCAGTCTCAGAACACCAACAAGCCCGAGTACCCAACAACCGGCAATTGCATTCAAGGCGGACGAACGGGATATTCCGTGAAAGTTATTTCCCGTGATTTTCTTTTATCGTCCGATCACGCCGTCGGTGGTGGAGCCACAGGAACCTCGGGCCCCATTCAAAACCCTCCCACGTTCTAACAAAGAGTCACCAGACCGGACGGTCCCAGTGCAAAAGTGACAGGAATTGCTCCCTGTTTTGAAAAAAAGAGACTCTTTACGCGGGCTTAGTGTCCTCAGATCGAAAATAAAAGGAGCTCGGCTCGAAAAAACTTGGCGTAATTCTTGTACCTACATAAGTGGAATTAACAGGTTAGGACCTCACGCGTGATGAAGTTTGTATTAACATTTCTTTTAATAACAGGAGCCCCCATGGTGGCTTTCGGCAGCACATCGGCTCAGGGGTCTTCGTCGCAAGCGGCGACGGCCAATGACGAAGAGGCTTCCAGCCCCTCCCAACTCCTGGGTTACAAAGAATGGAAACGCAATCAGGTTTTCGATGCTCGCAAGAGCTTGGATGAATTTAAGTCTCCCCAGCTTTCAAAAATGGCAAAGGCTGATGAAAACAACAGCGATTCCACAACTGTGGATAACTCTGGTGACAATTCAGAGAGCGACAACGCCAATAACAATTCACAAAATTCAGAGGCCCAGAGTTCTTCTGACCCAGCCAAAAACTCGCAAGTGGCAGATGCGACAGCGGCACAAGACGCCTCCAGTTCTCCCAACATTGAAGAAAAAGCCGAGAGATTACGACAGCTTGAGTTTAATCTAGAGATTGCTCAGGGCCTTACCATTCACGACTATTTCGCCCTTTACTTAAAGAGCAAAAGCAAAGCAGAAATGGCTGAGGCGATAAAAAAACTCTCTCCCGATGAACTGTCTGAACTGTTGATGGCTTATCGCAAAAGCCTTTATGGTGTTCCTGAAGTGGAAGCCACCCAAGAGACCGCTTTTAAGTAATATTAAAATATAGTAAAAACAGGCACTTAACCTTCCCATTTACAATCCACAAGATTTATTTTTTTACCGACCTTGACAGTTGGACGTGGAGGTCCACATTCTCTCCATCGTAGTAAAGATAAGAAACGTCTATACGTTATATAAGGAGGAAAAATGGCAGATGTAAAAATTCGCCCTCTTCTTGACAGACTGTTGGTACGTCGCATGAAAGAAGAAGACAAAACAGCAGGTGGAATCATCATCCCTGATACAGCAAAAGAAAAACCCCAAAGAGGGGAAGTTGTGGCCGCCGGTAACGGTCGAGTCACTGATGATGGCAAAACCCGTCCTATGGAAGTGAAAATTGGCGATCAAATTCTGTTCAGCAAATACGCAGGTACAGACCTTAAATTGGGCGCCGAAGAATATCTCATGATTACAGAAACCGATGTACTCGGAATAATGAACTAAGGAGCTTAAGAAATGAGTAAAGAATTAAGATTTAGCGAAGATGCACGTTCAGCGATTCTCAAAGGTGTGAACACGTTGGCGAACGCAGTAAAGGTCACTCTTGGACCAAAAGGTCGTAACGTTGTTATCGAAAAGTCATTTGGTTCTCCTTTGATCACTAAAGATGGTGTGACGGTAGCTAAAGAAATCGATCTTGATAACAAATTTGAAAACATGGGCGCACAGATGGTTAAAGAAGTTGCTTCTAAAACCAATGATGACGCTGGTGACGGAACAACAACAGCCACAGTTTTGGCTCAGGCTCTTTATCGTGAAGGTGCTAAAATTGTTTCTGCCGGTCACAACCCAACAGCTGTTAAAAAAGGTATTGATAAGGCCGTTAAGATTGTTACCGATGAGTTGAAGGCTCTTGGTAAGCCAATCAACAACGATGAAGAAATTGCCCAAGTCGGTGCGATCTCTGCCAACAACGATACTGAAGTTGGTCAAATGATTTCAGAAGCGATGAGCAAAGTAGGACGCGAAGGTGTTATCACCATCGAAGAAAGCAAAACCGCTCAAACCGAGCTGGAAGTTGTTGAAGGAATGCAATTTGACCGTGGATACCTTTCTCCTTATTTCGTAACCAATGCGGAAAGAATGGAAGCCACTCTTGAAGATGCTTACGTTTTAATTTACGACAAAAAAATCAGCCAGCTTAAAGACATCGTTGGTGTTCTTGAGTCTGTGGCCAAATCAGGTAAGCCTCTTTTGATCATTGCTGAAGACATCGAAGGTGAAGCTCTTGCCGCTCTTGTTGTGAACAAACTTCAAGGTGCACTTAAAGTGGCTGCCGTTAAAGCTCCTGGTTTTGGTGATCGTCGTAAAGCGATGCTTGAAGACATTGCGATTCTTACTGGTGGAAATGTTATTTCTGAAGAACTTGGCCGTAAACTAGAGCAAGCCACTCTTGATGATCTTGGAATGGCTAAGCGCATGGTCGTTGATAAAGACAACACAACAATTGTTGGTGGAGCTGGTGACAAAAAAGACATCGATGCTCGCGTTGCGACTATTCGTACCCAAGCTGATGAAACCACTTCAGAGTACGACAAAGAAAAACTAAAAGAGCGTTTAGCAAAGCTTTCTGGTGGTGTTGCCGTAATTCACGTTGGTGCTCCTTCAGAAGTTGAAATGAAAGAGAAGAAAGCTCGTGTTGAAGATGCGTTAAACGCAACTCGCGCTGCTGTTGAAGAGGGAATTACTGCTGGTGGTGGTACAGCCCTTCTTCGTGGAGCTGCGAAAATCAACAAAGATGATTTTTCTGATGAAGAGCAACCTGGTGCGATGATCGTTAAACGCGCTTGTGAATCTCCGATTCGTCAAATTGCTACCAACGCTGGTCTTGATGGCGCCATCGTTGTCGATCGTGTGTTAAGCAACACTTCGGCAACTTACGGTTTCAACGCCTATAAAGAAGAGTACGAAGATCTTGTTAAAGCCGGTGTTATTGACCCTGTAAAAGTTGTTCGTTGTGCTCTTGAGAACGCTGCGTCTGTAGCTTCATTGATGCTTACAACGGAAACCATGATTGCAGAAGCTCCGAAGGACGAGTCTGCAGCTCCTGCCGGCGGCGGCATGGGTGGCATGGGCGGAATGGGTGGAATGGGCGGAATGCCTGGGATGATGTAATATCAGACCCCATTCAATCACTATGTGTAAAAGGGAGGCTCAGCCTCCCTTTTTTTATTGTGACGAGCCGCACTTGCAGTGCGGCCAAAACAATACATATTGCCTCTTAAGCCTTGAGTGATAGGCTTTTAAGGTTTTTAGATAAAACCAAGGGGGAGATATGAGTAAATGGATTATTGCCAGTGTCTTATTGTTTGCAAATTTAGCCACGGCCGCCACCAATGAACTTTCTGTCGAATATGAAAAGGATTCGCCGTACACCTTAGAGCCATCCTTTAGTTTTTCATCAATCAATGATGGCAGTCGATTTATTAGCGTTGGCTTTACAGGACGAGTCAGTCAATGGCTTCGCTTAGGAATGGAGTTTGATATGCCCGCCGATTTTGATGAGCAGGCCCAGCTTTATCAAGCGCGGATTCTAGGGCGAATTATGCTGCTTGATCGCAAGGATAAAGTCTACATTCAGGGAGCCGGTACTTATGCGGTTTTTAATTATGATTATGTGAATGCGGACCCTAATATTATTGGTCCCAGCAATCAAACGGATGCCTTTTACATGCTTGATGCTATGGCTGGGTACACCCGGGTTTTGACATCACAGTGGCAAGTGGGGGGGCGCATGGGAGTGCAGTATGCGGAGTACAGTCCAGCATTGGCCGCCAACTTTCAAGATTGGGAAGGTGAATTCTTTTACAATCGATTTACAGTCTATGGCAGCTATATCTTCTAGAACAGTGACACTGACATTTAGAGACAAAAAAGGCCTGCACGTTGCGGGCTTTTTTATTGATGGGTTAATTTTTAAAGGATCTGTCTTGATATAGCGGTCAACGCAATGAATTAGTCGCTAGTTGTTCTGTTCTTATCGAAAGTCATTTGCCAGGCTTAAGTATTCATAAAAAAATTCCAGAGGGGGAAATATGAAAAGCGTATTGCTAGGTTTTGCCATTTCATTTTTTGCGGCAGGTGGACATGCCATTAATAAAGAAAACATCCGCGTGGTACCGACAAAAACATTGGTCACCATGGAGATCGATGGTCAATTCCCGGCCGGCCCAGAAACAGACGTGCTATTTGTTGTCGATGATTCAGGCAGTATGACAACCCATCAAAATAATCTAGCAAATCATATCGATCTCTTTGCTGAGGAAGCGGTAAAGACCAGTAATAGTTTTCACATCGGTGTTATCAACACGGCTATAAAAAAAGATATTTTTGGCAATGTCAAAACAGAAGTCGGAGAGATTTTCGGCAATCCACGAATTATCACACCAACCACTAAAAACGTTGTTGATGCTTTAAGAGCCAACCTAAAATTAGGCTCTAATGGGTCGGGCACGGAGTCCGTATTTCTTCCCGTAACAGAGGCATTATCTTCTGAAAATCTGAATGGGATGAACGCTGGGTTTTTGAGAGAGTCCGCGCATTTATCAGTGGTGGTGTTGACCGATGCCGAAGATCAATCACAAATATCGGCATGGGATTTTGTCGACAACCTTGTGGATCTTAAAAAAGGAATCGACAATGTTTCTATGCAAGCGGTAATGGTTTCGTCAGTTGAGAATGAAAATAAAACCTGTCAGGCTGACGGTGAGCCTGCTTTTAAAATTGAAGAGGCCCTTCGGCTGTTGCGTGGTGATCAGTACAGCCTTTGTAGCCAGCAGATGGCCCAGGATGTTGTGAGCTTAGCCAAAAATGTATTTCCGCCTTTCCCTGGTGAATTCAAGCCAGGAATTGCAATTGATGAAGTGACACTTTTTGGTGAGCCGGATGTTTCAAGCATCAAAGTGCAGTTTGGGAATCAAATAATTAAAGAGCACTCAAAGTTCGGTTGGTCTTATCGCAAAGAATCCAACACGCTTGTGTTCCGTCCCGGAATTGTTTGGCGACCACAAGCCAAAGACACACCAATTTCTATTACCTATCGTCCTCTTTAAGAAACTTTAGGTAGATCCACAAGGGGGCCGCTACAATCACGGCCCCTACCCAAAGATAAAAAATGCAGACATCACCACCCATTAGTGCCGCATAGGGGTCGTAGGGTGTGTTGGTGCACTCGTGACAAATGACGTAGAATGATACTAATCCCAGGGTTAAACCTAGAGATAAATAAATAATAATATTGTCTTTAAAATGCTTTTTCACAATATAAACCTCAATCTTTTTCCCACAAGCTCTTTGCCTAAAAGTTGGCAGCGCAAAACACTACCTTAAGAACAATACTTTTTTGTCTTCTTACCTATTAACAAGTTCACTCCTTCTAGCCAGTCGAGTGAGATTAAAATAAGTAATCGATTCCAGTTGTTAGCATGGTGAAGCGGTGGCTGAGGTTGTCAGCAGGAGTGGGGCGGGCGCCACCGGCGCCGAAGGATGTGGAGAGGAGCATGAACTCAAGACCAATCTTCCAACGCAAGCGTTGGCTGATTTTGTTTTCTGCATAAAATAGGAAATGGTTGATATTGTTGTCAGGGTCACCGCCAGATGCGAAAGGTGTTTCCTTAAGACTTGGAAACAGATGAAAATAGGCCTTTCCGCCAATGGCCCAAGTTCTTGACGGATTGATCGGAACGTAACCACCGATGCCTATGGGAAGGCTGCGGTACTGAAGGGTGGTGAAGCCGTTGGTTCCTGAAGAGTCGACAAACATGCGGTAACTATTAAAACCCACATCGACGGAAAGCTTGGGACCAAAGAACTCGTTTCTTAAAATGAAATTGTAGCCGAAGGAAAATCGAAACTGAGTCATCGAATTTGAGATTTCACTAGGGCTGCCAGTGGGATTCTTCGATTGGCCAATCCCCTGGGCAAAAGCGGCGTCTGCGTAGAGTTTTGGGGTGATCCAAATTTCACCAGAAAGATTGATCCTTGGGTAAACACTGACTTTTGAGTTGACGTTGGATCCATCCGAAAGAGCTAAACTGTTGTTGAAACTTCCCAGCGAAAAATCGGCTCCGACTTTACCGAATGTAGGTGGATCTTTGGCAACCCATTCACGAGCCTCTTTGCCAAAAACAGTTTTATTATTCTCACTGAGTAACTGTTCGGGGGGTGTATAAGTTTTCGTCCACGGAGTGGATTCGTATTGAATTCTTGAAATTCCAGTGACCTTAACATTTTTTTCAAGAACACCCGGCTCCGTTTCACTGATAATGTCGGCGAAGCTAAGGTACGGATCCACTTTTACGACCCGCAATTGACCTAAGATAGCCTTGTGGCTTTTTATTATAAATTTTCGCTTCGGGTGCTTTTTTGCACCAATCACTTTTACAGCAGTAAGCGTTTGGCCAACTTGGACGCCGTCAGCTTTTCCAGCATTGACGGTGGCGCGGTTGTCGGTTCGACTAACGATCATGGCATCATAGGGAATTTTCTCTAATACTCGGTTAAACAAACTTTGTACGGCTGTTTGTACAATTTCTGTATTGTCGTCGGGGCGTTTGATTTCTTCTTCGGTGATTAACTCACCACTGTGACTGGAAAAAAGATAGAGATGCACTCGGATCTGTTTAGGGTCTTTGCGTAGTTCGGCGACAAAAAATCCATCGGCCCCCAATGATTTGGCAATACTTTTAACTTTCTTTGGGGCATCGATCAGTTCTTCTGGATTTGCGATCGATGTTTTGGTGCCCCGTTCAACATAGTTCCATTTATGATTTTTGCTTATTAAGGCTTTCAGTGTCTCGTCGATGGCCTTAGCGTAGACTCCATTCACGTTGTCTACAGAGGGAATGAAGGTGACTTCACGCAAAGTGATGCTTTCATCATATGAGCTAATATATTCGGTGGTGTCTTCCATCTGTGGCTGGGCGAAGGATAGAAGAGGTACAAAAAGTAAAATCAGAACTATGCGCATATCATTATTATAGTAACAACTGTCTCTTGAGACATTGATTTTCCCAAAACCTTTGTTCCATCTGGCCTTTGCTCCAAGTGTTTTCAACCGGAAAGTCTAGCTGACGAATCGGCGGAGGACCTAGGGTTAGTTCCCATGCTGATTGTATGAGCCCCCCTTTGATTCTTGGTATAATGATAGGGAACCACTCGGTAAAAGGCTTTACCAAAATAAAGCTGATGAGAGGGAACGCTTATTGTCTGATTTTTGAAGCAGATTCTAAGTAGGCAAGGTCAACTTAAGGGAGACGCCATGAAAGTGCTAATTGTCGATGATTCTTCTTTTGTTATTCTGGTTTGTCGACAAGCTCTTGAAAAGTCAGGGTATCAAGTGGTCGGAGAGGCCTATGATGGAGTCAGCGCTGTCGAAATAGCGGAATCGACTCAACCCGATTTTGTGATAATGGACATCGCTTTGCCTAGAAAAAATGGTTTTGAAGCGACTCAGATGATTCAGGAAATTTTACCGAAGGTAAAGGTGCTGGCTGTTTCAGCAATTGATGAAGACTGGGTGCGAGATAAGGCCATTGAATCAGGATGTTTTGACTTTCTTCCCAAACCTTTTGATACCATAGCCTTAATCAGTCGTTTGGATGAAATGAAAGATTCGTTGGGAGATTTAAAATATGGGTGATTTGTTCTTTATCCTTAAAATGATGATTTATACCTTGGTTCTTGTTGTGATTTTGCAGGTCAAAGTGGGGTCGACAACTCTAGAGCAGAAACTACAAAGCATTACGCACCAGTCGCAACTGGCGGGAGCTGTCCAGGGTGTCGCTCAAGGAGCGGCGACTTTTATAGGAGTTCAATACAACAAGTTGGCCGGTAAAATTAACTCGAAATACATCGAAAAACATAGCTCAAGCAACCGACCTGGCTCAAGACTTAAAAATAAGTTTCAAGAACTTAAAGAGTCTTTGAATGAAAAATGGGAAGAGGAAAAAAACGAAATCAAAGAGCAGAAAGAAGAGCTTTAGATTTCAAGCTCTTCTCCGAGTGGTCCCAAAAAAGAAACCATTGATAAAAACTTCTCGATAATGGATGTGGCAATATTGCGTTTTCCCTTCGAGTCCACAGACGCCACACTGCCTTGGTCATCGTAGGTTATTTTCACAGACCCAACGTTTTTCAATTCGATCTCGACAGGCTTATCAACCCCAACTTTGTGAGTGAGGCGAACCTCTTCGCCAGCCGCATTGATTAATTTTTCAACTTTACCAGTAGGATAATATCCAACGCTAATAAAGGAGCTTTTGTTTTCCGTGGCTTTCGAAAGTAAGCCATAGCGGTTGTAGTCAACACTCAGACTTCGTGCTTTCGAAACTTTTCCCTTGCGATCAAGATTTTTAATCTCAATTTTCTTAATTCTGTAGGAGCTTCGATCATAGTCAAATTTTGATTTTGTCCAGTCTGTAACAGGTCCGCGACGGCCATTTAAATTCTGATAAACCACGTCTTCGCGAGTGTTCACAAAGCCATTATCATAATAGGAAAAGCCTCGGAAGAATACTCGATTCTCGGTGATCTTTACAGGCCGTCCAAAGTAAGGATGAAAATAAACATCTTTGCTGTCATCTCGATATTCCTCTAGCACCCGCTGTAGGAATTTTCCTTTCGCGTTAACATAAGGGCGATACCAAAACTCGTGCTTGCCTGTATAGGTTTTTTTAGAACCTTTACACTTTCGACTAAAAGATCCTACATAATGGTTTTTCGGATCCTCTTTGCTGCCAGCGAAATCAAATTCTTCCCGACAGCCTTTTCGATTGGTGTAACTTTTTATCCAATCGTTTGAAAGATCGTAAGTCATTCGCATATTGGTGTTGTCGGGAAAATCAACGCTAGTCATGTTGTGGTTAGGATCGTAGTTAAATTTATATGTTTTCTTCCACATGTTGGTAACTTCAACCAAATTGTCACCCATAAACTTATACTGGACCGTTAAACCTTTGCCATTGGAGATCGAGGCAAGACGTCCCTGGCTGTAACGGAAGGTAAGGCGTCTTCCCTTTTTATCTTTTAAGTAGTGAATGTCTTTACCTTTATAAAAAATCTTAAGTTCTTGTCCTGTAGGCTCTTCGATTTTTACAAGCTGACCTTTTTGGTTGTAGGTTTCGGTGACGCCGCTGAAAAGTCGTCTCTCGTAGAAGCGCCCATCAAAAACAATCTTTTCAAAGCCTTTGGCTTTCGAAAAGAAGCTATTGCCAGCCTTTTTTATTTTTTTATCATCAATAAGTCCCAGTTGTTTGGCGTATTCGAAGCGCATTTTGGTGTTCGACTTTAATTGGGTGCGCAGGTTGGCTATGTCAGAAGCATTCAGCTTACGAGTTTTCTTAAAATCTTCGATAATTTTAGCTATGGTGTAGTCTCGGCTTTTGGAATCGAAGTTGTTGGGATAGTAAGTGACCGCTAAACCGCCACCACATTCGGTCAAGTTGATTATTCCATCGGACGTTATTGTCAGATGGGTTTCGAATTTAGAACACCAACCGAACCCAAACATTCCGATAAATAGTGAGCGCGAGCTATAAAAGCGCTCAATTTTCATTTCAATACCAGCCTCTGGATCGATATAGTCGACCCATTTCTCATTATAACTGGCGTTTCTCATGTTCACCATGGAGAGGGCAGCAGGAGCTTGAACTAGAATGAATATCAACAACAATAATCGCTTCATATACCTATACTTTGATTGTTACAACTTTCTTAATCATTAGACCACCGATAATTTGTAGTACCAAGACGCACATTAGAGCAATAATCCCTAAGGTCGTGGTAAAAAGAGGTTTGATGTATCCCGGATCTAATGCCCAAAACACGACAAGTAAAATAAGAGGAATACAACTAATAATAATCCCCTGCATAACCCCTTGAGCGGTCAAAGCTTCAATTTTCTTTTCAACTTTCTGTCTTTCACGAATGGTAAAGGTAATGGTCTGAAAAGTTTCAGCCATATTTCCACCGGTTTCTTTTAGTATATTCACCGAGGTCACAAACATTTGCACATCTGGCCGAGGAATTCGCTCAGCCAGTTCGGTGAGAGCATCCTCAATTGTTTGACCTAATTGGTTTTGTGATAGAACCAGTCGAAATTCTTGGCTTATTGGGTTCGGTAGATTTTTAACCACACGATCCATGGACTGGGTAACACTCAAGCCGGCACGCACTCCGTTGGACAGTATGGTCATGGCATCCACCATTTGTTCGTTGAATCGAGAACAGCGCTTTTCGTAAAGATACTTCACAACATGCTTTGGCAGGTTCCAACCTAAAAGAGTGAATACGCCGCCGATTATAAGCCCTGCGACAATATTGGGCCAAAACAGAATAAAGAAAAGAGCTCCAAGTCCGAAGCTTCCGACCATCAGAGTTTTTGTTAATTTGTCTTTATCCACTTCAACAAACATAAGCTCAAGGTATTTAACGATTTCGTCACGTTGTCCAAGGCTTCGGTTGTTGATAAAGGTGATAACTTTATCGATCCATAGAAAACAAATCGTAAAAATACACACTCCAACCAGAATCGCCAAGATTGGTAATGGAATCGGGAGGGCGAAGTTATCAATGATATCCATCATTCACCTCCTGTTTTCTTTGGTATAGGACGTCTTAGGCCATTGGGGCGCTTCTTTGGTTTGGGCTGTCTTTGCGACTCGTCGACCTCATTGGAGAAGAGGTCTTTAGGAATATTAATTCCACGCTCTTTAAGATCTTGTACAAATTTGGGTATAAGACCTTTGGAAAGGAACTTACCGACAATTTTACGATTTTTATCGTAACCAGTTTCTTTAAACGAAAATACATCTTGAAGAGTCACAGCTTCACCCTGAATACCTTGAACCTCAGTGATGTTCATAAGCTTTCTTGATCCGTCCGAGAGCCTTGAAATTTGAACAATAAGATCAACAGCGCCAGCGATTTGCTCTCGAATGGCTTTATTGGGAAGGTCCACTTCATTCATCATACAAAGGTTTTCAAGACGGGCAATGGCCTCGCGTGGATTGTTGGCGTGGACCGTGGTCATTGAACCATCGTGACCCGTGTTCATGGCGGCTAACATGTCCAGAGCGGCCCCATCTCGACACTCTCCAACCACAATTCGGTCGGGGCGCATACGCAGTGAGTTCTTTACCAAGTCTCGAATCTCAATAGCTCCGGTGCCCTCCATGTTAGCAGGCCGAGTCTCAAGACGCACAACATGCTCCTGTTTAAGTTGCAACTCGGCAGCGTCCTCAATTGTGATGATTCGTTCATCAACAGGGATAAAAGATGACAAACAGTTGAGCAGAGTTGTTTTACCTGACCCCGTACCTCCGGAAATAATAACGTTTTTCCCCTGGCTCACACAGAGCTTAAGAAAATCCATCATTTGTTTAGTGGCGGAGTTATAATGAATATATTGATCGACCCCAAAGTCATCTTTGCGAAATTTACGAATTGTTAAAGCCGGACCGTCAATCGAAAGCGGTTCGATAATGGCGTTCACTCGCGAGCCATCTTCTAAGCGGGCATCCACGTAAGGGGTCTTTTCATCAATTCGACGTCCTAAAGGAGTCACGATTCGTTCAATGACATTTCTTAATTGCACGTTAGAGGTAAAGTGAATCTTGCTCAATTGGATTTTACCGCTTTTCTCGACAAAGATTTTATCGTAGCCGTTCACCATGATCTCAGAGACTGATTCGAGAGCTAAAAGATCTTCAAGGGGGCCTAAACCAAGAGCTTCATCAACAACTTCTTTGATGATTTGCTTGCGGTCAGAGTTAGCAAGGCCTTTGGACTCTTGATCCAAAATTTTTCCAATCGAGACCTTCACATCGTTTTGTAATTTACGATCCAGTTCAGGGTCCTCTTTGGCTTTGGTGATATCATCATTTTTTAAATTTAAATCCTTAATTAAACGACGATGGATGGTCATTTTTAAGTGTGTTCTTGCATCAACTTTGCGGCTGGCACCAAGCGCCGGAGTCGTCGATCCATCCGAGCCACCTTTTTTCAGATTCAAACTAGGTTTCTGTAATGTTTTTAGCTTTTGTAACAATCCACCAGACAGTGTTCGCACAAGACTGTGAAAGGCTGAAGATATAGGAGCTTGTTTTGCGGCCAAGACAAACGGAACGCCTCGTTTTAGGGCACCCATGGTTGTTAAGTCATCTTGTGGAATTGATCCCAAAACTTTTTTACGTAAAGATTTTTCAATGCTCGGTATCGCCAGTCCTGCTTTGCTGTACTTGTTAACAACAGTTTGAACCATGGGCTGGGGAATGGTTGCAGCGGCCAATTCGTTATGCAGGCGCAAGGTTTGGTTAACAGTCAGTACCTCTGGAGTGGTGATCGTCAAAATTAAGGTTGTCAATTCCAGAGCGGACATTTGCAGGTCTTCCAACTGATTGCCAAGATCCAGGTAAATAAATTTATAAAAGTTACTAAGAGTTTGTATCTGTTTAATAGCGACTGAATTGTTGATTGAAAAAACCTCACCGGGATTTTTAATCGCAGCTACATAGTGGAGGGGAACTTGCGGATGCACGTTAAGAACCGCACTGAGATTTCGAGAGTTAATAGTTCCGGTAAAATTACAGAGATCATTGATTGTTTTGGGCTTTTGAAAGCCGGTGATAAAATTTTGATCACCACAAGTTTTGGCATCCAAATCAACAAGCAGAACAGGCGTTCTTAATTCCAGACATGTGGCCATTGCAAGATTGGCAGTAAAAACACTTTTACCAACGCCACCCTTGCCGCCAACGACTGAAATTATTGAACAATTTGGATTAACTGCCACTTAGCCTCCACAAGCTCTTATCGGTAAAATCCTTTTAAAAAATAAGGTTTATACTCTATTCACGCAGGCGAAATTTATTTTTAATCCCCTCTGACCCTTGGCTGGCTGAAGCTTTGATAATAGGCGTAACAAAGACCACAAACTGGTTTTTGTTACGACGAAAGTCCTTAGCCGCGTACAGGTTGAATAAGGCATTAGGATCTTGGTCGGGGTTGTACTCAGTACCGCTATCGGTTGATATCAATCCGCCCACCGCAGCACTCTGGCCACTGCGTACGTTGACGGTTGTTTTTACGTTATTTTCAGCTGTCTGCGGCCCAGCCCCGGTGTTTCCAATCAGCGTACTCATTGAAAAGCTCATATCAAGTTGGATAACATCAGAGCGAGGATTTACGATTGTCGGTGTGATGTTTGAAGTGATTCCCACTTTCGCAGAAGCTGGCGTGTTGACTCCGACTTGTCCATTGCTTCCCGGCTGTCGCACCACAAACGGAATTAGCATGTTAGAGGAAATGATTCCGGGACTTCGATTTTTAGTTGTCACGGATGTGCTTTTTAAAATTCGAGCGTAACCATGAGATTTCGCATAGTTCAATTTAGGAAGCAATCCAGTGATCACGCCAGAGATCTCTGCGACAATCCCGTCGTTATTATTACGAGTGTCCTGAGTGAAGGCGACTTCCGTGTTATCTTGCAACGAGGGCGCCCATTGGAATGAGTTACTGCGCAGATATTTTTTACTCAACTCCACATAGTGAACCACCAACTGAATAATTTTTTCAGGAGGATCGGCGGGTCTCGCTCGCACCGTCAGGAGGTTAAGTACGACGGGGCCTTTTGGTTTCTTTACAACGCCTTGAGCTTCTGCCTGATTGATAATTGGCGGTGGCATATAGGTTTTAGCGATAATTTCGGCCTTTGCCCTTTCGTCTTTGTTATTGGCGATGCCCTTGAGGATAAATTTGCCATTGACGGCCCGAACTTCAATATCCGGATTGTTAATATCTCGCTCGATGATTTCAGCAATTTTCTTTTGGGCTATAGGATTGATTTCAACCAGTGAAGAAACAGGCGTTCCACCATCCTTGTACTGAGCAATAACACCGTAAATTCTATTTAAATCTTGAGCCAATAGAACTTGTCCATCGATCACAACCCGATTATTCACTATTTTAACTGTGATCCCTTCAATGTCGTGCAATAGACCGCGCACTTCACGGACCACTTTTGTCAGCTCTGTCTTTTGAATATCCAATCGATACTCAAAAAACTTGCGACCTTTGCGGTCGTGCATGGCAAAAGTTTTTACCCCTTCCCGCAGAGGTATGAAATCTAAAATTTTACGTTCTCGGTCTAAAAGAATCTTTACAAAACCTTTGTAGTTCCCCGAAGGCTCGGCCCCTGGAGGCAGGTGGGATAGAACCTCGCGATGTCGAGTTCCGACATAAAGGTTCAAATACTTTTTCCCGACAGGACGATCCTGGGCCATGGTGGGAAGACCCACCAAAATGGCGACTAGAAATGTCCATAGGAGATCATAGCGCTTCATAGCGACCTCGTTTTTTCGGCTTCGGAGTCGGCTTTGGAGCCGGCTTTTTAGTGATCTTTTTCTTCACAGGTTTTTTCGTTTTAGCCGCCGGACGACGATTCAATACTCGGTTCACATCAGACAAAGGTAATTGATTGGTGACTCGGTCATTCGGGTTTCTCAGTGTAAACGAGATCGGAGCCGCAATAGATATCAAGTAAAGTAAATCTTGGGCTTCACTGGGAGTCACCTCGACAGTGATGGTCGAATAATTGTTTTCGACACGAAGGTTACGAATTTCGTACTCCTCCGAGTCACCCTGGACGACCTCAATGGGTAGGTTGTCAACAATCTGCTGTCCCGTTGCTAGCACGGGAAGGTTTTGCTGTATGGTCCGAATCTTTCGAACTTTGTCGACCCCTTGCCCGATATCAACTCCAGCGACCACATCAACGCGATCTCCGGGTTTAATAAGTTTTGCAACCCCTTGAACCTCGTTGACAGGAATGGTGACAGCACGCTTTCCGGGTGCAATTTGCATGGATAGGCCGGTACTTTTATCAATGAGTCCTAACTTTGTATCAAGAATCTGTTCCCCTTTGCGGATGGGGGCCATTGCAATCTGTCCAACAATATCAACTGGGTTTTGTATAGCTGACGGTTGAATAAAGTCTGAGGGTTTTTCAACCACTTCAAGCTTTGATTCATCGATAATCTCCATTTCAAGAATATCTTCGCGGGCAACCACCACTGTTTTGGTTTGGCCAAACTTTCGAGCCATAGTGGCGCGTTTATCTTGGGCCCATCCGTAAAGAAGGACAACGGCAAAAACCGCAGAAGCTATTGAAATCCATAATGTGCGTGTTTCGTTCTGTTCCACGTTGTTATCCTCCGCAATCGTTGCTTAAGCAAATTCCATACATCGTCATAATCCAAACGGGATTAACGGATACGGCTTGGTTTCTATCTCCAGCAGGAACTCGATCAAAAACATCTCTGTTATGAACGGACTGTTGGCGTCCACTTTCTTCAATTTCCATCCCCATAATAATCGGACGCTCGGTGGCGACCTGACTGGAGCTAAACCCTCCAGAATCGTTGTTGATTCCGTGAAGGCGAGTCATGGTCCCATAGAAATGCAAGGGTGCGCCTCGATTGGAACGGAAATACATTAAGTTTGTTCGGTGGCGAAAAGTTTCAAAGACATAAGTTCTTGAATGAATATTGTGAAGCACGCCCGTGTGTACGACTCCAAAAAATCCAAAGGTATAGTAGATCATTGACACAAAAAGCACCGTTAGCACGGTGGCTTCAATACTGGCCAAGCCTTTGTTATTGTTAAGTGGGTGTTGGGCCTTGTTTTTCATAATCAACACCCGTTATCCATAAGAACGACCACCTGGTCGACTTGAAGGGAAGCACTAAAGCCTAGATTCGACATCTGTTGAGCTCTTTCAACCATAAAATCACGGCATTCTTCAAAGGTCGGTTCTCTTGCCAGAAAAGATTGAACGTTGGCCTGAAAGGCATTGGAATCTTCGGCTGTACTTCCTACCATCGGAATTCGTTTATATAAAATAGGAGCGCTAAAGGGGATGCGAGCACCTACAAAGTTGTCTGACTCATAGGAAGAATCTGGGCCAAACTCAGAATTAAAATCATTGATTTGTACTTGTCCGACTTCAAACCAACCGAACTCCACCATCGAATCAAAGATGGGGTTTGAGGCCAGCTCGTTAAACTTCAACTCGCCTCTTTCCAACTGCTTCTGTTCGTTTTGGTGAGCTAAAGAGTAGTTGCGAGCCGATGCAAAAGACATGTACTGAACAACTTCCACAACGGAAAGGGTCATACCAAAACTAAAAATGACCGCTGACAAAGAAAAAATCAAAAGTGATGCGAAAACAAAGTCGAGAGTCAGAAGACCTTTTTCATTTTTTAAAGTTTGTTTGATCATGGCGTGTCCCCCTGCGGAGAACCGTGGCGAGTGATATGGTTGGGGTGTAAGCCTTTCCCTTGCTCCGGTGGTGACCAGATTCCATTTTCAATCATGCCAGCGACATAAGTCCATGGTCGTTCAACCAAAGAAGACAAAATATTGTTTTCTTTCAGGGCTCGGCTACCGGCAAACATAATGCTCGCAAAGATTGTAAGAATAAGGACGGCCTCGACAGTTAATTGTCCGGAGCGATTGGCTATCATAGCAAACCTCCAAACTGAACATGGGTGGCCCAGCCAAAAAGGATGGCAACCGTGTATGGAATCTTTTGAGGTTGTGCGGGTTTAAGTTTATAAAAGAAAACAGTCATATTCGACATCAGCTGGGTAAATTTACCCGCCAACAGCGATTGCAACACCCCTATTAAGGCACCCCAAAAAAGGGCGTAAACAAAAATTTCAAATGTTGTTACCGTTCCCATTAATATCCCAAAACACATCATAAATTTCATGTCGCCAGCACCGGTCGCCCCCATAAGGACGAGAGGAAGCATCAGAGCTCCTCCGACGACAAAGCCACCAAGGCCTTGCCACAAAGTTAGGTTGCTGAACCAAAACAAATGAATGGATCCAATCAGGGTTAATGTTAAAAAAAGCCAGTTATGGAATTTTTTAAAACATAGATCGTCTATAACGGCGGCTACTAAAAAGCTTAACGGCCATAGTAATGCCAGCGTCAAGTTCATCAAGGACTCCCGAGTGGAGGTGCTCCTTGAGGTCTTGCCCATTCTACAGGTCCATTACGAAATGGGAATCGATGCCCAAAAGTAATGTTGCGTTCGACGCGTGCTCCAAGCCTTGGAGCCGCCTCTTCAAATACCTTTCTTGGCCCTCGATCGCCAAGAAACGCTCCCCCGAGAATAAATACAAACAATCCCAAAAGTAGGACCAGTTCAGTTGTCATAACCTTCGCCTAACCCTTTAAATTATTCAAAATCGTTGATTCGACCGCCAACTTGCTCAGTTTTTCTTTGAACAATGTCTACGATTTTATCTTTGAAAATATATGCGATAGAAACCACAACTACGAGCATAAGAATGTATTCAGTTGCTCCCTGAGCGGATTCGTCTTGCCAAAGCTTTTTTAACGTCTTCTTCATAGCTCCCCCTTTAAAGGCTAAAACTTTTCAATTTCCTAATCGGTCTAAAGGCTGAAGAACATTAGATTAACCTTAGTCTAGTTGTCTTTGTTGTCGGCCTTTAGAGCTGTCTTAATTTTAACACAGGGGTGCCTTTTCCTATAAAAAGGTAAACTGAATGGGGAGACGCTGTCTCAACTTGAAACAGTCTGAATTATTTGAATGATTTTTAGTGTTTAAAATTTTGCGGTCTGTTTAGATTCCAGTCATATTCGATGTATTCGATATCTTTAGCGCTATCGACTTTTGCTTTTACGGAATCTTTATCAAGGTACTTTTTTATAAAAGACTTTACACTTCCAGCCGCATCTTTAAAGTCATCTTTGTACCACTTAAAAAGATGAGTAAGATAGAGATCTTGACCTTTGAAGTGAAGATGTCTTTTTGTGTTAAAAGCTTTTTTGATATTAGAATCTAAGGTTTTATCAAGACTTTTTGCTTCGTACACTGTTTTTAAAAGAGGCGGGCAGCCAACTGAGGCACAGTTTACAGCAAAGTGGATCCTTGCATCCTTCCAACCTTTCTTTTTATAAGCCTCACCGAGCAAGGTGCCTTTTTCAATTTGATCAAGGCTCATTTTTCTGCCGCCAATGTTGTTGGTTTCCTGTTTAAAGATTTTATAAGGGCTGAAGAAGGAGCCGAGATCTTTGACACTGTTAATTTCTAACTTGTTGCCCTCGAAGCCCTGTTCTAAAACAATTTTAATCATAAAGAAGTTGTAACTATTGATCCAAAACGCAGTGGCAGCATTTTTTGAGGTGAGTGATTGGGTATCAAACTTTGCAAGCAATTCGGTTTGCTTCTTTACATCACTAAGAGTTTCCGATGACGTTTTTGCAGCGTCGTAATCAAAAGCTGTTTGCAGACCGCCCTCAGGAAGCTCGGTGACTTGCAGGTGCCGGTTCAAAATATTTTGAAAAGGTTCAAAGGTCTGGGCCCAAACCAATTGTGGAAGAATTAAAAAAAGACAGAGGGTCAAAACTTTCATATTAAATCCTTTGAATTTTTCAATTTTAGCATTCAGTTGTTATTGATTTCAATAGAAGTTTTATTACTGGCTCTTTGATTGCGAGGTTTCGGGAGGCTTGTTGCAATCAAGCATGCGTTGCCGGTACAGCTCTTGCCATTCAGGCTGATCTTTAAGCAAGCCAGAGGCTCGACGAAAATTGTGGTGCAATTTTCTCTCTTGGAGACAGTGTTTGGTATAGGCCTGCAGAGCTATTCCATACTTCTTTAGATCAAATGCGGTTTGTGCGAGCCCCATGAACACTTCTGACTGGGCATTTTTGTACTTCGAGGCCTTTTGGTAATACTTAAAGGCTGCGCTGATATTTCCACTTTGATGGTAGGAATCGGCTGCCGCATAAAGTGCCTCTTCGGAGTTGGAGAACTTTTCACCAACACTGGCTAACATTCTTTTTCCCACTTTTTCTTCGCCAATATTAACGTGGGTTTGACCAAGATAGATGTAATTGCTGGGATCATTGGGCTGAACAACTATGGCCTTTTTGCAGGAGATTTTTGTTTCTTTGGTAAATTTAGCCATGAAGTTGTATTTGCACTGTAGACTAATATGTCGTGGATAAAATTTGATATTGTTTTCCTTCATATCCTCCATGACTCTCAAGCCCTCAAAAGCATAGTGCTCGACATAGGCTTCTAACTTGTCCAACCAAATATCATAGATTTTAGGGTTCTCAGGATCGGCTTTTTGAACCGTTTTTAGCGTTTCGAAGAGCTTGGCGTGGACCGGCTTACGAATCACCGGGTTTTCGACTTTATCTAAAATTTTTGAATAGACTTCGATTGCTAATAAATAGGATGAGGTTTTAACTTCATTGCGACTGAGAAGTATGTTGGCAATTGCTTCCGATTGCCGAAAATCATCAATGCTTAGGTAGGAAAACGCCAGTTTGTAGACTTCGGGATCAGGTAGTTGTTCGGCAATGGGTCCGAGATACAAGATAACTTTATCCCACTGGTTTTGGTTGTAAAAATGCGTACCTAAAAACAAGCGGGATTTGATATTGTTGGGTTCGGTTTCCACATTCTTCTGTAAAGCCTGAATCTCATGGGCTTTTAATGGGCGTTCCAATTGCGCCCAAACAGGCGAGTTTAGCCCGTAAGTCACTGTAAGCACTAAATAAATGAATGTTTTAAAATGATTCATTTTTTTTTCAGTCCTTCCGATAAGGTTTTACCTATGGGCCTATCGGAATTTTTGAGAAAAACATTTGTAAGCCAAACGTCTAGGGCGAAAGAAGCGGGGCAAGCTGTTATCGAGTATCTACTCGTTATGGTTATTACTTTGGCGATTATTCTTGGGTTGATGTACCAATTTAACGACGCTTTTAAACAGTTTCTTGATACTTATTTTGGTGATTATATCGCTTGTCTTTTGGAAACCGGAGAATTGCCGAGTCTTGGTGGTAACGGCCCCAATCAAAGTCAGTGTGTTTCCCCTTATGGTGATTACAATCTTTCAGCCGGGGCCTCGCAGTACGATACCAACTCAGGTTCCAGTGGCAGTGGGGGTGGAAGTTCTCGCTCCAGCAGTGAAGGCGATGGTGGTGGTGACGGCTCCTCGAGCGGTGGTGGGAGTGGGTCGCGATCGAATCGCAGTCTCCGACGAAGCAATGTTTCAAGTACAGGCGGTGCGGCCAACAGTGAAACGCTAGGCAACAGCAAAGCCCGCAATGGGCGGCCATCCAGTGTTAAGCAGTCGCAATCACAGAATCAAACCAAGCAAAACGGTTTTGAATCGGACAGCTCCGAGGGCTCTTTTGGTGGAGGCCGGGGACGAACTCGCCGTCGCAAAAGAATTATATATCTTGGAGATAACTACACCAACAAAGACGCTAAAGAGAAAGGAAGTCCAGCTGTTGTAGGCAAATCCAGTTCAAAAAAGAAAAAAGGTGGCAAGGGTGACCTTCGTAAACCTTCGTTCGCCCTTGACGTGCCGGAATCCAAAAAAATGGGAGCTGACGATAAAAAGCCCGGTTTTCAATTTGGCATTCTGATCAAAATACTGCTCATCGCCGGTATTGTCATAGCGATCTTCCTCCTCTTAGGTGGTCAGGCCCTACAAATTAAAAAAAGTTGGCAAAAATCGGAATAGAAGCTAAAACCACAGCATGCGTATTGCTCTGGCTCAGATGAACTCCTATTTAGGAGATTTTTCAGGAAACGTTGACCGAATCGTTGAGATGACTGAAGAAGCGGTGGAGAAAAGAGCCGATCTGGTGGTCTTTCCAGAACTGAACCTGCTCGGTTATCATCCTTGCGATCTCATGGAGAGGCCGACAGTCATCGAAAGACAGCAAGAGGCTGTCAAAGAGTTGTTGCGACGATTACCCCAAAACATTCACTGCTTGGTTGGGGCGGCGACCGCCAATCCTCAACAAGGTAAACCCTATCTAAACTCGGCATTGCTAATTCATAATCAAAAGATTTTGGGAACCTTCAGTAAAGAATTGCTTCCCGTTTATGATGTTTTCGATGACAGTCGTCATTTCTCTCCGGGACAGATTAAAAACAATCACTTTGAAATAAATGGCAAAAAAATCCAGTTGCTCATATGTGAAGACATGTGGGGTTGGGACCCTCTTCATGAGAGTAATCCAATTTTAGATATCGCTCCTGGCTCTGTAGACTTTGTAATAAATATGAGTGCTTCACCCTTCACTCTCGATAAACGAAAACAGCGTCTTTCTCACGCAAAATCCACGGCCAATCATTTAAAAGCGCCTGTGGTTTATGTGAATATGGCTGGAGCTCAAGACGAACTCATCTATGATGGTGGCAGTTTTGCGATTTCAAAAAAGTCAGAGCTGCTCGCGCAAAGCGCTTATTTTGTGGAAGACCTGAACATCGTTGATTATTCAACCCAGGAAGGTGGATTTAGAGACGTTCCACAAGATAACACAGCCCACTTGTACCAAGCTCTAGTTTTGGGTGTGCGAGACTTTATTCGAAAAGTGGGATTTCAGAAAGCTCACATCGGTCTAAGTGGAGGCATTGATTCCGCCGTCGTAGCCTGCCTGGTGGCGGATGCTGTCGGGCCACAAAATTTAACTGCGATTGCAATGCCTACAGAATTTAATAGCGAACAAAGTACTTCCTTGGCAAAAACCTTGGCCCAGAATTTAGGATGTCAGTTTCATGTCTTGCCGATCCAAGACAGTTATTTGTCTTTGGTATCGTCTTATGAAAAGTGTTTTGGAAAAAAAGAGTTTTCCTTGGTTCATGAAAATTTCCAGGCCCGGCTTCGAGGTGTTTTCTTAATGGGGTATTCTAACGAACATGGAAGTCTTTTAATAAGTACCGGTAACAAAAGTGAATATGCCACAGGGTTTTCCACATTGTATGGGGACATGTGTGGGGGATTGGCTCCGGTGGGAGACCTTCTAAAGTCTCAGGTCTATGAGCTGGCCAACTACTACAACCGAGAGCATGAAGTTATTCCCACAGAAATAATAACCCGTCCTCCAAGTGCGGAACTGAAGCCCGGCCAACAAGACAGTGATTCTTTACCTGATTACGATTTGTTGGATGCTTCTGTTGAAGCCTTGGTCAGCCAAAAACAGAAAGCCAAATCAGAAACGGACGAGTGGGTTTTGCAAAAGCTTTTCGGTTCGGAATTCAAACGATGGCAAAGTCCACCGATCTTAAAAGTTTCCGACCATGCCTTCGGACAAGGACGTCGAATGCCCATTGCCCACAAAGCTCGCTACTAAAATTTTCAGACGAAAAGTTGTATGAGGCCGGTGAATGGAGCTTTCGGTCAATCATCCAAGGGCAGTTTAAATGCGAAGTCCTGCGACACGTCTTTGAGATCCAGCTGACAGGCCAGGCGTTCATTGGGGGCAAAACCTCTATCGTCGGCCATTTCTTGTTCTAAAGAATTCCTTTGCGGCAAAGTATCAACGCCTTCGGTAATAATGACCCGGCAGG
>CAXRIX010000091.1:0-16164 GCA_964230555.1 Bdellovibrionales bacterium
AATCGACCAAACAGCCCCTTTGTTAACGATCGATTCGCCAGCCGCTGGTACCGAAGACGCCGAAGGCCTGACCATTCAAGGCCGTTGTGAAACAGGTGCGAGCGATATCGCTGTGGGTGGTGATGTGATGAATACCAATCCGACACCGTGCCAAAACGGACAATACACAGTATCGGTTCGATTTAGCACTGGATTAGGAAACAAAACTATCGAGGTCGCCCAGCAGGACAGTTCTTTAAACGTGGCACGGGTCACACGAACTTTCACTCGTATCGCTCCACCCACACGGTTTCAGGCGGCGCAAACGGTTCTTAACAATCGATGCATTGAGTGTCACCAATCCGGTGGCGCGGCTGGCTTTGCGCCTTTTGATTTCAATAACGAACAAGACTTTATCGATGCCGGCTTGGTGGTACCAGGAATGGTGGACCAATCTCGCCTGATCACTCGCACCCAAGGATATGGCGGAGGTCAATCGACCATGCCTCTAAACGCCTCTCTTCCAAGTGCCGAATTTAATACCCTTCGTGATTGGGTACTAAACATGGAAGACCAAGTGGCGCCAAACATTGCCATCAGTTTTCCAGCGGCTGGTTCTGAAGTCTCCGAGACAGTGACTTTGATGGGAACCTGTGAAGCCGGTGCCAGCGATATCACAGTGGCAGGAGACGTGGTATCGACCGTTATCGGTTGTGCCTCCAATGGAACATTTACGGCGCCAATTACATTAAGCGCCGGTGTCGGTACAAAAACGGTGACGGTCGCTCAACAAGACTTGGCTGAAAATGTAGGCTCGGACTCTCGTAACTTTCAAAGAGTCGACAACACACCGCCAGTGATTATGATCAGCTCACCCGCCGCAGGATCTAGAACGGAAGGGGACCTGGTTCTCTCTGGAACCTGTCAGGTGGGAGAAAGTGCTGTCTCGGTTTCAGGAGACGTGTCGCCAGTGACACCTGTGCCTTGTCAAAACAATGGAACTTTCTCAGCTCAAATTATTTTGAGTGGAAATGATGGCAATAAAACAGTAACAGTGTCGCAGTCGGACAGTTCATCGAATACCGGAACAGACTCACGAATTTTTGAAAAGTACAGTCAACCTGAGCTCACTCCTGAAGAGCGCTTCACAATGGCTCGTAATATTATCAACACCCACTGTTTGGGCTGTCATCAGCCTGGCGGCGCAGCGGCTCATGCCTCTTTTGCTCTTAACTCGGAAGTGGACTTTGTGCGCCAAGGGTTTGTTGTGCCCGGTGAACCGGATCAGTCTATGATTATTTACCGAAGCAGACACTATGGTGGTAGCAATTCGAACATGCCACTTGGAAACAGCACGTACTCCGAAGCTGACCACAACAGTTTGGTGGCGTGGGTCGACAACATGCCCGTCGTCGAATCGCCTTACTCATGCGACCCCAATGTTTCGCCACTGGCCTCTTTAGAAGAGAGTTACGCCAAACGCTTAAGCCAAAGACAGTATGATAACACCCTTTTAGACTTATTCAGTCTGGCTCTGCCACGGTCAACGGCTCAAGGACTTTTAGATAATGCGAAAGACGGAGTCTACATTCCTGCCGATCAAGGCGAGCATTTTAGCCGAGAGAACAATGCATTGACTGGTGACCATATGGAAGCCTATCTCTCGATTGCCGAGTCTTTATCGCAAGATCTTTCAGGTACGCACCTTTCGAACTTGGTTCGATCGTTTATCAACTTAGATCCCGGTGCGTGTACAAGCCCGAATATCTCCAACCTTAGTCAAACCTGTCGCCAACGTTTTATTCAAAACTTTGCGGGACGAGCTTTTAGAAGGCCTCTTCGCTTGTCTTCCGACAACTTAACCACGGAATCAGGCGAAGCCATCAATGAGATGACAGCCCTGCAAGCCGAGTTCTCGGGTGTTTCTCTGCAAGAGGGTGTGCAACGCCTTATCATTCGCGTATTGATTTCACCTCATTTTCTATTCCAAATCGAAGATCAAAACCTGGTGGCCGGAGCGACCAATGAGTCTGGTGTTTATCGTCTTTCTGATTATGCGATCATCAGTCGCTTGGCCTATCGGTTTTGGAACACGATGCCCGACACACAACTGTGGAATATTGCCAGGTCTCAGGATTTAACAACCGACCAAGGTTACAACCAAGCGTTGAACCACATTCTGTCGCAAAACCAAAAACTGGATGGAAGTTTACGAGAGTTTTACAATGAGTGGTTAAAGCTTGAATCCATTCCACAGTTTTCTAACAACCCTCAATTGGATATCGTTGCTGGAAATGTTAACTACGGCCCTAATCTTCGCCGTTCGATGATCAACGAATTGGAAGAGCTTGGCTCTTTTGTTACCACAGCTGGCGGTACATTTGATGATCTATTCACCACCGATATCTCATTTGCTCGCGATCCTGAGCTGATGGAAGTTTACAACGTCAACCAAGCCGCGCCAATGAGCTTTACACCTGAAAACGCTGTGCGCTTACCCGCCACAGAGGATCGGGCTGGACTGCTGACCCGCGCCGCTCTGTTGATCTCAGGAAGTGAGCTAACCAATCCGATCCTGCGGGGAGCCCATTTAAGAAAAGACATTCTATGCTTGGATCTTGGTTCACCACCAGACAACGCTCTGGATGAGTTCAACAGCATCGACGTGGACTTTCGATTGTCAACGCGCGAGAAAACCCAGATCAAAACCTCAGGCCCCAGTTGTGTGAGCTGCCATCGCCAGATCAACCCCATTGGGTTTGCTTTTTCAAACTTCAACTCCATTGGAGCCTTTGGAAACCAAGAGCCCATTTTTAATGACTCGGGCCAGTTTACTGGTAATCACGTGGCTGTTGATTCGCAAGTGGATCTATCCGATGTGTTTGGTCCGGGGACGAATGCCACAGGAGCGGCCGAAATGAGTGCTCTGGTGGCTTCACAGACGAGCACGAAGACCTGCTTTAACGAGAAAGTTTTTACCTTCTTCTACAGTCGCCAACCCGATCCGCAGCAGGATGCTTGTCGCCTGGAGCAGACGTATCAATCCCTATCACCCAATTCGAGCTTGATCGACATGGTTCGACAATTCGGACAAGGTGCGGACCTGCGCTACCGCAGAATCAGCAACTGATCGGGGAGACAGCAATGATCGCTGGAGGGTCTTTTTAAATAGCCAACTAAGCCACTCTTTTGTAGCGAGTGGCTTTTCCTTTTCCAAGCTTAACCAATTTGCCATCTTCTACATATTTTTTAAGAAGGCGTTGGTGGGTGCGACGATCACCCGGCAAGAAATCCGAAAGATCCATAACTCGAAACTCGCTGCCTTTTGGAATATTATTTATTAACAGACTGAACTCTGGGTCTTCCGCAGTGGCTAAAGAATCGGCGGCGGTGAGTCGAAAGGCAATGGGTTGAGGACTGGTAAACGTAACACCAAAATTATGAGCCGTGACCTGAAAGGGTATTTCTAGTTCTTTGTTTTTTTGATTGAGACGAAACACGATTTGATGCAATCGATTTAAAGAGCCAAAAGGGTTGTAGTACTCATCGGGAAAGATATCGTTGAAAAGAGCGCCCCATTTCTTGGGGCGGTAAGCATCCGACAGCATGGACTGTACCAATCGAAAATGGGTTTGCGAGGTTAAAAAGTCAATCTCTGACCCGTCAAGGGTTTTGATGTTTTGCCGATTCCAATCGATCACAGAAAACGTTGAGGCACTGTTCACAGAATTATGGGTAAGAAGATACTCCTCTGGCTCTTTCAGTTGAACCAAGGCTTTCAGTTTTTCTTTGATTGAATGAAAAGGGTTGCCAATACAAAGTTTGGCGAAGGCTTCGGCATCAGAAAAGTGTTTGCACCGATAAAAATCAATATCCCGAGCATCCTCCCAGGCGCCACGCTGAAGGGCGTTTTGGCTCGCTTCGGCCAACCGAGTTTTGCCTGCGTATCCGCCGATGATAACACTTTGTGAAACCTCAAACCATTTCCATGTCCAGTTTTCCACCAAGTGACCACTGTCCTGCATTTGTTGTTGGTTGGTTTTAAGGATTGCAAGGGCTTCTTGCATCTTGTCTTGTGAGATCAAAAGTTCCACTTTCTGTTGAAGACACAAGTTTTTTAAAAGACCCAACTCTTTTTTATTGGCGGACTCAAGAAGGTCGCCGATGGTTTCTTCCGCCCTCTGGAACTTTCCAAGAAAGATAAAGGCATTCACCAGGTTCGATCGTCCCATTAAAGACTGATAATCACTGATCACCGAAGACTTGATGTAGTTTTGCAGAATTTCTTCGGCCTCGACGTAGCGCCATTCGGAGAAGGCGATGATAGACGCAAAAAATAAAGCGCTGGGAGCCTTAGCGGGGTCGAGTTCAGACAGAAGTTTCTTAGCTTCAAAACTGGCGCCGATCCGATGCAATGAAAAAGCGTAGTCGGCCCGTTCTTCATCGGTGGCGGGCTGTATCGCACTGAGATGACGAACAAAAGGATTTAAAACTTTTAAAGACTTTTGCACCTTTCCACAACGCCGAGCCAGGTTAGAAAACCTAAGCACATTTTGGCGTGGCAGGGAATTGAGACGGATCTTCCCCAAAAGGTTTTGAGCTGAGGTGAACTGTCCTGTTTTGATACAGTTTTCTATTTGATCGAACTCTTGGCCAAGATTTCCCATGTTTTTTTATCGGTGTTCGCGACAAAATCATAAGTGGGGACACTAGCTTTTTTCTTATAATATAGAGATAATTAGGAAAGGGTGGAGTCAATGGGGTTCAGTCAAGACGGTATTATATTCCGAATTAGGTTAATAGCTCTTATGGGGCTGTTGCTTATTGGTTTTCAAAACTGCTCGAACCCTGCAGAGTTCTCTAACCAACGTTCTTTCCGAAATCAAATGGCCGGTGACGGGCACGAAGGAAAGCTCTCCATACCTGTGGATGCCATCCGTGATCTTGATACACAAGAAGAATTCAACGGCGTTTACCCACAAGATGAAGTGGCATTACAAAATGCTCTCAATTTTCTTCCCTCGCTTTCCACCTTTTGCCGTTCGTCCTACCAAGGCCCGACATTGGGTAAAAATTTAATTATCTCGAATGCCGAATCACAGTGGCCCAATGCCGATGAAACTTACGATTTCAGTTCAAGTCTTCCCTCGCAAACTTCACTCGTTCGATGGTCCATAGCTACAACTTGGGATGCCAGTGGGGTTATGCAAACTGTGTCTGACCATGTTGCAAGGTTTGAGGTCTCCCCAATTTCAGGACGACGCTCGATATTGCTTGAGCCCGAATCGAAAAATCAACTTTTCTATTCCGGAGACCTGAATATAGGAACTTGGTCAACCACAGGAGCCACGACGCTACCCCATGGCACAGAGCAGAACCCGATGCTGAATGGCCCGGCTTTTGTTTTAGCTGAAAACAGCACCGACAATGTGGTTCGCCAACTCAATCATGCCACCTACGTCGACCCAAACACTGAGTACTCTCTTTCTATTTTCGCTAAACCCATTCAAGCAGGACGCCTGCTAAGCTTGGGACTTTTAGACTTGGAAGGAAATGTGATTCGTTGTGTTGCTAACCTACAAACTCAAACCGTGCAGCCGTTAACGCCTTCAAGCAACACCCCTCGCTGTGATATTCAAGCTTATCCCAACGGTTGGACGCGAATCGCCCTATCGCTGAATGTGCGAGGAACCACAGGCCAAAACATGCAAGTGATGTATGAGCTGATGGACGGAAATCAAAATTTACTTTACCCAACCACCGGACATCCCGGAATTATTGTTTGGGGTGCTCAATTAGAGCCAATGGCAGTGGCCACATCTTACATCCCAACCCCAGGTGCTTCCTTTGTCTACCGACGGGCGGATCAATTGGCTCTAAGAACCGGAGCCTCGATCCTTGATGAGAGTCAGTGGTCGTTGGATTTCTCGACCAATAGTAATTCAAGCTTGCAGATTGCTTTAAAAGATATTCCCTCACGCACAGACCAGATTGTTGCGCAAACCGCACAAATTGATTTTCAAATCGATGGCAACAGTTCGACTGTCAGCAATGCCGCTTTTGATGGTCAACAAAAACTAATGATCGATCAGAAACCCAATTCTATTAAGGCTTATAACAAAGGCCATCTCGCCGGAGAAAGTTTTTTAACATCCGGCCAACGCTTTGGAGAAATCCACCTGCAGGCCCAAAGCTCAAGTGTTCATGTCTCTAAAATGAATGTTTATCCGATTGAAAACAGCGAAGAAATTTTAAGTGTCCATTCACTGGTGAATATTCCACCAGGCCAACGTTTTGGCGTCTTCACTTTAGGACTGGGCCACTCCCGCTTACAGACCGAACCTTTTCCTGTTGAGGCCAACGGTCAAGGCGGCTTAGAGGGTAACCTTCACGACTTCACCATGTCCCCAGAGAACAATTCGAACTTCTCAGTGGAAGCCTCCCTCAGTGACGGTACAATAATTAACGAGACGTTAACTTGTTACTAAGGTTTCGTTGATCTGAATCTTTCAATTAAAAATTTCGTTTTCTGGAGCTTGGCTATTTGGAGCCTGACACCTTTCATGGACACGGGACGGTACCGATATTAGACTTTGGTGGCGCTAGGTGATCAATAACAATGGTGTACACTTGAGGAGTCTGAACCTTTTGGGTATAACAGTTGAATGCCTTTCTTATACATAAAACAATTCAGTTGACTGTGGATCTTTATGGAGCCTTAAAGGCGATCGATATCATAGACCCTTCACCTTTGATTTTTAACAAAGAGGAAAGGCTATAAGCGCCCTCCTTAGAGGCTGGTGTCTTGGTTGGAGCCGGTTTGCCCATCAACGAAGAGGTTTTCTATATTGGGCTGCGTGCTGTTGTGGCCGGGTAGGATTCTTTCGTTCACGGCTTGGTAGCAGGAGTCGGCGAGGCAGGATTCGCCACGGACCGGTGTGGGTTCGCGGGTGCAGCCTTCTTTTTGGTCACCGTGGTGGCGCAGTAGTGAGAAGTGTGAGGTGTGACCGGTGTAACCGTTGCCATAGGTTGCCACAGGCAGTTGGCCGGATTGGGTGTTGTTGGCAAACATCTCGCGGCAAAGGGCTTGGGTGGCGCGCACAAGGTCCGTGATGCATTTGCTGGTCGAGTCTTTGGCTTGTTGAAAATGAATTCCCGACTGAACATTTGTTGAACTGGCGTGGACGTAGGTGAAATCAAAGTTCGCTTTTGAAATGGAAGAGCACTGTGAAGCGTTTTGGATTTGTTGTAAACCTAAAGGGTCGTCACCGACTTCGTAAACTTGAACCAAGTGATTGGCACTGGTGTTGAGAAAATCTCCGGGGCGCAAGCTTGATTGCACACTGATCTCTGGATTATAGAGGCAGCTGTTGGGTTGTTGTGAAAGACTGTAGACCTCAAGAGTTGTGGGCGAGTAAAACGGGTCGGTTTGATTTTGGGTGAAGTTTAAACCAGCCGCTGACATGGTTCCACCGGTAGCTCCAGAACACCAAACGCGACGGAAACTATCGATCTCACCATCACGGCCTCTTAGAATACCTCCAGTAAGATAGCGAAAATCAGCACCACGGCGATCGGTGCATTGGCTGGTTTGGTGAGCTATTCCGTCTTGCTGTCCGGACTGCATAGCTGAGACTGCTGACACGGATGTATTTAGTAAGGGGGCACAGCTTTGATAATGAGAGCCTACGTAGCGGATGATCCCCTGAAGGGCGCGATGCTCGACGGAGTTTTCTGATACTGAAGTTTGTGGGGCCTCTGGCTCGGGGCCTGAGAGAAAGGGCAGCTCAGCGTGGACACTTCCTGTGGCAATTATAATGGCTAAGTGTATGAGGAATCGCATGGGTCTCTCCCGTGTTTAATCTCACTAATTGATAGTGCAAACAGCGTTCCATCTGAGACGCCACTGAAGAGGAAAAGAGCCGATACTTTTGTTTTTAAACGTGCTTTGAGATGAAAGATTTTACGGGTGAAAAGAGGGAAAACAGGTGTAAAAATAATGTCTTAAAATAACAAAAGGTTAAGTTTTACAACTTAACCTTTTGGTCATTTTTAGAATTTAAAAAAGGTCTCTTATTATTGAGAAGCAGGTGGGCAGGGTTGAGCCAGGCCGCTGGTTTTAGCACGATTAACCAAAACAGTTTCCATAATGTTCTGAATCGCCTGAGCTTGTGCGGCGTCAACGATGGGGCCACCTGAGTGAGTAAGAGCGGTGCCTCTTGTTAAGAACAGTCTCCAGACCGAGCCCCCATCCACAGGGTCTTCATAGGTCACTTCGCTTGTTGGCACCGTGGATACGGCTGATTGCGTGCGTAGAACCTCGTAGTTCAAACCCTCTTCAGGGAAAAGAACGTCGATCTCTGCTGGCTGAACCGGCACGCCATTGGCGCAGTAGGTATTACCATCACCGGCACCCGATTCTGGCTCGCGGAACACGAGGTCGGCCATGCCGGCTAAGCGATCTTCGCCATTGATAGAGATCGTTTTAGCTTCGTAAGTCACATCATAGGCATAAGAGTCTTCAGGCGCTTGCGCAGAACCAGAGCGTGAGCTGTAGGTCACCTTTGAAGTTCCCCAGTAGTAATTGGCATAAAGGTTACAGTATTCAGGATCACCTTGATTATTTGTTAAAGCATCGACATCATTGATCTCAGCATCAAAAATGGTTTGGATGTCATCGCCGCTGTTGTCGACTGCGTAGTACATGCCGTCGGGCACACAGCCTTTTTGCGCTAACGATAAATCCAAGCTGCTTCCTTCTTTATAGAAATAAAGAAGAGGATCATTACAATCAGAAATCATAGGATCTTCGGCTGTCACATTGCGAGTAACAAATTGAATATTACTTAAAGCACCAATGGCGCGATTCATTTCGGCGGTGCTGGCGCGTTTTTGCCAATGGCAACGAACCGGGGTTGTGCTTTTATAACATCCCAAGCCAACACAAGGTGCGGTGGTGGTGTGGGCACAGTGGGGAAGGGCCGAGTTCGTACAGTACGCTGTCGGCAGATCCCGAGTGAAGGTGGTTCCACGTTGTTCGTAGACATGAGTTTCTAAAAACACATAGTAAGCAGTTGAGAGGAAACGGGTGGTGGCAAAGTCAAGAGAGAGTCCGCCGCCAGTCGTATAAAAGATGTTGTCGCCTCGTCCAAGATTGAAACCGAACTCACCGTTTTCACCCGTGATCGTACCATCATCTTCTTCGTCATTGACAACATCGACTTGCAGTCCGTCGTTGTCTGAGCTATTGGCTTGTAAGCTGCTGCCGCCACAGTTTTGAAACGAGATTGACATTCCAACTCCGACGATAAAAGCCATCACTGATAATAGTACCTTGTTCATGTTTTCCCCCCTCAAGAGATAAACCTATCTTATCAAAACTTATCGGCTTTTTAAGGCTCATTGTTTATTTTTAGACAGTTTTCTCAGATTGAGACGTTGGCGGTGTTGAACTTATTTACCTTTGTCTAGCGAATAGGCTGAAAAAGTTCGCGCAATGGCTTTTCGTGGTAAGGGGTATGGCCAAAGGTATCGACCCAAGTTTCAGGGGTCTCCATGCACATAAAGATTTTCCAAGCTGGGTTGTTGGACTTAAATCGAGTTAACACGAAATCAAACATCTGCTGGCGCAGGCTGTAGTCGTATCTTAACTTACCATCGGCACTGCGAAAGGTTTCGGCTTGGGTCACAAGTGAACTCATACCAAAGCGTTCACGCATCATATTTTTTTGCTCCGGCTGAAAGCGCAAAGCACCCACTGACATCACCGGGATGTCACGAGGCGTGAAGCGATCACTGATCTGATCCACCAAAAACCCATAGCTCTCTTTCCATTCCGGATGCCAAATCATGGGATCGATGTGAAAAGAGATTTTATATCCTTTATCACGACACTTTTCGGCGGCGAGTAGACGCTGTTCAAAAGAGGCGGTCCCATGCTCTTCACTTTCAATCACCTTTGGTGGATTGATCGACCAGCTGACAATCACGTTGCCACCGTGGTCACAGTCTAAAAACTGATCAACCCTGTCGGATTTGGTTTTAAACTCTAATGTCCACTTCGGGTAGTCTTTAAAAAATTCAATCAATTTGCGAGAGTACAAGGTGATGGTGTCCATGCTCAGGCTATCGATGACTTCGCCGGTACCAATGCGCACGGGTTGGTCGTGAAGGGATTCCATACTGCGAAGTTCTGCAAAGGCATCTTCGATATTAGTATAAACAGTCAGGTAGTTGGAGTTAATAAACGACTGCAGATAGCAGTAGGAGCAGTCCATATCACATTGAAAACCCAGGTTTAAAACAAAGTAATTGCAGCAGGCCATGCCCTTATGAAACCCCGGGCACTTTTTAAAAAACTGCCCTTTAAATTCAGTGACATGAATTTGGCGTTTGCTCTGCGCAAACTGCCCGGCTGAAAGTTCGCCTTTCTCAATGTCAGGTGGGGGGCCTTGAATGACTTCGGCCTTATCACCAAAAACTTCAAAAAAGCGCAAAGCGGTTTCGCTGTCCTTTACTTTTTCGTCAATCAGGACGCGATCAAATTTCTGCAGCCAATGGGCGTTCACAGTTGCGGCTCCGTTTTTGAAAGGCGCTGAAGTTTTTTACTTAAATCGTCTTTATCAAGATAGGTGATCTGCATTTTTTTAAGAACGCGATCGCCTTGGCGGAAATTCACAACCTGAACATATTTGGGCCAGCCGGCCTTTTCTGAATTTGAGGCAGGGGTGTCTGTCATCGGATGGCGCAATTGCTGAAGGCGGTCAGACCAGGTGCCCGATTCTGGCGGTGCTATTAAGTCTGTGGCTGTTCCCATTAAATGCAGATCGACAATCCAGTCAAGCGCCTGTTTGCCTTCACTACGGCTCAAGTTTTGGGCGGAAAATTGATTAAGAAGGTCGGCGATTTCTTGGGGATTTTTTAAGCTCACCAAGGGTTGCAGGTCTTTTTGTCCCATTTGCTTTTGGTGGGCCCAGTCTCTAAAGGCAACAGGGGTCTGTTCGACGGCCGCGAACAGCTCCGATGTTTTCTGGTTCCACTGGCGACTGTTGGCCTTCATAAAGAGCTCTTTGTTAAGGGCGCTCTCTAGAGCTGGAAACTCTTGGCAGGCCGAAAAAAGCTCAACTGTTTCCACCAGGCTCATGGGGCCAAACAGATCAATCAAGCATTCTGTGAAATCCAGATCACTGAGATCCACCAGGGGCCAGTCATCACGCTCACCAGGATTCAGGACCACATTGCACCATTCCACTCGGGCCATTTTAAAACAATGGCTGCGAGGGGAGAAATTGAGTTTTTCAACATCGGATTTATCGCATATAAACATGGCTAGGGCATACCATGTCATTGTCGAAGCGGCAATTGGCCTTTGTGCCTCTTTGAAGATAAGATTGGTAAGAATTTGAGGGGTTTATGGATCATTGGAAACTGAGGTCAGAAATTTTAGGGGATGTGGTGTACTTCTCCTATGGTCCACCGGTTTCCAATCAGCACTCCGAGATCTATGTTTGGGATCTGGATAAGACCTATTTAGACACCTCTTGGCACACCCTGGGCGACCTTTTTCGAACAGCCTTTGAAAAATCCTTTCAAAAACGCAACGTCCCCGGCACGTCCACCTTGGTGGCCTGTGTGAAAGAAAACTGGGAAACCAATCACACCGATCAACGGTTTCCCTTGTTTTTTATTACCGCCTCGCCACCCCAGATTGAAAACAAAATTAAAGAAAAGCTCGAGATTGATGAGATTGTTCCGGAAGGCATCTTTTTTAAAGACAACCTTAAGAACATCCACCCCTCTCGCTGGCGTCGACTCACTCAACAAGTGGGCTTTAAAATTCAAGCCTTGATGCAGTTGCGCTCGAAGTTTCAAAAGGAAATCAGCCAGGTGCTGTGGGGCGATGACAGCGAAACCGACGCCACCATTTATTCTTTGTACTCCGATATTTGCAGTCGCCGGTGGGACGAGAAGGAACTGATTAAGTTACTGAAACATTTTGGTGTGACCCGCGCCCAGATCGATACGATTTTAGACCTGCAAGATCAGTGTCCGGAACATGACCCGGTGGAGAAGGTTTATATCAATTTGGCCATCGACACCGATCCTGAATATTATCTGAAATTTGGTCGACGTATTGTGCCGACATACAATTCTTTTCAAACCTGTCTCGATCTGTTTCAGGACAGTCGCTTGAAAGAGAACCAGGTTTTGCGAGTGGCTCAGGATCTGAATTTCAATTATGGCTTCACACGCGATGAGCTGCAGAAGTCTTTGGACGATCTGGTGCGACGAAAAATCATCGCCGAAGAAACCTTAGAGCGCATTTTGCCGACATTGCAAGACGGTGACATTATTACTAGTGATTACAAACCCTCAGTGGCTCCCGGAAAAGTGGAGTCACAAGTGGGGGATCGAATTTTTGGAGTGCATGGCGAAACGGAACCGTGGATTCCGGACCAAATCGACTACTTACATGATTACCGATAGGGAGATAAAGACATGAAATTTTTATTAATGAGTGTATTCGTTTTAAGTGGAATGGCCACAGCCCAGGCCGGCTATGATCAAGAGGTTCGCGACTGCTTATCCCATTGGAAGAACCATCCGTTCACAGCTAAGAACCCTTCTTACAAAACAATTTCGACTTCGGTGAGTGTGTTTGGAGCCGGGAGTGATATTGTTGATACTCAGGCCACAAAAAAACCATCGTTGGTATACATCAAACCGTCAGTGAACGTTTTGGGTGGCAAGCTGATGCAGCTTAAAAATCCCAATGGCTGGTATTGTTTGAAATCCAACACCAACGTTTTGGGCAAAGCCACCATTGAGCTTCACTGCAATGCTAAATTGGCAATGGCCAGCACCGGCGCCACTGTCCTCGGTAGTGAAGAAGGGGGCAGTCAGCAAGGCACCACGGTTTTAGGAAAAACTAAAATCAAGCGCGTGGGTTGTCAGTAAATTCCCACCTTAAATGAAGAAGGAGCTGTGAGAGATCTTTCACAGCTCAGCTATATTTTAAGGAAATTCATACATTTCGTTGAATAGAAGGAGCGCTTTCAGGTGGCGGTCCAATCCCACTTTCAGTGCCGATTCTTCTGTTTATAGAAATATTAAATATCATCAATGAACTGAGGGCCTCAAAAAGAGCTCTCTTGCCCCAGCAAATTTTAAACTGGACTCGGGAAATCCCTGCGCTCACGGACTTGTGAGGCGCAGGATCTGTTTTTTGGGTTACTCTCGGACGCTGTAAAGTCCGGGGAAGGTGGGAATCACTTGTTTGTAAACCCGTCCTAAGCGCGACAGGGGATAATCATAAATCTCACCTTCGGCAATCACTTCTCCGTCCGGTCCAATCTCTTTGGATTGTAGAATGCGAATAAACTCGTTGTAGTCTCGCTTTCCGCGCAGGGCGAGAAGCCAAACATGGTTCAACAAGTTCACATCATCAAGCATGTCACCGGCCATAAAGTGCTGGGTGATGTAGTAATAGCTTTCTGGAATTTCCACTGGTTGAGTTGAAGGTGTTCCATTACAAACCATAAAGCCACGACCCAGAGATTTACGAACCTCTGGACTGTCGATATCCAGTCCGTCTTTTAAGTGTAAATACTCGTCATCAAGGTTCTCGATCAGTTCTTTACCAAACTTCAAGGCTAAACACTTTTCATGCTCTAGGATATTGATATGGAAGTCGGCCTTCTGGGCCACCAAAAACGTGGCCGCGTTCACAGAGGTTCCTTGGGCCCGGTTGACCCCATCACTTCGGCTTGAAGACATCGAGGCAATGATCAGCCCCGCACTGGCGCCAATCGCGGCACCCGGAACACCACCCAAGGCGGCACCGATTCCGGCACCGGTGATACCAAGGACTCCGGAGTCATTGACTCCAGCTGAGGTTGTGGTCGAAACATCTTCGTAGGTGGAGATTCCAAAATCCACACCGACATTAATGTTCATGTTCATACCGCGGATGTGTTCGTACTTGCCGGCTTTTAAGATTTTGAATCGGCGGTCAAAGTGAACACCATCAAGAAAGACTTCGTCGGACTCTGGCAGGTAGCGGACGTGGGCCATACACTTGTGAAGCAAGTAGGCCTCGGCATCGGTTTCGTCGTTGAACAAACGCCGGTCCATGGCTTCGGGTGTGACCAGATCGCTTTTCACGAGGTGATCGGCCACTTGCATGGCCAATGCGTTACAAATTCTTAAACTGTCATCAAGCTTTAGTTTATCCAAGCCCTCGCTTAGCCACTGGCTGACGCGTGCATGATTGATCTTGCGGTCTTCTGGAGAGCCGAAGCGACGGCGCAGGTAGTGATTTCCAACCGCGTTGTACATGTTCCCAGGATGCTGACTGTAATCCATGGGAACTTCGCCTGTGTCTCGGGTGAGAAAGGACATAATCATCCCAGGGCTCTTTTTGGTTCGATTCCACAGAGGTTCAAGACTGTCGACGCGAATCACTTCACGGTTCACCTCTTGCAATTCGTGCATGGGGTTCACTAAAAAGAAGCGACCTAAAAGGTTTGGAAGACTTTTTTCGTTAAGAAGCTCCATAAAATCGTGAGAGATCATGCGATTTTCTTGGGTCTCGGGAAAACAGTTTTCCTGACCATCGAAAGTGCATCCCTGCTTGTACTTCGTGAGCGGCTTGTTGGTTAGCGACACGTAGCTCATGTTGTAGCTTTCAACAAAGTTACCCATTTGCGACAGTGCATCCATTTCCATTTCATAACGTCGCTCATTGTCTCGGTGCATAGCGATCACTTCATCGACATGCATTCCGGCAAACGGCTTTAAAGAGTCATGGTGAGCGGAGTTCTCAAAAAACGTGTTATCAGGAAGTGGGGTGCGAGGCTCGTAAAGGGTCTCACCACAGTCAATGCGGTCACAGTACTTTTCATCGACCGTGTCGGTGGGACGCATCTCTGACATGTTGTCGTTTTCAACAAGAGTACAGGGACCAATAAACGATCGGCGCATCAAACCGGACTTATTACGTAGCAAGTTCAAATCGATGATCGGTGCCACCGGATTTTGTGTGTAGTTATTGATCGCCATTCTTTCTAAGTCGCGCTCAGAGAGAACCACGCCTTCAAGTCCTTGTCCGATTAGAAAGGTCTGCGCCGTCAGTAAGTAATCGGCATAGTTTCTACGAGTCGGTGCCGCCTGGCTGACATAATCATCTTCGGGCACAGCGGTTTCAACATTGCGAACAAAGTTTGCGAAATTCGGGCGGGTGTTTGCGAATTGCGGAATGTAAGACCCGTGGTTAACATCGGCAATAAGATCATTGAATTGCTCTTGACCCCATCCATCCCAATAGGCTTTCGACTGCAATTCCATTTGGCTTAGGTTATCGCGCGCTGACTGAATGATATCACGCCAGTCCTCACGACGAAGAAGACTGATCAGTGGGTTTTCTTTTTCATACTCGGCTCGGGGGTTTCCGTCGGCCAATCCACGCTCAATCTCATCGACCATTTCAAAACGGCGACGTTGGGCGGCTGATTGCTCGCGGCGGCTGGCTTCAAGTTCTTCCTCAGTTTCTTCAACAAACTCAAGGAAGTTCTTTCGTTGTTCTTCTTGGGTGGCGGCAAGCTCAGCCAATTTACGTTCTCTTTCTTCTGGAGTCAGAGCTTCAGGGAGGTAACCGTAGCGCTCTTGAAAAGCTAAACGTTCCTCTTCAGTCATACTGTCCGGATTGAGTTCAAAAAAGTGGCGCTCCAGTTCGTCAATGCGTTGGTCGACAATGTTACCTTGTAGCAAGGCGCGCTCGTCGATGGTTTCTAGTTGAACCATGATCTGTGAACGAACACTCATCATACGCAAGTCGCGCATTGAAAACTCAAGAGGCGTAGTAATTCGACCGGCCTGAACCCGGATCAGTTTTTTAATAACAGTGGTGTACTGACCTTTGCGGGCCTCGCCCCCATCGGAGACAGGTTGGACGTGATACTTTTTAGAGGCCTCGTTACAGGTGTTGTCGCCTTCGGGGCACGGGCAGTTTCCAATGGAAGGGTCACACTGAATGAGGTGAATCCCATTTTGGAAAGGATCGATGAAATATTTCACCAAGGCAATCTTAGCCAGGTAAACGCCATCTCGCAGGGGTTCAAAAATTCGACCGCGGTACAAGGTGTCTCTTTGCACCAGTGGATCCATGGCCATAACCACGGCTTTTTT
>CAXRIX010000092.1:0-43753 GCA_964230555.1 Bdellovibrionales bacterium
TATGATTATTCAAGAAATGAAGAATCCTGAAGTCCGGTGGTACCACAATAACTATTTTCGTCTCCTTGGCGTGGGATTTCTCCTGTGCAGTTTCGTTTCAATTCAATTCACTGCTTTTTTTATCTGCCTTCCAGCCGTCGTCACCTTCCATAGCGCTGGGTTGGTCAATGTTCTGTGCCATAATTTTGGGTATCGCAATCATCCGACAAGGGACCACAGCTACAATAACTTGTTGGTGAATTTGTTAACTTTAGGAAGTGGTCTTCATAATAACCATCATCACCGGCCCAGTAGTCCGTTTTGTTCCGAAAAATGGTTTGAAATTGACGTTCCCGGGTTTGTGATTCGCACGGTCTTAATTAAAAGGAGCCCCTGTGTGGCAACAACAAGTCGCTAATGAAATTTGGACGCTAGACAATTATTTGTCTGAAGATTTGCTAAATGAGGTGGAGTCGTACTTTTCTTTAGATCAGAGTTATGAAATGACTCCGGGTGAGTGGATCAGAGATTGTTTTAGGCGATCAAAAGTCAATCCTACACTTTACAGCTATAGGGTTCATCCCAGTGCCATTAATGAAAACAAAAACCTACTTGAATCCCTATTTAATCCCATTGACGCACTCATCAATAGAAAATGTCCACGCCAAAATCTTAATGAGTTGCAGCTTTTTCTAAAGTCTTTCTCCGCCGATTCTTTCTATGACGTTCACTGTGAACCACAGTGGCGTTATGGCGAGTATGCTTTTTTACTATTTATCGATGACTGTGAACGGGGTGGAGAGTTGGTTTTCCCAAGCTCTGAAGACCTTAAATCTTATTTGTCGGAACATAAAAACCAAGAAAAATATCTGCTTGAAAACCAGCAAATTCTTAAAGAGGCCGGAGAAGAGATGCGTATTGTAGGCCCCTATAAGATCAGGCCCCAGCGCAACCGAGCCGTCCTCTTTAAAACGGGTTCCGCCCACTGGGTGAACCCTCCGCAAACCGAGGAAAAGGTTTTACGGCGAACAGTGGCAAGTTGGCCGTTTGCAACCCAGGATTTGGTAGAGGACTTAGACACCCACTGTAAGATAAAAGATCATTTCACTCCCGGTGGTTAAGGTTATGATGGGAAAAACAAAAGTCATGACATTAAAGGGTGTCGATTGGGGTGCGGAGTTAAACAACTTCTCACTTCAGCAGATATCTTCACAGGAAATGCTGGAAGTTGGCCGTCTGGTGCTGAATGAATTGGTGGTGGTCATTCGTGGGCAAGAGCTGGCGCCGCGAGTACAGGTTGATTTGGCACGTTCTATTGGCGATGTGGAAATGATGCCAGAATCGATTTGGCACAGATGTCCCTCTGATGACAATGGTATCATTTCAGCCGTGCAAAGGGTGACCGGACAAAAAGACGAAAAAGGTAATGCGACCGGACTGTTTGGGCACGACGAGGATTTAGATTGGCACGCCAACAGAGCCAGTGCCTATAGAGATCGAAAAGACATTGTTTGGTTGTATGGGGTTCATGGCACTGGCGGCACTCGAACCAGTTGGCTCAATACCTATCGAGCTTACCAGGATCTCAGCGAAGCTTGGAAACAAGAACTTAAGGGTAAAAAAGGAATCTTTGGATATGAAGCCAATCGTTACTCGAGCTTCAACGAATTTAAATCCCATCGCGAGCCTCAAGGTATTCCCTTAGTTTATACCAATCCGTTGACTCAAAGACAGGGTCTTTATTTCCCTTTCCTCCAGCTTTTTGGAATCGAGGGGATGAGTGATATTGAGTTTCAGAGCTTTGTTGAAGAACTTAAAAGAGAAGTTCTGCAAGAAAAGTATATGTACCATCATAATTGGCAAGATGGCGATGTTGTCATCAGTGACCAGTGGCTCACCATACATAAACGATATCACTGTCAAATGGAGAAGCGCCTTTTGTACCGAATCACGATGGACTACAAGAATATTAGTCCTTATCAACAAATCGACTCTTCCATTCCTCTGTCGTCATCGTAGGAAGTGGGAAGGAACAGTTTTCTTTTAGTTTTAAGTAAATAACATTTTGCCAGCAAGGCTGCTCGTAATTGAGTGTTCCATCAGGTAAGGGGCGCACAGTATTCACCATATGCTCATGAACTTGCCAATTTTGCTTAAACTTCTCTTGTAGGCTAGAAGCCAGTTTGTAGCAAAACTTTCTTCTTTTTATATCTTCGAAGCTTAAAAAAATAATTTCCTTATCCAGGTTCAGTGCTTTGTCGTGCTGAAGAGGAAGCATGAGCGTTGAGGCGAAGCTTGGAAGAGTGTGTCCCTTCAAACTCTTCTGCCTCAAATCATCGAGGTAAAACAAGCGAGAAAGCACACGAGAAATGGCTTCAGGATAGGGGTGGGTATGCATGCCACTGAATCCAAGGATTTTTGGTCCATGAGTGATGATGTTAAACATGTCGTATTCAGTCCATGTTTGATCGAGGCCTACATAATTACCAATCAGTCTGTCGCCATGATGCTCTTGTTGGATTTGTTGAATCAGAGTTTCAAAAACTGGAACCCAACGACTATGCTGGTCGTTCTTAAGATCATAAACCTGCAATTCGTTAGGATTGATAATCATTTTTTGATGTCTTTCGCGCGAATGCAGTAAGATTCATACTTTATCAAACTCTTTTCTATTAAATTTCTGTGGGCATCAGGTTGAACTGACCCCAATGCAAAACCCATCAAACGAAACACTTTCGGGTCGATATCGACGCCATGGGGCACTTTGCTATTTCGAATAAGAAAAAAATCGGTGTCCTCAGGAAGTTGGCAGTGGGTTTTAGATTGTTTTGGAGGCGTTTTATATTCTGGATCGTAGTCAGAACACAAATAAAGAGCATCCCTCTGGCCCTCTATTAAAAAGCGAAAGCCCACGGGTTCGTGTTTCTCTAGGTGTTGCTTGAGTTCTGGTAAAATCGTCATATGGAACGGAAAGGGCTTTTCTACATAATTCTCATCGACATGGGGAAGAATAGTTTCTTTTGCACTCGCAAGATGAACATAAAAAAGATTTTCAAAAGGAAGATGAGATTCGATGCTTTCAACGATTGAGGGGAAAAGTTGTTTAGCTTGCTCTGACCAATGGCACTTGTAGGAACCAAGGGGGTCTTCATAATTGCTCTCGCCAAGAAGGATTTCACGATTCCACCAAATGTAGGCTTCTGATTCAAGTTTTTGAAATGCATCTGAGATCAAATTTTTATCAGGCAGAGGTGGTACATCAAGCGGCAAAAAACATATTTCTTGCTTTAGAATGTCTTCCATATATCACTTCCTAATGACTCTAACTGTGATCACTCCTATAGATCGAATAGCTACTTCCCTTTATTCGAGGCGACACTCAACATTGCATGGGGACCAAAAAGGGTTGTTAGAGTTGAATGGTCGGTTGATTTGTCGACCAATGATCCTAAAAACGATGAACCAAATTTTTCCAAGTATTGATTTTTAAAAAGCTGAGATTGAGCTTCGTTAAAGTAATTATACTTTTGGTCAAGTTTTATAAAAAGATAACCTTCTTTGTAGAAGTTGAAAACTTTAGAACTTAAAAGACGCTCTATTTCTGGCTTGGAGATTCTTTCGCCAATAAGCAATTTGATTAGCGTCGGCTTAAACCAAATGTTGTCGGCAGCCGAAAGTTGTTTCGAAAAATAATTAAGTTTTTGGATTGCGTTCGGCGATTTGTCGCCAACAAGGTGAGTGACGTAGAAAGCACGCATTTGAAAGTACATGCCTTGGTTAACCTTAAGGCATTGTAAAGACTGTGCGAGGTTTCCTTTTAGATATTTAACAATACAGGACTTGAAATAGATCCACTTGTCATCACGAACGTCTTGCGCAAATTTTTCAAATAATTTCTCAGAAAAAGAATAAAATCCATAATCGATAGCTAGATTCAGAACTTTAAAAAGTTGCCCTTTTTTGTTTTCCAGAACCCAGCTAAAAAAATCAGTAATTTCAGTTCGTCCATGGTGTCTTGGATAAAAACTTCGAAGTGTTAAACTATTGAGCTTATTTTTTAGATAGACATTCCTAAGCTCTTGGTCAGGCAAATTCATTATCATCGTTATATAGTCCAAACATTGAGGTTCAGGACACTCTGGCTGCAAAAAAACCGAGGCCATTCTACGAAACGTAGCATTCTCACTGTTTTTGATGACATCAAGTAAAAAATCTGTGGCCTTCAAAAAATCTTTTTCTAATTCAAGATATCGATAAACGGTTTCTTGGGTATTTAATCCGTATTTTCGTTTGGAGTCGATTTGCAAGCGTGCTTGAATTGCTTTTAATTGGAACTCAGGGGATTTGTTTTCGCTGTCAGAAAAAAAAATATCTGGTTTGCCCAACACTAGACTGGGAGTGAAAAGTAAAATAGCGAATACCCATTGCCACATAATGCAAAATATTATCTCGGTAATAGCGCTATCAAGCAAGGTTAATCTTAGAACGGAATAATTGGAAGTTCGGTTTAAAAATAGGGTGTTAGCGGAATTCGGGCGGGATAGTGGGGGGCCCGTTGGAAGGCCAGAAGCTCAGTGTCTTTGCTCTGGCCGATCAATACCACATCCGCCGGCTTGAGCTTGTAATGCCGGCAGATTTCAAGTTGTTTCGCTTTTAAAGAGTCATGGCAAAAGTTTAAAGGAAACTCATTAATCAGCTTTTCAGTTAATAAGATATTCAATAGGGAAAGATAAGAGACTTCAAGTAGAGCAGCTTCTCCAGCCTCTAGAGATTTGCTAAAAGACCACCCCAGTCTTAAAAACTGCAGACCGAATCCCTTACTAAATGAAAAGAAGACTTTTTCTACGTTGTCATGAAGCCTTAGGGGCCTTGGCAAAGCCGTTCCCACATACGCACAATCCAATATGATTTTAAAAGGCCCATGACCCAAGTTCTCCCAGTTTTTTAGCCACTGACCGTCGATCGCACTGGGGTTAGAAACATAAAAAACTGCGCCATCGGGAATGTCATGAATGTCTTCAACCGTTTTAACTTTCGAGTTCAGAAGCTGAGGCCACTTGTAATCGCCTTCAAGCATAAAAATGGGTCTTTGTTCGTTAATCAGCCAAGACTCAATAGCTTGAGAGACTCCATGGGTGGGTAGAGCAAACGAGAATGAGGTGAGATCTAAAGTCGGCTTTAGCCACTGACGAATTTTAGGGTCCACCTCTGCTAGCTGTTTACGGACGAAATCTCTTGATTGAGTCTTTGAATTGATAAAATAAGACAAAGGATAGTCTTTAAGCCACGTTGCCACATCGGGTAGTAGCGGACCGTGTAAAAGTTTGGATTGTGGTGGAAATTGCGCCGTTTCCATAGATTGGGACCTTTCCGATAGTTTAAAACGATCCTTTTTAAGGTTCTAAGTTCCTGTTCAGCCAGAAGGACCAATGCAATGGAGGCAAATCAAAGACTAGGCGCTTTAGGCCTGTTTCTCATCAGATTTCATGTTGAACTGGTTCATTGTGAACTTAAAACCTTCTTGTCGCAAGCGGTCGTCGTCGCAACAGTTTTTAGCGGCAATGACACTTTCCCACTCTTGGTAAGCCTCTTCGCTAGAAAAGCCAATAAGACTTTCAACATGATATTTGGATTGTTGGTGCTTGGAAAAAACAATTTTCCCTGATTTTTCAAAGTCTCTTTGAATGGCGTCCATCTCTTGCATATTCCAGAACTGATTCATCATCTCTTGGGCCTCAGCGAATTCCATGGCATTTGGAAAATTCAATTTGAAATATTTAAAGTGAGGCAGCTTGAAGCCTCCAGCCGATGGGTTAAGGAGTGCTCCGGCCCCAGCCACTGTGATTAATCCTGTCTTCGATAACTTTGAAATAAAGAGTCTTCGATCCATGGCCTTATTATATGTCAGTTTGAATCAAGGGACAATACGTCGGCGGAGATTTCTGTTGCTATGCGCTTGTTGAGTTTCGGCTTTGGATAAGGCCACTGCATCCCAAAGTAATACGTTTTCAGCTCGTCTTTAGGGATCAATTGAGAGTACTCTAAAATTGGCAATTCCTTATAAGCTTCTGTTTTTTCAAGTTTTTCTGTGGACTCAAGATCTGAAAATGGATGGTTGATAAACATGACTTTGGTTGTGGGATAGAGACTTTTAGTCGTATTCAGAATTTCCAAAAGCAGCTCACCATAGGTATCGTAATCCGATTGTTCCATTTTCGACACATTGATACGGAAATAGCGGACGATTCTCAAGTTCTGGAGAAACTTATAAAGGTAAAATCGTAGAGGCATATACTCGTTGAAGGTGCCTTTGGATTGAAAAGAACGATTGTTCCCCGATTGGCGGTAGGCTGGTAGGTTCGCCATCCACCAGCAGGGCGTACATAAGTCCATGGAGCCTTGCAGTCGCTGCACATGGCCGGTCTCTTTATTGACTGAGATAATGAAAAACAAATATTTTAAGGGAGCGCCAATCTCGGATTGAAATGGGGTTGTTCTTAAAAGTTCCAAGTACTGTTGAGTGCCCCAGCCTCGGACGGCATAGTTGTGCACTTCAAGCTCAGGGTGAAGTTGAGCAAAAAAAGAAGGCAGTGTTTGATCATCATTGAGACCTTTTCCAAAAACCACAGAAGAGCCTACAAACAGAGCGCTTCCTTGCTTTTTAACTTTGGGGTCGGTCCAGGTTTTCCGTCGCCCGAAAGAATCAAAAGAGTATTGCACGTTCTTGAAGATTGTTTTGTCACCCACGTATTTGGACTCTGTAACGACCTGGTCTTTAACATGTTTGAAAATAAGCGATGGATGTTGAGTGAACAAAGCACGATCACGGATCAGATCAGCCTGCGGCACAGGGGGGAGAGTCAGCCGTAAATAGAGTTCTAAAGCTAAAAAAATGTTACATAAAACAAAAATGAAGATTGAAATTTTATTGATTGTTTTCATCATTTAGAACAGAGAATAAACAAAAGGGGCCAAAGGAGTCACAAAAAAGGTAAAAAATGCGAATATACCTATTATATACAAAAGAACGAAAAGAGGAATAAGAGGTCTGAGCTTGTTGATTTTGAGTTGAACAATGACTTGCTTCAAAGAATAGATATAAATTGAAATGAGCTTTTGAATTTTACTCAATTTCTTTGCCCCTTTTCAATCACTGTATTTCCGATTACCAAACAATCCATTGATGTTCTAGCGAAAACTACCAAAGCATCGATTGAATTTTGTACGATGGGATAGCCACTTTCATTGAACGACGTATTAATCAAAGCTTCCGCTCCCCCAGAGGCTTTTCCATACTTTTGCAAGAGGCGATGGAGGTTTGGGTTATCTTTTTGAGAGCAAACCTGAGGACGGGTCGTTCCGTCAACATGGACGCCAGAGATCACTTGCTGCAAAGCCTGGGATTTAATGGGGGCGGAAAACTGCATCCAACGATGATTTTTGGTATCACTTGCAGGAATATCCAATATTTCTGAAGCGGCTGTTTCAGTCATGCTCAATGCATAGGGGCGATAAAGAGCCCGATCTTTAACCTCGCGACTCAAGCGCAGTGCCAAATCTTTTTTGTCGGGACGAATCAGAATTGATCGATTGCCGAGTGCTCTTGGTCCTAGTTCGTTTCGCCCTTGAACCCAACCGATAATTTTGCTGGCAACCAGAGCCTTGGCAACATATTCAGAAAGTTCTTCCTGATCATCAAAAGTTTTGTGGGTCCAATCGACAGAAACCTTATTTTCAAATCCATGCTTGGCATAGCGTGAGAACCGATCGGTCTCCATAGCCGATAAGATATCTTCAAGACTTTCAGTTTTAGAAAGGCAATGGCCACCTAAGTAGGCTTTGTTCATCTCACTACGCGTGAAACTTGAGCTTTGCAGGGCTTCAAAATAAAGTGCTGCTCCGAAAGAAGTTCCTCCATCTCCGGGATCAGGTGGGATGTATATAGAATTAAAAATACCACTGTTTTTAAGGTGAGTATTATTGACACAGTTTAAGGCTCCACCACCGGCCAAACATAAGTTATCAAATCCGGTTTTTTGTTTCAGCCTTTTCAGGTAAATAAGACTGTGTTTTTCAAAAAATGCCTGAATGCTAGCAGCAATATCAGCATACTTTTGCTGCTCCTTTGAAACCGGCTGGTCTTTATCGAAGCATGAGAACAGAAACGGCTCAGAAGGGTCGCGCGGCTTTCCGAAGACTTCAATAAACTGGTCTGTATAAGGCATTTTATAAAAGCTGGTGAAGTTGAGAAAGTCGGTGTCGAGATCAATAGTTTCGAGAGATTCGCCACATGAGATCGCTTCAATTTCAGGTAAATACACCGGGTTTCCAAATCCAGCTAAAGCCATTACGCTGCACTCGTCATTATTAGGCTGAAATCCTAAATAGGCCGTAAATGAAGAGTATAGAAGGCCAAGTGAGTTTGGAAACTGAACGTCCTCAATTTTTTCAATTCTGGGTTTACCACTTTCCCAAAAGCATTTGTAAAGTGAAGTGCAGCTCCAATCACCGACAGCATCGATAATTAAACAGCCTGCGGAATCAAATCCGGAAGTTACAAAAGCCTGAGCGGCATGACTGGTGTGATGGTTGAGATAAGCAATCTTGCTGGGCGCAACTCCAGTGTTTTGACTGATATCGTTAAAAACCCAAAGGCGCTTACCCAACCACACCTTCATAGCGTTGACAAATTCTTTGCGTGAGTGAGGAAATCCAGAAAACGCCGACGTTAGCACTCTTGAAAACTTCATATAGGGGTTCTCATGATAAACAATGCGATCGATATCCTTAATCTGTAGCCCAGTTTCAGCGAGGGCATGGGAAATGGCGGAGTGGGGGAAGCTGGAATCGTGCTTTTGCCGACTGTACTGTTGTTCGGCACCAGCATAAAGAATTTGGGAGTCCTTTATAATGGAAACTGTTGAATCATGGTAGCCGAAAGAAAGTCCCAGGATTGTCACAAAGACACCTCAGTAAAATCAGTATTGTTAAGCGGTACAGGCTGACGAAGTCTTTTTTGACAGGTTCTTTTGACAAACGGCCCTAACAAAAAATAGAGACTACTAAAAATCAATCCAAGCAGTCCTCCGCCGATTCTTTTCAATTTAAAAATGGTGGAATCCATACGTCTTTGCCAGAAGATTCTTCGGCTTTCTTGTTTTATATCCGTGTCAGAGACTCCCATGTCTTTTAGTAAGCGATAGGCGCTGTCGACATGACCCACTTCATCCGCCAGTACGCGGCCCACTGATTTTTTAGCGAGACTGTCGTTACAATGTTTTAGAAAATGACGAAATCTCATCTCAGCTTCGGCCTCACCAATGTGGCAGTAGAGAATGAGCTTCCAAACAGGCTCATCGTCAGTATAAAGGCTTCGACGCTCGTAGCTCGACTGTGGGCTGCGTGAAGTTCCAAATTTTTTCAGAGCTGAATAGAACTCCTCAGCATGATAAGTTTCTTCAAGGATTTGCTGAAAAATAGTCGCGCGAATAGCTTTGTCTTCAATGCGTTTAATGCCCCAAAAGAGCTGCCACACGGTATCGTCTTCGGTATCGCCAAAACGCTCGATGGTTTGAATTCTAATTTTCTTGTTACGATTGAAAATAAGGTGACAAAATAAAAAAACGACAATGTTGTCGTAGACCTTTAACAATTTAAATAAAAGACTTTGATGATACATAATTAAATTCCGTCCAAACAAGACCAAATAACTCCCTCAATCGATCCATCGATACTTGAGGTCGTCCGACTTCCATTATCAATAGAGGGGGGCTTGTAATCAAACCCAAATATATCAACCCAGCGGACACTTTCATTGAATTTCTGATAGTAGACGTATCCGTTGTTAACATAAGCGCGACGGTACTGGTTCTTACCTTGATAAAGGATTTCGAAATTCACCGTAGGATAATACAGGGCCAGTAGGCTTGGAATGGTATAGTTTCGTATAAAAAAGGGCTCACAGCGCCCCTCGTCAATCAAAGGGCGTACGTTTTCAATTCTAATAAGGCAGCTTGGACAGTCTTTTAGGTGCTGGTCAATTAAGGTACGGAAGTGAGCCTGGTGCACTAGAATTTCGTTATTCTTTCTTCGCACATGAGGGCCAAGGGCTTGGTGGGAACCAAGCATAAAAATCAAAAATAAACCGGCAAAAACGAATCGACGACTTGTTGATTTGAAGTGCGGAGCTACCAAGGCCAGTCCTATAAAGAAAAACGGAGTCGGCCAAACCATAGCTTTTAATTTGGTAAAATCCCAATGGTTCACCAGTGGGGATTGTGGCAGTTGGAGTAAGAACCAACAAACCAGACAATATAACAAAGGAGCGCATTCAGAAATTTTGAATTTACGCCTTGATCTTAAAAGTGCAGCGGCCCCAATTAGAAACACTACAAGCGAGATGATGTAATTGATATGCCATTCGCCTCGTGAATAAGGAAGATTAGTAGGAAAAATAAAAAAGCCAAGTTGTTGAATAAAGAACAGGGGACTCATTGTCCAATCCACCGCAAAATAGCCGGTCTTCGGAACGCCCCAAACAAACAGGCGCGCTAGTAAATAAGCTAGGGAGGGGAGGCCGACGGCGAGCGACGACCAATGAAATTTTCTGACAAAGACCCAGCGAAAACCAACAAAAACAAATGCAAAGAGGAAGGAGGCTTCTTGGCAGCCGATGGCTAATGCTTGCAGCACAAACAAGTAGAGGAGGTCAAAGACACCAAGGTTTTTTGTCTTCAGTGCCTTTTCGAGCATTAAAAACAACAATAAAAGCGTGATTCCGTACTTCAGGTGATCACTGTAATTTAAAAAGATTCTAAGAAACCCAAAATGGACGATGTAGAGCAGAGCGATCCCAAAATTCAAATTTCTTTGATTTTTTATCTTTTGCAGAATCCTAAAAAATAAACCGGCATTGGTCAGGAGCAACAAAACTCCAAAAAGATCAAATGCAAGGGGGGTGAGTCCAAAGATTCGGCCCATTGAGAAGAAGTAGCCAAAAAAGCCAAACGGTCGATAATGGGTATTGTAGGAATTGGGTTTGAAAAAGATATGACTTAAAAAATCGGCATCGAGGGCTTGAGGAGCGTTCTTAGCCGTTAAAAAAACCAGGTCGTCATGACTAAAACCTAAACCGAAAAAACTGTAATAGATGGAGGCGCAGGACAATATGACGCCACAAAACAAGAAAACGTAAAATCTATTTTGACTGAGTGTAGCCTTCATCTTCCAACCAACTTAAAACCGACTGAAAATCCTTTTCCCCATAAAAATTAATATAAAAAAAGAGTCTATCAGGATGCTGTCGATTGTCTACTTTATGAAAGAATTGATCCGTAGTCACAATAAGCGTTGCAGTGTCTAAATATACAGAGCCGGACTGGTGCCCGGAGGAGTCAAGAAATTCGATCGCAACGTTTTTAAAATCACCTTGTATGGGAATAAGAATTGCGCAACGTCGGCCATCATCACGGTTAAGAAAGGCTCCAGTGGCATCCAATCCGAGATCCTCATGAAACGGAACCAAGTGATCGGCGATTGTAATCGCATAACCACAATCATTCCAAAAGACCTTTTTAAAATGTTTTGATAATGGTGGAAAATCTTTGGCTAAATAGATATCTTTGTGGTTGCCATTACTGTAAAGCTCCCACTTTTTACTATGCTCCTCCAATGCGTTTTCCAGAATATCGGACAAAAAATTCAAATTGGGTATTTTTTTAAACGGAGGCGTTTTTGTTGCCGGGGCTTCTTTTAAAAATCGTAAAATGAACCAACCAACGGTGTCTTTTTCTGACGGTAGAAAATTGTTAAAAGGAGAGGCCGGATAAGTGATGTGGTTATTTGTTAGCCCCATATAGGAAGTCAATCGATTAAGAAACCTGAGGTTGAAGCCTGGCTTATCAGAAAAGTTTTTATAGCCTGTCTTTAACAGTTTGCTCGATTCCAAAAATAATGCCAGAAGGCAGCCGAAGTGGATCGCAAAAAGAATATTGAATTGTCGGAGCCAAACGAGGCCAAAATATATAAGAAAGCAGGCAATACCAGGTAGCGTGTTTTTTCGCCGAGACAGTAGCTTCAGAAGACTTTGATTTTGAGTTTGCGATGGGTTGGATAAAAGTAAGTCGGTGTGGAAGGTCTTTAGGTGCTGCAGACCCATTGGCTTTACCAAAAAGACGCTAAATAGATTAGCTAAAATCTGCAGAAAAAATTCCTTTGTCGGTGTTGACGAGAAGCTGTTATGAACAACCATGCGATGCCAGCCGATCTCTCCCCCTAAAATACCGACTAAAAGAAAAGCCAAAAAACCATAAAGAACCGCCAAGCCATCAATTCCTAAAATGTAAAACAGTATGGCTCCAGAAACATGAAGGACAAAAACAAGTCTAGAAACCCAACTTTCTAAAGGGGTAAGATGAAGAGTCTCTTTCGCCATTAAAATTTGACCTCATTCAAAAGTGGACCAAAATACTGGCGACTGAGCCCACTTTTCATCCGATACATTAAACGATCCATGAGGTAGTGAAAGGCTATGGCAATCCAGAACACTGACTGGAGCCAGGGGAAAAACCAACCTTTTGCCGATCCATCAGGTAGAATCTGATTGTAGTAGCTTCCGTTGATAGCGAGCAGAAAAATAAATCCAAATATAAGGAAACCGTAAAACTTTGTTTGAGATGTGGATTGCTCGGTGGATTTTCTGATTTTTAAATAAAAATAGAGATATTCCGTTCCATGAACAGCGCCAATAAGAATAGGTGCGAAGTTCGAGTAGAAAATCAAAGGCCAAATCAAAAACCGACTTAAAAAGACCCACTCTTTAAAACCATTGATCTTGCGCCCTGTGAAAAGCGCAGTGGCAAAAAGTGCGAACCAGGTCACTGTCAGCAGTGAATTGCTTAGCGATGAGTTCATGTAATTCATTGCTACAGAAGAAAAAGTTTCTGTATTTAAAACATTTTGCGCAAGAATAATAAACATAGACCCGTAAAGGAGATTGCGAGTGACGGTGTAGTTTGGCAGATTTTTTCGGAGATTGGCCAGGTAAAGGCCAATCGATTGCGCATAGGAATGGAGAAACGGGATGATCAACCAAAAGCAATCAAAGAAGGGCTCTATGGTTTTTTGATCAGTGAGTCCAGGTAAGGTAATGAGTTGAAATCGCAGGACTGTAAAAAGGCAGAACACCGCAAACACCCAGAACCAAGGGTTTTTCAAACTTAATATTTCAGAGTCTTTAAACCAACTTCGGTACTGCTGATGCCCGACAAGAAGAATAAAGGTAAAGGCTATGTGAGTGGAGTCAAAGGCCACTAAATTAACCACAGCTCGCCAAGCCTTGTGCGGCTGACTTTCTATTTGCAAGAGACCAATGCCCTCTAGAAAAATTATAAGAAGACCAACCAGTGGAGGTAAAAAGAGTAAAACTCGGTCGCGACGATCGAAAAGGCTATTTATTAATCGACTCATGAGCTTTAAGGATAGGAAGGTCCGTTTTAAAGTTCAAGGCAATATAAAGCGTTATTGGTTTTCGACCTGTATCGATATCACACGACCATTGTTTGGCGGGTTGAGTTCCATTTCAAGACGGAGTATGATTAGGGATGCTTTGGAAGTCTCTTGCCTTAGTTGCTCTAACCTTCGCTATCTATCTCCTTGAACGGTGGTATAGGAAAAAACCACTGGCATTAAATAAAATGGGTCTTGATCTTTTTTACGTATTTTCAATCAATTTCTCTTACTTCGTGATCTTTTCATTTTTTTATAAATACTGGGGACAATTGGGTGTTTTCTCTTTCGGCTGGTCGATCAGTACTTTTGTCACATATTTCCTGGTTTCGGAGTTTTTGCAATACATCTCTCATCGGATCACTCATTCTGATTTGCTTTGGCGCTACCATATGGTTCACCATAGTGCACAAGACCTCAGTGCGCTGTCATCTTTTCGCTATCATCCGGTGATCATGTTATTTGGATCATCATTTCGTATTTCGATTTTATTTTTACTTGGATTTCCACCAGCGGTATTTTTTATTGGAAGATTGACTCAAGATCTAGTGCAGATTGTGTGTCACTGCGATTTTTGGTGGAAGATTGGCCCCTTTCGCTATATTTTTGTGACGCCGCAGTTTCACCGGACTCATCATGTGCGAGACGGTAGTCGCTGCAATTACGGTAACATATTGTCTTTCTACGACTGGGTCTTTGGAACCTTTAAAGAGTCTACGAAAAATGAAGTCTATGGGGTTTCCGAGATGGACGAAAAGTGGCTTGATCATGCCAAAAAATTCTTTCTTCTTGATCTTCTTGAAGATATTCAAAAAAGTCGAAAAAAACTTCAACTCAAAAAGTCGAAAATTTAATTAAATTCGGTCTTGATCAATACTGAATCTTTCTTTTAATTCGGCAGCCACCGGGGTGTTATTTCTATATAAAAATGATTCATAGTAGTAATGCATGACATAGAGCCAAAGCATGAAGCCCCACCAACTTGCCGAAACCAACAGTGAAGATGTGGAGTGCCCGGCCCCATAGCTATTGTCGGTGACAAAGGTACCGCGACAAGTGATATGAGGTTCAATCAGATAGGCTTTGTAGGTCGAAAGATACAAAAATCCACAACCGAAAAGAAAGGCTGTGCTCCAAAAGGTTGAAAGGGTAAAGAATCGTCTTGTGGTCGGTTTTGATTCGGGAATTTTTCGCGAATCCTTAGTAATCGGCTGCATCGCCAATGCTGAAATGGCAAGAGCTGCAACACAGTGAGTGACAATAAAAAAGATGCCAGAGTAAGTTTGTGAAATCATAGTGGCTAAGCCCACTTGGGTAAAAATGGTACCCGAGAAAAGAAATCGTGGCACAGTGAGTGTCTCGGACTTCATTTGCAAATAAATATAGTAAGCAAACGTGAAGCAAGCGATGGCTAGAAAAACATCAGACAACCAAGGCGTTTGGTATTGTTTGAGTTCAAAAATACGTAATTTGCTAGATCCAGAAAAAACCCAACACAGTGGCAAGAGTACCATCATGCTGAAAGCGACAAAATACTTATCAGCCTTTTTTGCGATTTCCAGTTTCTTTTTATCCACCGAGGTGGTCCGGATCGCCTTTCGATAAAAAGACAGAATTCCATAATTTTGTGCACTAAAATGCCGAAATTCGAAAATTATTAAGGGAACAGTCCAAAGCAAAATATAATTCTCTCCAGCAACATGCTTGAAGAGTTCATTTTTAATGGAGATGAAAAGAATACCTATGAATAGAACAAGCAAAGCCAATGGCGCCCAAATAAAAGTATTTTTTTTTGTGGCACAGTATTGGCGGAGGTCGGAGCGTGACAAAATAATGGCATACGGAGCCATTAAATGAGCTTCAACCACAACAAGCCATAACCAGTTGGGTCGAGCCACAGCCCATCCATCTTTCACAATTTGTCCATTTAAAAACATATCAAAAAGAAAAAAGGCTAGTAGAAAGTAGCCAAATTGTAGAAAAAGAATATCAAAGACAGGCCCAAGTAACCAGTCATTGGGTTTTTTTACCGAGGCGACCGACCTCGTCGAAGCGACTTCTTTCATTATTCAATTGTACGAATTGCACCACAGATTTTCAACATGTGGTCTTGCTGGTCTCATTTCGGGAAAGGCTAGACCTTTAGTTGGCTAAGAGCTGTTTCGCCGGCTTTCCAGGCTTTTGAAATTTTTAGTAACAAATCGCTAGGAGTCAGACTGAACATTAAAATAACTCTTTCAGTATCTCCCAAGTTTTCGGCGGCATGGGAGAATCCCGTGTTGAGAAACCAAGGACTACCATCGGCGGTCAGGTGAATGGACTCTATTTGATTGGAGCGCTTCGTGTAGTTGAAGACCTTTTTATTGGTGAAAACGGGAACCACAATTCGCATTGCAAAAGATGGGTCGTAGTCGATATGAAAATCAACTTTTTTGCCAGGCTTCAATTTAACAAGACGTACGCGCATCGGATCTTCATTAAAAGAGTTGATACACTCTTCAATGTAACTGCCACGATAGAGTTGAGTGGGAAGATTGTAATTGCGCTCATCCATTCGAGGCTTATCAACGCGTGGTTGAGTTTTCAGCCGATACAGGTCAGTTTTTGATTGGGGGTTTGCAATCGGTTGGGTTTTAAGGTTTTTAATTCTGTCCGCCGCAAGGTCTGGATTGAAGGTTGTGAGGCTAACCTGTTCATAGTGATCTTGAACGGACTCCACAAGATTGGGATGGTTGCGGCAAAGATCTTGATTGGTTTCAAAAATATCGGCGAACTGGTCGGAGAACCGGAGGACGTCTTTTTGGATTTTCTCTATATCAAAGTTAAAGCATTTTAATTGAAAGTAACTTGGAAGATGGTGCTTCCAAGTGCGATGAGTTTTTAAAGCCTGGGTTGCCACAGTCTCCATATTCTAAGCCCCTCCGTGTGCCGGCTAAAAGCAACTCCCACTTTAATCCTCACCATTCTTTTAGTAAAGGGTCCATCTTGGAAATTGCAGGACCCCAATGGACGGAGGACCCCGATCGTCATGGGTCTGCAAAGCAGTTGTGCGTCTAAGTGTTGGGAGGTTATCGCCCATTTTGGGCACGGTGGTCAGAAATCACCGTTCAGTCGTAGAAAGTTCAAAATTAAGCAAGTCATTTTAATGCCTTAGGTAGAATCAGAGAGTCTATTGGTGGCATAGGATTTGCTCTAGTAAAGTGCCACGGTAAGCAGGCTAAGTTATTTCAGCAAAGGAATGACCATGCCGACGTTTGCCATGCCCTCCCAAATTTTTTGGTGCCTTTTACTTTCAATGCTTTTGGTTTCTATAAATACAGCTGCCGAGAGTCTCTGTTCCGCACCGCCTTTAAAAATTGAAGATTTTCAGCCGCAGCGACTCGAAAGGTGGCTGCATGCCAATGAGGCCCATATCCAATCACCGAAAGACTTTCTTTGCTGCGTGCCTGCAGAAGTTCGGCAAAGATTTGCCATCGCCCACACCAGTATTGCGGCCCAAAATGGTGATGCCAACAATCCCCGAGTCATCTTTTTCCACAAGTCGAAAAGAGACAATCATAATCCTGATGATAATAATCTTCATTTTGCATTTTCAATCAACTCTGGGCGCTCACATTTAAACAATCACAATAGCGTCGAGTTTGTCTATTCTGATCAAACAAATGGAGAACTCAGCTACTTTGACCTAGAGATATCGGAAAAACATAAGGGCTTCATCGCTGGCAAAAACCCAGAAAAATGTATGGCCTGTCATGGCACCAGTAGCCGCTATGGTCCCAAGCCTCTGTTGACCGATCGACCATGGCATAATTTTGTCTCAGGTCATGACTTTCGTATACAAATGGACGGTCAAAAAAGAGATTGTAATCCTGTTTCAAAATCTTTTATTCGGCAGTTGGACCTAAATACAATGGATGCCCTAATTAGGGACGCAAGTGACAAACGGCTTAATTTTTCATGTATGGAGCTTTCAAATTTAAAATCTGAGCGAGAAAAGATTGCCAATGGAGACGTGCCGGTCAGTCGTAAACTTTTTAGTAATCTTATCGAATTTGATAATACCTTAAGACATAACCATCGCAATCGAGCATGGAGAGATATGCACAGTCACGAATTGTATGATCGTCTTAAGTACCTCATGATTGGAGCTGAACTTTGTCCTGATCTCAGACTATCGAAGTGGGTTCCTCCAGAACCGCTGCGCCAGGCCCTTGCCCAAATTGATTATTATAACTACCCCTTTGGAGAAGTGGATCGGCGAGGCCGTTACAAGATGAGCCTAGGTGAAGTTATTCTGTTTGCTCAGGCTGAAATTCGCAGACAGTACACTAGACATATTGAAAGGCGTTCCAGCCTAGATAGGTTATTGAACAACAGTGAAGCTCTCGGTGACTTTTTTGCAAACTCTTCGACGAGACTATTTTTTGGTGCCAATCCCGCTGCATGTTTTGAAAATGATTATCAGAGTTTGATCAACAAAACCGCATTGAAATATGGAATTCATCGTCCTTATTTAACAAGGATTGAAATAGACAATGTTCTTCGTCGTGAATCCAGTAACTCTGGCAATCACCCCATTCTTCGTTTAATTATGGAGGGCTTTCTAAAATTTCCATCTCGAGACCTAAATATGAGTTTGTACAACGGCGTGAGCTCAAGTCGTTTAAACTTCACTGGTTTGCCAATTCTTTCTCAAGAGCCAGCCACGTCGCCTTTACAGAGTTTGTTTGAAGAAGAGGAAATTGACTTCAGTGGTTTAAGCAATGACTTTGCAATGACGGTTTCGGGTCTTAGACGGGAACAGATCCCATTTTTAGTTGAAACACCCACTTGGCAGGAGCAGGGAGATTCTTTTCAATTTCGAAGAGTTTTTGTCTCCACAAAAAACCAAAAGCAGCTTTGTCATTCATTGGAAAATCTTTCTTACAGCAGTCTTAAAGAGGAGGAAAGTCTTTAAGAGGGCCTATGCCGAGAATTCAAATTTGTAGAAAACAAGTGATCTGTAAGTTATCTTGCAAGCGACAATAACCCTGTCCACGTGCCTTGTCCGAGTGGGCCTCAAAAGACCATTCCGATGCAGCCACGGGATGGACTTGATCGAGAACGATGTTAGCAAGAGTGAGTTGTTCGCTTTTAACGTTTAGTGCTTTCCAGGCCGCCTCTTTCATTGAAAAAACGGAGGTTTCATTGAAAGAGCAGTCGTCATTGTGACGAATACGGTTCAGCACAGGTGGAGTGATCCGAAGCGAGTCTTCAACATCAACTCCGAGACTACGATTTTTAGGATCAAAGGCAAAAGCGGATCCCACCGGTGAGTGACTGACGCTGATCGTGCCAAAGCGACATTCAGGAAGTTTTTTAAGATCCAAAAACTCCTGCTGCTCGTCGACGCCGAAACTGTAGTTCTGCATAAGGAAGTGTAGGATTTCAGCCCGAATCAAAGCCCGGTGATTTTCTATTGTCGAAGTCAGTGATGATGAAAAAAAGACCTTAATCGAAGGTGACCATTGGGTTATCCAGGTGATAGGCACAAAAGAAGACACGCCGTCCGCTTCCTAAACTGTGAACCGTTCAGGCCATTGCACACTTTGGCCATTCGAAATATCCATCATTCTTTGCAGAGGAAGCCGAGCTTTTTCGATAAGATCATCGGAGACATGAACTTCATTACTAAAGTTTGTTAAAACCTCGTGGATTTTTTCTAAGTTATTTAATTTCATGTAAGGACAATCGTTACACTGGCAATGCCCCTCAAAAGGCGCTTGGATAATCTTAGCATCCGGTCTGGCCTTTTGCAGTTGATGAAAAATCCCAGTTTCAGTGGCGACGATAAAAGTGTCTGTGGTTTTGTTGGTTTTTATTTCGTTTAATATTCCTGAAGTCGAACCTGTGAAGTCGGCGTGGACCAATACCGCATCCTCGCACTCTGGATGGGCAAGAACCAAGGCGCCCGGGTTTTCTTCTTTCATCATAAACAGTTTCTTGGCTGAAAACAGCACGTGCACTTCACAATGGCCAGGCCACTGTAGCATCGGGCGACCCGTTTTTTTCTCTAAATAACGACCTAAGTTTTGATCGGGCCCAAACATAATCGGACGGTCTTCGGGAATGCTATCAACAATTTTTTGAGCATTGCTAGAGGTGCAAATCACGTCAGAGACAGCCTTAACCTCAGCACTGCTGTTAATATAGGTGATGGCGATATGATCAGGGTGTTTCTTTCTCCAATCAACAAAAGCATCGTAGGGAGTGCCGCTGACCAGGCTACATCCGGCATTCGGATCAGGAACAAAAACTCTTTTAGTCGGTGACAGAATTTTTACACTTTCCGCCATAAAAACAACACCGGCAAGAAGCACATTCTTAGCTTCGCTGGACTGGCCTTTTTGGGCTAAAAAGTAGCTGTCTCCACAAAAGTCGGCCAACTCTTGAATATCGCCATCTTGATAATAATGGGCCAGCATTAAAACGTTTTTGTCTTTTTTTAATTGTTCGATTTCACGGATTAACTTTTCTTTTTCCATTAAACATTCCCACTTTTTAAAGCGGAAATGATGGATTTAGAAAGAGTCTTAAGGGATTCCATGACTCCAATACCTTCTTCCGCCTGCGCCTCGAAATCGGGCGAATTGAATTTATTAAGTGCGGAGCGAAGTTCTGCCACTGAAGCAATGTCTTGTAAGTCTCTTTTGTTGTATTGAATAACAAAAGGAATCTTATTGATGTCGTAACCTGAAAGCTCCAGGTTCTTTTCCATGTTTTTCATCGAGTTGATGTTTTCGTCCATGCGATCCATTTGCGAATCAGCAACAAAAACCACTCCGTCTAAGTTTTTTAAAATTAAGCGTCGACTGGCATCGTAAATCACTTGCCCCGGCACGGAATAAAGATGAAAGCGCACTTTCAGGCCACGGATTTCTCCCACATCAAGTGGCAGGAAATCAAAAAAGCGTGTTCTTTCAGGGGTACCGACATCGAATTCCATCATATCTGATGTCGACGGATTGGCCGACTGGGTGGTTTTATAAACCCATTTCAGATTGGTGGTCTTTCCGCCAAGGGAAGGGCCGTAGTAAACAATTTTACAATGAAGCTCTTTGGCCTCTTGATTAATAAGTGCCATTACACCTCGGTTCGATGGGACAAGGCCCGATGTAGCGTTCTATCATCAATATAGTCGATATCACTTCCCATTGGAATACCCTGTGCTAAGCGTGTCACTTTCAAAGATCGCCCTTCCAATTCCTGATTCAGGTACAAAACGGTGGTGTCGCCTTCAAGATCGGAATCGACGGCAAGAATAACCTCTGTAAAGGGAGTTTCGGCCTTGTCGAGGCGTTGAATGAGCTCGTGAATCTTAAGCTTTTCAGGTGTGATACCTTCCAAAGGCGAAATCGCACCATGTAAAACATGATAAAGCCCACTGTAAGCACCACTGGCTTCAATTTGCGCCAAATCTTCAGGCTGCTCAACCACACACATAACATCTGTGGATCGATGGTGGCTGGCGCAAATGGCGCAGACTTTTTCAGGATTGTCGGTGTAATTGAAGCATCGATCACAAAGGACAATGCTTTCTTCCACCAACTTCAAGGTCTCGCGCAGAGTTTGTGAGTACCTCGGATTCTTTAATACATAATGGGTGAGTCTTTGTGCCGATTTCGGGCCCACACCGGGAAGACGAGCAATTTCGTGGACCAATTTGTCCAGAGTGGGGATTTTGAACATCGAGCCTCTACATCATCCCTGGAATGTTCATGCCGCCGGTCAGCTTGGACATTTCCTCGTCCTGATCTTTTTTGGCTGTCGACAGCGCTTCGTTGACGGCTGAGACCACCATGTCTTGCAACATTTCGGCGTCACCGTCTTTTAAAATTTCAGGATCAATTGTTAAAGCAGAAATCGTATTCTCGCCCTTAACAGTGACTTCAACAGCGCCACCTCCAGAGGTGGATTTGTATTCTTTTTCACTCAGTTCCTCTTGCAGCTTTTTCATTTTTGCTTGCATTTGGTTGGCTTGGCGAATGAGGTTTTGCATGCTGTTTCCGCGACCTTTACCTTTCATTGTTCGCTCCTATGGTTTGGTATTGGGAGTGTTTTGCACACTCACCTTGGTGATATTATCTTGAAAAACGGCCTCGGCGGCTTTGACCAAGGGATGGGCCTCGATGGAATCGGCTTCCTTTTTTTCTTTGGCCTTTTTGGCTTGTTCCGCCATCGCTTTCGGGGAGAGATTGGTGTGCAGGTGATCGGCGTCAAGGATCACGACTTCCAAATCTCGATGATCATCCCAATAACTGGCTAAAAAGTTTTTAGTCCGTTCGACATTCTTGGCTTCGGTTAACTTATCAAACAGAAAGGCCATCTTTTCGGGAAGCCCAAGAGAGATGATCTTGTCGTCTTGTTTAAAAATCGATGTGTGTTCAAGGAGAGCCCCAAGAAAGCCGTTGGCCTGTTTAACGGCATGAACAAACTCTTCCCAGGTCTTACCGACACGCTCCGTGGGATTGGGAACCGGAACTGGAACCCCAGCCGTTTTCGGCGAGACTTTTTTTTCAGAAGTCTGAGGTGTTGTCGGTGGGTCTTGATCTTTTGACAGAGTCTCATCCTGGGGAGCCGCTTTCGGTGTCGCCTCGGCAGCAGCCGCCGCCGGAGCGGCAGTTTGCACTTTGCTAGCGGGGGCTGGTGACGCTTGCGACTGATCGGCCCGAGCTTGCGTGGGGGCGGAGGCGGTCTTGGTTGTTGCTTTCGTCGCCGATGAACCCTGTGAGCGTGGCAAGTTTTTGGTCAGTCGTGGAAGGTTTAAAAGCTTAAACAGAAGCATTTCTAAACCAAGCTTGGCGTCGGTATTGTAGTTCAGTCGCTGTGCACCAGAAAGGGTCACATCAAAAAGTAGATGAATCTGCTCTTCACCTAAGTTTTGGGTGATGGATTCCAATTCGCTTTTTTCAAGTTCAGAGATTTCTAAATCGTGATTCTTTTGGCAGCCCAGTTTGATCATTAAGGCATTGCGAATCACCTCTAAGAAATCTTCGCAAAAGATCATCGGGTCGTACCCTGAGTTTTTAAACTTATCGACAGAGGTAAACATTTGCTCGGCATCATTTTCAGCAATCGCTCGCAAGCACGCTAAAAGTAAACTGCGGTCGGTCAGACCCAGAACACCCATAACTGAATCGAGTGTCAATTCGCCATCGCTAAAGGAGATCAGTTGATCCAATAAGGTCAAACCATCGCGAATCGACCCGTTGGCTTGCTTGGCTATCATCAGCAAAGCCGCGTCCTCAAACTTAATGCCCTCTTTTTCGCAGATATTCTGCAAGTGCATTTTTATGTCGGGAAGAGTGTGGTTGCGAAAATCAAAACGCTGACAACGAGATAAAATGGTCGCTGGAATTTTTTGCACCTCGGTGGTCGCAAAAATAAAGATGACGTGATCGGGAGGCTCTTCCAGAGTTTTTAAAAGCGCATTGAAAGCACTGGTCGATAACATGTGAACTTCGTCAATGATGTAGACCTTGTACTTCCCCGAACTGGGCATATAGCCGACGGTGTCGCGAAGTTCACGAATGTGATCGACGCCATTATTGCTGGCTCCATCAATTTCAATAACATCCAGGTGAGAGCCTTCAGCAATGTCTTGGCACGATTGGCATTCGCCACAGGGATTTTGTTGTTGGCGGTTGGTGCAAAGCAGAGTTTTGGCAATAATTCGGGCGGTGGTGGTCTTTCCTGTTCCGCGGGGGCCTGTGAGTAAAAGAGCGTGAGGGAAGCGGTCACTGGACATGGCATTCATTAATGTTTGAGTGACGTGTTCCTGGCCGACGAATTCGGTGAAGGATTGAGGTCTGAATTTTCTAGCAATGACTTGATAGGCCACGGATCCCCTACCCCAAAATCGGGATTTAAAAAAGCGGCCGAGCGACCCGTAGCACATAGGATACCTGCTACCGTTGCTTCCTTCCGGACCTGGCGGGTTTCACAAGATCGCTATTGTACGGGACTCGACCTCATGCAATCTAACGTAGGGAGTCGTAGACTGCAAACAAAAGGACCTATGTTGCCCCTAGTCTCGCCCGGTGGGGCCTTTTCCGGGTACTTTATAAAAGTGGAAACCATAGATTTTGCAGGTCATCAGATTGAGGTGAAGCGAAAGGCCTTTCAAAAGCGCCTGGGAGTTTCGGTGTATCCCAATGGACGCATTCGGGTGTCTTCCAATAAATCTCTGTCCCAGCGTGAGATCATCAAGTTTCTGGAGGCCAATCGCCAGTGGCTCGAAAAATCTTTTGCCCATGCCCAAGAATTGAAAAAAAAATACCCACCCAAGCGTTTTCGATCAGGAGAAGACTTTCCTTACCTTGGGGGAGACTACAAACTGCAAATCCATCAGGGCCCAAGAACGTCTTTGCGCTTTGCTAGTGATGAGATCCTTTTTCAGTCACCGGTTCCCGAAGAGGAGTTCACAGACGCAATGAGGCGTCAGTATTTTCAGTCGTTTAGAGACTCTTATAAGCAGGTGGCGAAGCAGATCATGCAACAAAGGATTCAATTCTATGCCCAGCAGATGCAGTTGTTTCCAAAAGCGGTCAAATTTCGAGGTCAGAAGACCATCTGGGGAAGTTGTTCGCCAGAAAATAACATAAGCCTCAATTATAAGCTGATTGTGGCCCCGATTCAGGTTGTCGATTATGTCTTAATTCACGAGCTGGCTCACATTCGACACAAAGACCACTCAAAAGCTTTTTGGTCGCTGGTTGAGCAGTTCACTCCTCATCGGCAATTCTCTAGAGATTGGCTCCGAGAGTATGCTTTTAAAGCTGATTTTTTGGGCAAGCGCTCAGAACTGAATGATTAAACCTCATAAACCATAGAGTTTTTAAATTAATCACAATTTTCAGCAATTTACGCTCTGCTACACGCTGAAAATGTTGAATTTTTTTGAGTCTTTTGAAAGCCTATTACCCAATTACGGAGGGGAGATAATGGAATATCCCGAAATTTCTCAGTTTGTTGATTATCGAAAATATTTAGAGGCCTTTTACCAGTACAAGTTGGAGGAGTCGAAAGATCAGTTGCGTCCTTTTTCTTACTCTGATTTTTCGGCGGCGGCTGATATCAAATCCCCCAATTATCTAAAGCTCATTATCGAAGGGAAACGCAACCTCTCGAAAGAGATGAGCAAAAAGTTTTCAAGAGCCTTGCGCCACTCCCGAGCGCAAGCCAAAGAGTTTTCTTTGCTAGTGGAATACTGCCAAGAAAAAGATCCTCTGCAAAGGACTCGAAAGCTTAAAGATCTCTCCGAGTATCGAGCCAAAAAAGCCTTGCGCGCCGGAGACATCAACCAAGACACTTGGGACCAGGTTTCGAATTGGTTGGTTTGGGTGCTTTACGCCATGGCCGACCAGAAAGATGTGGAGTTTACGCCGAATCGTTTGCAAAAACTTTTACGTGGTCAGGTCAATGAGGCCCAAATTCAGCAAGCGCTGGATAAATTGGTCAACGCCAAAGATATCGAAATCGATTCGGAGACGAAAAGGGCCCGCCGCACCGGAACCACGATGTCGGGACTTGAAGATGTTCCAGTGGAACTGGTTCGTAAAATTCAATCAGAATTGATTTATTTGGGCTTAGAGAGCTTGCACAAGAATACCACTCAAGAGCGCGAAGTCAGTGGCTTCACTCTGGCAATGACGGAAAAAGAATTTGAATGGGTGCGATTTGAACTAAGAAAGTTGCGCAAACAGATCCAAAAAGAGATCTCCATGAAGCGCGAGCAAACCCCGGGAGACCGTGTTTATCAGGTGAACATTCAGCTTTTCCCTGTCACCGACAAGGTCGAAAACCCAATTCCAGCTCAAAAGCAAAAGCCGCTACAATTTAATTAAGATTCAAAATTTTAGGAAAAAGTAATTTTGTTGTGATCGAGTTTAAAGTGAAAACTCTTGCGGCCTTTGGTGGCCTTGAAGGCAAAAAAAAATCCGCTGAAATCCTAGTTCCATATGAAATTAAATTTTTGGGGGGGGAGATAAATTTAAATTCGGACGCTAGGACTTCAGGGATCAGCAAACGTACAACATCTATTAACGTACAACACCCTACTATAAAGCAAGGGGTGTGCCAGCTCTGTGGGCCCTATATTTCCGAATAGAGTGGGGTTTTTGTAAGAATGACAATTTTTGGTTTCACCCTGGAACCAAATTAGGCGCCAGTGGCATGGAGACCAATATCCTTGGAAGAACTAATTTTTCTTGGCGCAGGTGGGGATATCGTAGCGCTGGATGCGCTTCTTCCGGCAATAGCCCCGAGGGTCGGTGGAATCGTAATCCAAATAAAACACTTCAAGCTTGCCGCCAACCACTTTCATATAATTGATTCCACAAAATCTTTCGCTGAAGACCTCAATGGCCTTATTTTTCCCACACATTAACTTCGCAGTGACCTTGCTCGGGCGCTGCACGGGCTCACCCAAATATTTGGCTTGAGCCTCAATTTTAAGTTTTTTGTTCACGCTCACTTTCCAATTGCGATCTTTAAAGAAACCATTGGGGTCCATATCGCTGGCATAAAGAATCGGAAAGAGGGCTGAAATCAGTAAGATTTTAAGCATGCTTAGGTTCCTCCTGTATTTTGACGAGGAGTCGGACAAGACAAATGCACGTGGTCGTTGTGAAGAGAGTTATTTGGCTCTTCGGAGCCTTCGCAGGAGATCGCGCCTCGGTGGCCAGCTGCGCGTGGTTGGCAGCTCTCCATTTTGTCGCGCCAGCAACTGACAAAAGCGTCGTATTCTTGGGTGTGTTGGTTGCGACCATGGCTTGAAAAATCCATGGCAAAGTTCTCGTATCCACGACCGTTGGCCGAACGGCGCTGGCACTTAATTCCAAAAAGGTCCAAGGAGTCTCCCGAGCTGTGACGGCTGGGGGAGGTGTTTTCTGAGCCGGTATTTTTATAGCGTTTGGCATGTCCACCAACGCCACAGAACTGAATATTACTCACACACCCCATAGCTTCAACACACTCTCGAATGTATTGGTCTAAATAGTTGGCGCATTCTAAGGAGGTGGTGGGGCCACGACTTTCAGGCGAGGAATTTTGCACACAGGAATCCTCGCAAAAATTGATGGTTGGATTGTGGTTGGAGAGGCCTCCAAAACCAAAGCCTCCAGGGCGATTGGATCCGGCCTCCGAATGACACTGCAAGCGAATTCCGGCAATGGTTCCACTGGGCTCAAAGGACTCCAAATTGACAAATTCAGTGGCGCGAATGTTTTGAAAGTCTCGATTGTTAAAGTTGACCGGCTGTGAGGATGAGTTGCTGGTGGTGTCGTCTCCAACGGCAAGGGTTGAAAAGACTAACAATGCAAAGGATGGAATTAAAAAATATCGCGACACATCTTTAATTATAGGGGGGGCTACAAGGGTAATCTAGCTTTTATTGTCCGTGCCAGTCATCAGGCTGGAATCATAGGATCGCGGCAAACACCTAAAACCAGTGCTAATTATCCAATTTTGACGTTCTTTTGCCCTTAAAAAACTCTTTCAAAAGGGTCTGATTGTCCGCTTCAAACGCGCCTTTTTTCCAGGAGACCTTGTGATTCAGCTTAAAATTATCAAACAGCTGAAAAAGGCTCTGGCCGCCCCCTTTGGTGTCAGTGGCCGAGTAAACCACTCGATCCAAGCGACTTTGAATGATGGTTCCTGAACACATGACGCATGGCTCCAGGCTGGTGTATAGGGTATGGCCCACCAGGCGCCAGGATCCCAATTTCTTGCAAGCTCGGTGGATAGCGATGATTTCAGCATGGGCCAAGGGTGTATTCAGCGTCTCGCGCAAATTAAAAGACTTTGAGACGATTTCACCGGTCTGATTGTTAACGATCATGGCGCCAACGGGGACTTCATCGCGGGAGCCAGCGGTTCTGGCCAGGTCCAGACATTTTGAAAGATATGTTTGATCGATGGCGTCTTGATCCATGGCTCTTACTCCCTAGGCCTGAGGCCCTGTTTCAGTTGTGCTGGTCAGTCTCATCTGCTATATCCTACTCCTTAGTATGAAGGGAAGGTGATAGCTTTGTCATTTGTAAAAGTGCGAGACAGCGAGAGTTTCGAGCAGGCTTTTAGAAGATTTAAAAAATCTTGTGAAAAATCAGGTGTTTTGTCTGAAATTAAAAAGAGAGAACATTACGAGAAGCCCAGCATTCGATTAAAAAAGAAGTCGATTGCAGCAAGAAAAAGACTCGTTAAGAAGCAACGAAAAGGATTTGATTAATGTCTTTAAAAGAGCAAATCGAATCTGATACCAAAGAAGCTATGAAGGCCCGAGACTCGGAAAGAGTCTCGGCTCTTCGAATGGTGTCTTCGGCCATCAAAAACAAGATGATTGAAGTGCGCCCCAATGATTTAACCGACGACGACGTTATCGGTGTCTTAAAGAAGTTATCCAAGCAACGCAAAGATTCCATCGAGCAATTTCAAAAAGCGGGTCGGGATGACCTAGTTGAAAAAGAACAGAGGGAGTTGTCAGTGCTTGAGAAATATTTGCCAGAACAAATGAGTGAAGCTCAGATCAACGAAATTGTTGATTCATGTATTGCTGAAACCGGAGCATCTTCCATGAAAGATATGGGGAAGTTAATGGGTGCTGTTACTGCTAAAACTAAAGGTTCTGCCGACAACAAACTTGTCAGTCAAATCGTCAAATCCAAACTGTCTTAAAAGGTGAACCGCCTTGAGGTTTGACGATCAATTTATTCAACAAGTGATTGAAGCCAATAATATCGTGGAGATTATTGGCCAATACACAGACCTCAAAGGTCGTGGCGATCAATACCTAGGACTTTGTCCGTTTCCCGACCATAAAGAAAAAACCGCCAGTTTCTCTGTCTCCGACAGCAAACAGTTTTACCACTGTTTTGGCTGTAAAAAGGGGGGCAACGTGATCACTTTCTTGAAAGAGTATAGCGGCTTCTCCTTTGTCGAAGCCATTGAGTATCTGGCCAACCGCGCTCACATCGAACTTCCCAAGGAAACCGAGCAAAAAAAATCACAACGACGCGTGACTCTGGATCAGAAAAAACAGATGTATCGGGCTAACAAGTTTGCGGCGGTGTTTTATCATCAAAAACTGAATGCTTTGCCAAAAGACCATAAAGTTCGAAAGTACCTAGAAAAAAGAAATCTGACTCCGGAAATAGTAGAAGAGTTTCGTTTGGGTTATGCCTCTGAAAAATGGGATGAGCTCGATCGTTACTTGGCCGGAAAGAAAGTGCCAAGATCTGTGACCGAAAAATTAGGTCTGATTCGACCCAATAAAAAAGGCGGACACTTTGATCTTTTTAGAGAGCGTTTGATGTTCCCCATTTTTGCCATTGATTCAGAAGTCATTGGCTTTGGTGGCCGAATTATTGATCAGGGGCAGCCCAAATATATCAACTCCACAGATTCGGATGTGTTTAAAAAAGGCAAAAGTTTTTATGGGCTTGATAAAGCCGTAAAGTTTATCCGCACCGAAGATCAAGTTTTTGTGGTCGAGGGGTATATGGACCTCTTGGCATTGTATGGGCGTGGGGTCAAAAATGTGGTGGCCACTTTGGGTACGGCTTTGACGGAAAACCACGTCCGCTTGCTAAAGAGATGGACGACCAACGTGGTTCTATTATTCGACGGAGATCAAGCTGGAATGACGGCGGCTGAGCGCAGTTTGCCACAGTTTTTTCAACATAACTTAGTTCCACAAATTTTTGTGTTACCAAATGGCCAAGATCCTGATGATTTTATCACTGAGCATGGCGAAAAAGTTTTTCGTGAAAAAGCCGCACAGTCAGGCGATTTGTTTTTGCACTTGATGCAGAGTTGGTTTCAGGGGTTTCGTGGGCAACCAACGGAGAAAATTAAGATTGTGGATCAAGCGGCCCCGCTTTTAAAACTCTTGGGTGATCGAAGACTCTTACAAATTTATATTGAGGAATTGGCTCGCCGCATGGGAGAGGAGCCTGCGAAGGTTTATCAATGGGTCATGGGTGGTGAAAAGCCAAAACCCAAGCCCGAAGCGGTTTCTAAGCCGCCTGAGGCGCCATCAGAGAAGCGCGTCTCGCTGACCGGAGTCGCTGAGGATGAACTTGTTTTACTTGGCCTGAGCCTTAAATCATTGAAATATATGGACTTTTTTATTAGACACCAAGGCTTAGAGGTTTTGGGTCATGACGACCTGAAAAACATATTTGCACAAGTTGTGGCCAAATATGGACAAGAGCCGGAGAGCTTTGATAAGCTGGCACACTTGGTTGTTTCCAGGGTGGAAAACCCTGAAAAAATTGTCAATATGATCAATATTTCGCCAGATGAAAGCGGCGCTGATCAGGACGAAAACCTATTGAAGGAGTGCTTCATTCGGGTCAAAGACCGGTATTTACAGCGTCAGGCATCGGTTTTGGTGACACAGATGAAAAATAATCCTTCTGACGCGAACTTGGAACAGTTTGTGAATATACAAAATGAACGTAAAGCATTAAAAGAATTAAAAGAGAGCCCCTTAGGAGAATAATTGATGACAAAAGGGAAGACCGAGAAGACCTTATCTGTAGCAAAGCAACAGAAAATGGCAGTGGAAGAGGCGGAAAGGCTCATTCAGGCGGCGAAGAAAAGTGGTGAAGACCTCACTGTCGCTGAAATTGATGAAGCTCTGCCGAAAGTTTTGGTGGCTCCAGAGGCCATCGATATCATTGTTCAATCCATCGAGGCCCACGGCATCACCATTGCCGATCACGAAGAGGAAGATGGAAGCGAAGCTGCTGCATTTTTAGAAAACATTGATGATGAAGACTCTGATGACGAGGTCGCTGAAGCGGATGTTAAATCCAACGACCCGGTTCGCCTGTACCTTCGCAAGATGGGAAGCGTATCGCTTCTGACTCGCGAAGGTGAGGTGCAGATTGCGCAAAGAATTGAAACGGGTGAAAGACAGATCGTTCGCGCGATTTTGACCTCACCCATCGGAACTCGCGAGATCATTCAATTGGGTGATCGAGTCGATCAAGGGAAATTGAAAGTTAAAGCCATTTTCCGTGGTCTTGAAGATGAAGAGACTCAATACGAAGAGCAAGAGTATATCGACAAAATTCACGAATTGATCGGTGAAGTCCGAGATTACGAAAAACGTGCCAGCAAATATTTTAAACAGCTGTCTCGTACCGATCTTTCAAAAGAAGAGCGTCAGAAAGTGAATGCCAATGTGGATAAAGAGTTGGAAAAACTCATGGTCACTTTCGAAAGAATTAACTTTAATCGTAAAACCATCAACCGCATCGTCATCAAGTTCAAAAACTTGGTGAATCGCATGACGATCCTTCGTCGTCGCGTGAAAAACGGAGTGATGAAGACCTTTGCCTCCGATCTTGATGATCTGAAGGCCCGCTACAAGAAAGTGGAAGAGAGCGAAAAAGAGATGGCGCAAATGACTCGCGACACAGGCTTATCGTTCAATAAATACCGCTCGCTTTATTTAGAGGCCGTCGATGCGGATAAGCGTCTTGAAGGTTTGAAAAAAGATGCGCAAATGCACTACGAGTGGATTCGTGACACCCACACTGAAATCTGGAAAGGCGAGCGCGAAGCGGACCTTGCCAAATCAGAACTGGTCGAAGCCAACCTGCGTTTGGTGGTATCAATCGCTAAGAAATACACCAACCGTGGCCTTCAGTTCTTGGATTTGATCCAGGAAGGTAACATCGGATTGATGAAAGCCGTTGATAAATTTGAGTACCGTCGTGGTTACAAGTTTTCAACCTATGCCACCTGGTGGATTCGTCAGGCGATCACTCGCGCTATTGCCGACCAAGCCCGTACACTCCGTATTCCGGTTCACATGATTGAGACCATTAACAAATTGGTTCGTACATCACGATATCTTGTTCAAGAGTTGGGGCGTGAGCCACAACCTGAAGAGATCGCTGTGAAAATGGACATGCCGGTTGATAAGGTCCGAAAAGTTTTAAAAATCGCCAAAGAGCCGATCTCTCTTGAAACTCCTGTGGGAGAAGAGGAAGATTCGCATCTGGGTGACTTTATTGAAGACAAAAAGGTCATCAACCCCGGTGATGCGATCGTCAACCTCAACTTGGCAGAGCAAACCCGTAAAGTCCTTTCGACTTTGACTCCACGTGAAGAAAAGGTTCTTCGTATGCGTTTTGGTATCGGAGAAGAGAGCGACCACACCCTTGAAGAGGTGGGTCAGGACTTTAACGTGACTCGTGAGCGAATCCGACAGATCGAAGCTAAGGCTCTGCGGAAGCTGCGCCACCCCAGCCGGTCTGGCAAGTTAAAAACTTTCATCGATTAATCGATAGAACACAAGGCAACGAAAGTTGCCTTTTTTTATGTCTCCTGAGTATTATAGGCTCACTCTCGATGAGGGGGCTTAGCTTAGTTGGTTAAAGCATCCGGCTCATAACCGGAGGATCGAAGGTTCGAGTCCTTCAGCCCCTACCATTAACAACACCGGTACCCATGAATACAGGTGCGCCGGTATCCCTGGGTACCAGTAACACAAAAGAACGCCTCCGCGCTCACTTCCTCGCGCCTCACTGGCGCCGTGTCCGGAAAGTGGTCGGGGCTGAAGCGAGTTCAGCCGTGGCAGCATTGCGCTCCGATATCAGATATCATGATATCGGATATCGGATATCAGAATAGATTTCCGAGGGGTGTACCCTTTTTTGTTCTTTCGGAGAATACCCCTCATACCGGAGTCGCATCCTTACAAACAGAGATGAGTAGGTAAGATTGTAGTTTGGGCGGGATCTAAAGCGAGTTCAGTTCCTGCAAATCAAGAACTTCGGTGATAGTGTGGCCATCATCTGCCGTGTTCGTTGTTGTAGCATTGGTTAGAGACTATGTCCCATTCGCCTTGATTGCAGGTGTAGGAGATATTTCCACTCATTTGATCACCGAAAATAGTGCTACAGCTATAATTTCTGAAAGTCCCGTGGGGGCTGTTGACGTCACAAGGTTGAAGCTCTTTGCTTGGAGTGTAACTGTAGTAGCCGTTAAATTGAAAAACGGGGGTGAACCGAGAGTGGGTCGTCACCCGAACACTGGCTGTGCATCCGTCTTCAATCCACAGAATATTCTCTGTGGTTCCTAGACTTTGGCCTTTTTGACATTTTGACTTTGAAAGAACCTCGTAAGTGAAAGGCTCTTCCAGTTCGATACAGACCACACGCTTCCCCGACTCAGCAGTGCAGTTGAGAATGAAGTCGACAGGATGGTTTGCAATATACTCTTCATATCTTTCGAGATTGGGGCGCCTCATTCGATTGGTCGTTCGGTTTTCATACATTCTGTACAAAGTTCGATGATCCAGTTGCGACATGTAATTCATATATTGAATCTCGCCCTCTGGGTCAGAGAGGTCATATCCCTTTTTCCAAAGGACACGTTTATTACCCATGTAAGACTTGTAATGCATCACGGACTCGTAATCGTACCGTCGGGTTTGAATTTCGGATATCCCTTCCCAGGGTGGTTGAAACTTAAAATAAGAGTTGCTCGGATTGTTAGGATCTATAAGGTCGACGTATTCATCCCTGTCAGAGCGTTGGTGTTCGTGATTCACGCCAAAGGCATGGAGAAGTTCGTGTTCGGTAATCCCAGGAACCTGCCAGCAAGCTGAGCTCATTTTAAGCTTTGCTTCATATTGATCCCAAGTGTTTTCCCCATTTCCCTTGGGAAAATTGTCTTCGGTATAATAGGGCTGTCCTAAGTAGGAGGAGCCACAACCGGTTTCATCAGTGACTATTTTTATATAAATTTCCTGACCTGATCGTTCAATGCAGCGAACCCCGGCAAATGCAGTGACTTCCTCGCAGGCCCTGAGGAAGCGATTTCTTTGATCGGGAGACACCGAAGAATCAAACTCGTAGATTAAATCACCGCTATCCCAAAGCGTCGTGTAATAGTGGCTGTGTCCTTGCATTGCAACGACCTTATCACCAGTGTTTTCAGAACGGGTGACAGGTCGGGCGATCGTCATATCATCCACTTGAATAAGCTCGAATTGGGGACTGAGTTCCTGTTCTTGGGTTTGGTCGGAGTGGCCTGCCGAAAGTAGGCTGTCTCCACAGTTTTGAAAAAGCAGTGTTAAAGTGAAAAGTGAGGTGAACATGACGACGATGCTCATTGTTTTATTCATGAATCCCCCAAAAAAACTTAGGCCGTCTTGAGCCCCCATTGATATATAAGACAGAGTCGACACGCCTGACTATTATTGTAACCTAAATAACTCCATTAAATTTCATCGGTTTTGAAAATTCTCAAAAGCTTACGGTCGGTGTTTCAATAAGCGACTGATCCGTTCTTTGCCTATATTAAAGGCATTAATTAAAAGTGGTTGTGGAGTTTAGGAATAGAGGAAGCCAATGAGATAGGTATTGTAGGGAAAGCCAATGACACCTTCTGGGCTTAAGTCGTCAAGATTGGCACTAGGTATCCATCTAATATCACAGAACTTTTAGTTTCTAATCCTACGGGTTCGTAATTTCGTCCTAAAATGGTGCGCCAAATAAAACAGATGTTTTCTTGTATCAAACGATCGTTTAACATATTAAAACAATCGATTGAGGTGAGATTATGTCGGACACAGCAAAAGATAAAATCATTGGAGTCGCCCAACAGCTCTTTTCAAAGAAAGGGTATGAAGCCACTTCCATTCGTGACATTGCAACAGAAGCTGATGTGAATGTTTCTTCTATCAACTACTATTTCGGTTCGAAACAGGGGCTTTTTGAGTTTCTAGTCGAAGACTTTACAAACAAAAAGTTTTCTTTGGTTGTTGCAATTCTAGAACCACCATCAACGATGGAAGAGTTCAAGTTAAGACTGTCGATGTTTGTTAAGCAGTTTTTGTTGTTAAACAAAGAAGATCGCAATTCTTTTTTAATGGTGAATAAAAACATAGATGTATTTTTGCAGATGGCTCCCGAAAAATTTCAGTCCACCTTTTTAAAAATTCACCATCAATTTTTAGGATTTATCAAAGAAAGTCAGGATCAGAAAATTCTGCGCCCAGAATTTCCTGCTGAAGTTGTGACGCAAATACTTTTTGGTGGTCTGGTCGATGCGGTTAGGGGTCAGGATCTTCGAAAGCATTTTGGTGTATCGGTGACTGAAGAGAGTGGTGGCTTCGAAGCTTATGCAAAAGTCTTTGTGGAAATCTTTATTAATGGTATGGGAGGTGCAAAATCCGACTCTTAATATTATTTATCATTCTAAATGTAGCATCGGCTCATGCGGAGGTTTTTGGTTTGGATCAGTCGTTGGAAGTGGCTCGAAAATACAGCCCGGCCTTACGGATTCAAAAGAACAAGCAAGAGCAGGTAAAATTGGATTATAGAAGTGCGTTGGGGAGTGCCTTGCCTCAAGTCGCCGCTTCTTATGATGTTCAGCGATTTTTGAAGAAACCAACCTTTGGAGGGTTTTCTCTGAACTCAAATTGGGAAAAAACGGTGAGCGTAACGGTTTCACAAGTTTTGTATAGTTTTGGGGGAGTATCGAATGCACTGGATGCCGCAAATCATGCCGTGGATATTTCGAAACTTAATGAAGCTATGACGCAACTTGAAGTTGAATATGCGGTTAAACTTTCTTTTTACTCGATTCATTTGGCAAAAAGACAGCTAAAGATAGCAGAAGAATCTTTAGAAAACGCGAAAACAAATTTATCAATATTGCGGGACTACTTTGCCTCGGGGCGACCTCCTCAGCAAGATTATATACGTCTACGAACCGATGTGGCCTCACGATCTTCACAATTACTGGATGCGCAAAAAAATCTGCAACAAGCGAAGGTCTCCTTTCGAACGCTTCTGGGGTTGCCTGCCGATACAATTGTTGAAGTGACTGACGAACCCCAATCCGATCCAAAAGTAATAGCCAGTAATCAACTAAAAAACAAAGCCTTTCAAAATCATCCCAGTATTCGTTTGTTGGAAAAACAGATGCTCTATGCTGAAAGCCTTAGTAAAGCAACAGAGTCGAAGTTGTATCCCAGTCTGGGTTTGTTTTATAACTTTAGCTTGAGCGAGCGAAGCAACCGCGAACTCTATTTGACAGACTCCCAAATTGACACAAGTGTGATTGGAATTAGTCTCTCTTGGGATATTTGGAGTGGTGGAAAAAACAGAGCAGAAATTGCAAAATCTCAAATCATGGTGCAGGAAATTGAGCTTGAGAAGGTTAGAGAGAAAGACCGGATTCAGCAGGCCCTTCAAGAAAAGTTAATCGAATATAGATCATTGAAAAACACGATTGAAAATGACCGTACGTCAGTAAAGCTAGCGAAAGAAAGTTTCCGAGTGAGTCAAAATCGTTTTCGAACTGGGAAGACTTCGGTCACCGAACTCAATAGTTCAGAGATGCAGCTTTACCAAACTATGCTCAGTTTAGCATTGCATCAATTTCAGATGCAGGAAGCGAAAGCATCGATTCATAAACTTACTAGTGAGGAAGGGTAATCGACTATGAAAGAAAATCTTCTCCGATTAACTCTATTTATTGTGCTCCTATTTATTGGCATTGGCTTGATTGAGCTAAAAAAGGAAGTCATTCGCAACAAAAGAAGCCAAAAGGTCGAGAGTCCATTGAGTCTTTTCATTGAAAAAGGAGCCCCGGTCCATGTCCTTGAGGTTCGACCGTTAACATTACGAACCTATAAAGTGGCAATCCTTGAGTCATGTGGAAATTCACTTTTGTGCACCTTCATGAGCCGATATGAAAAAAGGGACCTTGATAAAGGGCAGACTGTCCTAGATGGTGAAAACAATGAATTGCTCGGGAAAATCCGGTCGGTGGGCCGCACCAGCAATATTTCCAACGGTTTGTTCAAGGTGGTTATTGATCCACAGGCCGACTTCATATCTCGAAAAAAGATATCGGCAAGAATTCTTACCGGTGAATATAAAGATGTATTGGCTGTGCCCCGATCGGCGCTTGATCAGAGCGGTGACGAGTACTTTCTGTGGAAATTGTCTGAAGACGAAAGCCAAGCCACAAAAGTCTCTGTGATGACGGGGCGTCAAGGGGTGAAGAATGTGGAAATAGTTAGTGGAATTACAGCGGGTTCTGAAATTGTTTTGCGAGGAGCCAATCAATTCCAGAAGTACCAAAAATTAAGAGTGATCAAAAAAGTTAATTCAGCCGACACGCAGCCAAATACATAAAAGGGGAGCTGTTCGATGATTGAAACATTTGTAAAAAGACCTGCGACTACAGTGATGTTTGTCTTGTTTTTCGCACTATTAGGATTGGTTTCGTTTTTTAATTTAAATGTAGAACAATCACCAAGAATTGATTTCCCTTTGGTGACAGTCAACGTCGTTTATCCGGGTGCATCTCCACTGGAGGTTGAAACTCAGTTAATTAAGAAGTTGGAAGACGCAGTAGTAGAGATTTCAGAGATTAAAAAAATAGAGAGTCGATCTTTTGAAAGCTCAGGCTACATTCTTATCGAGTTTTTTCTGAGTGCTGAGGTCAACAATAAACTGATTGAGGTAAAAGATAAAGTTGAAGCTATTCTCAATGAACTTCCAGAAGGTATTGATCGACCGATTGTACAAAAAGTTGACCCTTTCGCAAAGTCAGTCATTTCTTTAGCTTTGACTAGCGACAATCATTCTCTTACTGAGTTGTATGAGTATGCTGACCAAACTTTAACAAACCAATTCTCTAAGGTTTCAGGGGTTGGAGAAGTAGAAATTTACGGAGGTCGAGAAAGACAGATTCGCGTCGAGCTATTTCCTGATAGAATGAAGGAAAAATTTATTTCGATAGATCAGGTTATTTCGCAAATCCGATCAAAAAATATTACAATCCCGGCGGGAAATATTGATCAAGAAATTTCGTCAGTAACGGTGCGTTTTGAGGGCGAATTCGCGAGTGTTGAAGAGATTGAGGAATTCAATCTGACGACATCGGACGGCAATAGCTTTCCATTAAAAGAGATTGCTCGCGTTTATGACGGACAGGCGGAAATGCAAACTGGCGGTCGATTTAATGGCCAAGAGGTTGTGTCCTTAGGGGTTCAAAAAATATCGGACGGCAACGAGATCAACGTTTCCAATGGAATTCGCAAACTTTTGCCGGACCTGAAAAAATCCTTGCCAGAGGGTATGAGTCTTCAGATTGCCGTCGATACCTCTTTGACAATTCAGAGGGAAACTCGAAATACCTATCAAGGTATTGGATTGGGAATTGTGCTCACCGTCCTTGTGCTCCTTTTCTTTACTGGAAATTGGCGAGTGACAGTTATTTCAGCCGTGGTAATCCCGACATCTATCGTGTCATCTTTGTTTCTGATGGACACCAGTGGCTTTACTATTAACTTTATAACCTTGCTGGCTGTTGCCACGTCTTTGGGAACGTTGATTGCCAACGCCATTGTTATTATCGAAAGTGTTTTAGAGAAGTTAGAGAATGGACAATCTCCGGTGGATGCAGCCATTGGTGGGACTCAAGATATGATTGTACCGGTTTTTGCCGCCGGAGGAACCAATTTGGTGGTTTTTACTCCGATTGCGTTCATGGGTGGGATCATTGGACAATTTATGTTGCAGTTTGGGCTGACGGTTGTCTATGCCACTATTTTTTCTTTAATCGCCTCTTTTACTTTGACCCCCATGCTTTGCGCACTTCTTTTGAAGCCGACTGGGGGAAAGAAGTCATGGATTGTCACTCAGGCCGATCGTCTTGTTGAATTTCTATTAAAAGTTTACAAGGGATACTTTGAACTTATTTTTAAACATTCCGTTATTTCTACGGCGTTGATGGTGGTGTTGTTCATCGGCTCGTTTTCGGTGACCGGCTACATCGGCAATGAGTTTATTCCAGTTTCGGACAAAGATCGTCTTGAGGTGGCTCTCACAATGCCCCTGGGAACGAAGGTTGAGCATAGCCAAGAGATTGCAATGGAAGTCGAAGAGCTCTTTAAAAACTATCCGGAGGTCTCCTCAATCTACACTCGTTTAGGCCAAAATGGTGAAGAAAATGCATCTGTTATTTTAAATTTGGTTCCCTCAGCAGAGAGAACCAAGTCCGATGTTGATATTATCAACGAAGTCACGCCTGAGTTGGCAAAGGTCGCCGGAGCCGAAATTGAAGTTATTCGTGGTGATGGCGGAGGTAACGGTAACGCTGACATATCGATCAATGTGACCGGGTCGGATTATCAAGAAATGATTACAGCTTCTAGGCTCCTTATGTCGAAAATGCGAGACTCGGGTTATTTTCGGTCTTTAGTGTCGTCTTACAAAGATCCTAAGAGAGAACTTAATTTTGTTCCCAGTAGTAAAAAGTTAGAAAAGTACGGTTTGCAAAGTTCTCAGGTCGGGGCCATGCTACGTTCTTCAATCTATGGCGATGACAACAATGTTTATCGAGAAAACGGTGAGGAATACGATATCATGATTAAGCTCGCCGATGAGTTTGTCTCTTCCAATGACTTTCGTAATGATTTGTTTGTGATTTCTAATACCGGGTTAATTCCAATTACGGAGTTGGGAAAATTCGTCAATCAGTCTTCCATCCCAACAATTTATCGAAGAGACAGACAGAGAGTTATTCAATTGAATGGCTATCTATCGAAATCGACAGCCGGAGTTGTTCAAGGAGAGCTAACTTCCAAGTTTGAGAAATTGGACTTACCTAAGGATGTTGGATATCAATTTGTTGGAAACTCAGAGAGTCAATCGGAAGCAGGGTTTGAAATTTTAAAAGCCTTTGGTTTGGCAATTATTCTTACCTATATGATCTTGGCGGCCATTATGAACTCACTATTGCATCCTTTTACGATAGCAACTTCTATTGTCACTTCCTTTTCAGGTGTATTTCTATTTTTGTTTTTCATGGAGTCTTCAATCAATATTGCTTCGATGTTAGGAATCGTTATGTTGGTTGGGTTGGCTGTAAACAACGCCATTTTAATTTTAGATGAAACTTTAAGTGAATTGAAAGACAACCCCGAGATGCCCATTAAGCAGGCTATGTGGATAGGGATCGAGTCTAAGTTTAAAGCTGTATTGATGACGTCGGTGGCTATTATTTTTGGCCTTTTGCCACAACTCTGGTCCCCAGATGCTCCCAAGGTTTCTATGGGAGCGGTTATTGTTGGTGGTGTCCTGGCCTCTATCTTTTTTACTTTCTTCCTTACGCCTCAGACATTCTACTTTCTTGAGTCGATGCGTCGATGGACGGGGCGGCTGTTTTCGGGTCATCCGCAAGGGCAACCTAAAAGTGCAACACCCTAACGAAGTGAAGGCCGTGTCGATTTAAATAGAGCCTATATTCGGAGGTCTTGATAGAAAAAGGACACCGAATTAGATAATTGGTAATTTCTTGTTGGGCGCTGGTTTTTTACTTCACCAAGCGAAGAGTGAGTTTGAAATTTCTACCCAATTACAGGTTGGTAGCAGTGAAAAATACTCATTCGTCACCTTAGCAAGTGAAGAAACTATCTGCGGGTTAATGGCCTTTTTCGAAATCTTTCTACTGGTTTTTGATTTTCTTATTTCTGTATTTACCAAAGAGTATGTTGGGCAAGAACATCTCATCGAAAGGTTATACGTATGCACAAAATCATTGTTTTAGTATTTATATTTTTCGGCTTTAATGCCCAAGCTGGATTTTTTGATGATTTAGGTAAAGATCTAAGTATGCTGAGTTGTAAGAGCCCAGCGAAAAAGAAGCTTATTGAATCTGTCATCTTAAATAGAGACCCGAGTAAACCTCAGATTTGGTCATGGAAAGTAACACATAAAGGTCAATTGATTGTTGATAAAAATGGTGACGCTGTTCCTAACCCGGATCCGCGTCAATGGTATACAATTTATGCCAAAGATAGCCTGAAGTATTTTTGCTGGGAGGCTCGCCTGTCTCATTATGTTAGCACTCGTCGTTTGCAGATGTATCCAGCTGTAAAAACCAATTATGTGTGTGGCCATAAAGTCTATTCATGTATGACTGGAACTGAAGGTGGTGATAACGACAACCACAACGCTCCTGCCCCAGGTGATTCTGATAACGGCGGCGACAATCCAGGGGATTCCGATGATGGCGGACAAGGGCCTGGTGATTCGGATGATGGTGGCCAGGGGCCTGGAGATTCCGATGACGGTGACCAGGGGCCTGGAGATTCCGATGATGGTGGCCAAGGGCCTGGTAATTCGGATGATAACTTCTAGCCAACGAATGTAATTCTTTGTTTCAAGAGCCAGCCATGTTGCTGGCTTTTTTGTTTGATTTATTTTTTTCTTTTTTATGACAAGATTCAAATGAATCCCTTTGTCTCTTTTGCTTTCGGTTTAAAAAATGGATTTCACGACAACTTTTTTTGTTTCGAGATCGAAAGAGGTTCGAGGATCAATTGTATAAACTTGCAGTGGCCTGACGATAATAATCGATGGCTCGGATCATTTTTAGTTCTCGCCCAATTGGTTTTTAATTTGAGTTAGAGTGGCTAAGACCGTTTCTTTCGAGTGGCCTTCGATCAAAGTTAAGAGTTTCTTTTTAGAGTTCTTTGATACATTGATCTTGCAAGTGAAATAAGGTGCGCCTTCACTGTCTTTCCCTTCGGTAATATCGAGGGCTTTGATTTCACTGGCAGCGATTTTGTAGGTTGTGCTTTTGAACAGAGATCTTTCAACAATATGAATCTGAGATAAGTTTCTAGTCAGATAGATTGAGGTGACCGGCTTCTTCCCCAACAAATAAAATAGAAACGGTCCAAATATCCAAAAAACGGTGAGTGGAATTGTTAGTTCTAAGAATTCATCATCACCGCGAAAATAGACAATAGTCATGCCTATAAGGAATAGCATCCATACACTCATGAAGACCCAGCCAAAGGCTGGGATGGCGTTTCTATGTAAAAGTTTATGGTTAGGTTGTCTCATGGCTTCAGGTAGCCGTAGGGCTTAAGAATCCAACAAAGTATACTCTGAGTTTGGTCGTTGAGCATCGAAAACTCCTATGACTCCTTAATCATGTGAACATCGCGCTGAGGAAAAGGGATAGAGAAATTGTTCTCATCCAAAGTGTATTTAATCTGTTCGTTAAGAGCCCAGAATACTGGCCAGTAGTTTTCAGTTTTCGTCCAAGCTCTGACGGTGAGATTAATCGAGCTATCTCCGTACTCCCAAACATAAGCAGTTGGCGGTTCGGGCTCATTGACAACCAAGTCATGGCTTGAGCACATCTCTCTTAAAACTTTACAGGCACTGCGAATATCGTCGTTGTAGCTGATGCCGATGGCAAGATCGACACGCCGATAATCATGACCCGTGTAATTTTTTATGGTGCCACCAGCCAGTGGGCCATTGGGAAGAACGACTTTCTTGTTGTCCACTGTTTTTACAATAGTTGCAAAGATATCGATGGAATCAACAATACCCTCAATTCCATTGGCTTCAATAAAATCTCCTTTAACAAAGGGCCGAAAAACCAGAATCAAAACACCACCAGCAAAGTTTCCAAGACTTCCTTGCAGAGCCAATCCAATAGCCAAACCTGCGGCCCCGAGAACAGCAACAAAAGAAGCGGTGGCAATACCTACCATTGATGCGACTGAAACCAACAAAAGTATTTTCAGTCCCCAGCTGAACAAATTAATTAAAAATGGAGTGAGGGTGGGGTCGACCTTACGCGAATCCAAAGTCTTTTTCAGAATGTTAGTGAAACTTTTTATTATCGACAGACCAATCAACAAGACGATGATGGCTAGGACAAGTTGCGGTCCGTATTCCATGATCATTTTTATGGCTTTCTCGGTGTACACATCCAATTTTTCCACAGGACTCTCCTTTTAATGACGTAAGGTACAATCTTTGATTGGATTTCGAGGCGGGTCAATGGTACTTTCGAAGCATGGAAGAGATCTCTTTAAAAGGACACTTGAAAGTATTTACCGATGGCGCCAGCCGTGGCAACCCGGGACCAGCGGCCATTGGAATTGTTTTTTATAATACAAAAGACGAAGTTCTTGGAGACCATAAAGAACCGTTGGGCGAGCAAACTAATAATTATGCGGAATACATGGCCGTGATTCGCGCCATGGAGATTTGCAAAGATCACCCTGTAGAAAAAATTGATTTCTACTGTGACAGTCAATTGTTGGTAAAGCAGATGTTGGGTGAGTATAAAGTTAAAGCACCCCAGATTAAGCCTCTGTTCGAGAAGGCGAAAACTTTAACAAAGTCGTTTAAGGGTGTTGGGTTCCACCACGTCAGACGCGAGTTCAACAAGGAAGCCGACGCTCTTGCTAATCAGGCGCTGGATGCCGCCTTTATGTGATTAGACCATCAAAGAATAGCTAATAAGGCCAATCACGCTGATGGCTAACACTTTGAATGCTAGTTTTGGTCTTTTTTGTTTCATATACGTTCAATCCTTAAGCTCATAATATCTATCGGTAATTTCGCTCTAGACTTTAGCGCCAGTCGAGAATTTGACGCCTGTTCAGCATCAGATCGTGACTGTTGGGGGGTGGGACGAAGTTCACAGGCTCAAGACCTTGCAGGTGGGCCTAATAAAAGTGTCTCAGTTCGAACCAACGAAAGACCTGTCAAATTTCTGTCCATTCCAAAAAGGGTAAAAATTCCATAGAGTTGGGGCTTTCCGCTTTTCTCTGTTTTTAACCCCCAAGATTTGGTAAAACCACGGTTTGGATCGACAGGCTATCGCACCTTCGGGTGAGGAAAGTCCGGGCTTCGCAGGCCGCGCAAGGGGTAACGCCCCTCCACCGTAAGGTGAGGACCAGTGGAACAGAAAGAATGTCCAGGGCATTGATCTTTAAGATGGGAACGGGAAACTTAAGGGGAGCTGCTGGAGTGAAAACAGCTAAACTCTGCGTGAAGCAAGATCAAATAGGAAAGCACTTGAGTGTGGCCGCACAAAGCTTTCGGGTTGATCGCTAAAGAAGGCTGGTAACAGTCTTCTCAGATGAATGATAGCTCTCGACAGAACCCGGCTTATCGTTGATCCAATTAATACCGTACCTCGGTAACTGTTCGCAGGCACTGGGGTGCGGTATTAAACTTTTTTCTTCCTTTTTAAATCAAACATTTTTGACGAAAAATTTGTTTATCAAAGCAAACAATCCATCCATTAAGATAGCGAGTGCAGCGGCAGGGATGGCACCCTGTAAAACCAACGAAGTGTTGTTTAGCGCCAGGCCAGTGACAATCGGCTCGCCAAGACCGCCGGCACCAATGAAGGCGGCTAAGGTGGCGGT
>CAXRIX010000093.1:0-33593 GCA_964230555.1 Bdellovibrionales bacterium
CACTGGAATTGGTGATGGTGGCGGTCTTGCGGCTCCGTTTGCTTTCACTGGTGGTGCTTATCCTGGAACCGGTGGTAACTGTGGTGGAACCTTGGGAGCTGGAGCCACTTGTAATATCTCCGTGCGTTTCTCGCCGGCTTCTTCGGGTCTACACTCTGACACCATCGTTATCTCCTATAATGATGGCTTGGGTGCGCAAACCACGGTGCGTGATATTGATGGAATTGGTGCCACACCTTCAGTGCTGACGATCAGTGAAACCGATCCTTATGATTACGGAACTCAAGCGACTGGATCGACCAGTGAACAAACCTTTACAGTGACCAACACGGGTGAGTTCACAGCCACGCTGGTTGGCGATGGTGGCGGACTGGCTTCTCCATTCAATTGGAAAGGTGGAACCTATCCTGGAGTTGGCGGAACCTGCGGTGGTTCGATTCTGGGAGCCGACAGTTGTACTGTGGTGGTGGTCTATTCGCCACTGGCTAATGGAACCGTGTCTGACAGTATTGAAATTGATTACAACGACGGACTTGTAACTCAAACCGCGACTCGCGATGTTGAAGGAACCGGTGCCACTCCAGCGATCTTAACGATTTCAGATGGGCCCACTTATGACTGGGGCATTGTGCTGAATGGCAACACTGAAACCAAAACCTTTACCGTGTCAAACTCCGGGGGCGTGGACGCGACCTCTCTTGGTGGAGCTGGTCTTGCTGTGCCTTATGATTTTGCCGGTGGTTCTTTCCCTGGTGGTGGAACTTGTACGGCCACACTCTCTGCCGGTGGAAGTTGTACGATTGTTGTTGAGTATACAGCAGCAGGTTCGTCTGTTGACAACGATACCGTTCAAGTCACTTATCAAAACGGAGTGGGTGGTCAGACAGCCAACCGTAGTATGACCGCGATTGCTCATACTGAGGGTGCCGGGCTGAGCTTGTTGGTTCCAGCCTTATCGCCATCAAACGATAGCACACCGACCATTCGTATTTCGTCCGTCATTAATAATATAGGCGTCAGACTTTATAGCGACGGAGCCTGTAGTTCTCAAGTCGCATCGGGGACTTCACCTGGAACCACGATTGACTTAACGTCTTCAATCTTAGCGGATAGTACCTACGAGTTCCATGTTCGTCTTGAAGATGATTACGGAAACCTCTCAGGCTGTTCGGGTAACAGCGTCGCTTACACTGTTGATACCCTGTTGCCGGCTCCAGGAACCTACACTTTTGCAATCGCCAGTCCGTTGGATGGAACCGAGTCTAATGATAATACGCCACAGTTTACAGTTTCAGGAGCTCCTGTCGGTGAAAATGGAACTTCTATTCAATTTTACGACGAAGCCACATGTACAAGTAGTGTTGGCTCCGCTGGAGTTCTGGCGGGTGGTTCTACGACTGTCACCGATGTCAGCTACCTCACCTCGGGTGCTGATGATGGAAACAAAATATACTATGTAATAGCCACTGATAACGCTGGTAATGCCAGTGCCTGTACAGCCACCGGCTTAGACTACTTCCTTGATACACAACGTCCGAACGCTCCAAGTGGTTTGGCAACGAATAGTACTTGGGTTGATGACATAGAGATCTCTCCACAGTTCAGTTGGACGGCGGCCTCGGACCCGGCTCCAAGCAGTGGAGTGAATCGCGTTGAAGTAGCCATTTCTGATAACATCGGTGGCGGTAACGAAGAGGCGGGCTGGACCGTTCTTGGAGCTGGAGTCACGAGCCATGAATACACATCCGGACTGACTTTAAACGAATGTCAGAATTACTATCCAAGTATTCGTTTTTACGATGATGCGACCAATGAGTCATTGACTGTGACAGCTCCGAGCTTTCAGGCCGATGCCACCAACCCAACCGATCCAACCTTTATTATTGGTTCTGATCAGAGTGCGGTTCAGAGTCCGACCATCACCATAACCGGCACCAGTACTGACAATTGCTTGTTTGATCAGTATGAGTTCAGACTGTCTCTTGATTCCAACAACAACGGTTCGTTGGAGGTGGGTGAGCAAGGAAATGTCATAAACTGGAAAGACATCGGGAATGTCGGATCTTATCAAGAGACCGGCCTCTCTTTAGGTATCGGTAGCAGTTACTTTGTTTCCATTCGCGGAAAAGATGCTTCGGGTCGAACTTCCAACGCTGTGACCAGCGCCCCATGGATTGTTCCCATTCGAGTCATTGGCGGTGGCTGGCAGTCCGGAGATGTTCACCCCGGTGGAGGAACTGTTGGTACTGGACGAATGCTCGTTTACCTGCATGCGATGGACGTGGGAAGTACCACCTCTGATGTGACAAGTGTGACTTACGGTGGGCAAGCCTTGACTCAGCTTGAACAAGTTCAGGCCGGAAATGGTGGCGGTTTTAGAACCCGTGTTGAGGTCTGGGTCTGTAACGATGCTTGTTTGGCCGCGGCTTCGGGAACCACCTTTGTGGAAACCTACAACAACGGAGCCACTCGCTATATTCTTAAGTATTCAATCTTGCTTGAGGGTGTCGATCAAGGTTCACCGGTATTTGATAGTGTAACCGCCAATGATGACAACGATAATTTCCTACGTCTGAACAATCTAGATGAGATCAATGGTGGAATTAGTATTCTAAATATAGCGCACGGTAACTATGCCACTATCACCTTCGCTGGCGGTGTTGATAGTACAACTGGCACTCAGCAGGATCCAGATCCGCAGGTTTCGCAAAATGCCGCTTACAATTTATTTACCACGGATAACAACAATGTTGATTACGATGTAAATGCTAGTAACACCCAACGATTTGTGGGTATTGGTATCAACTTTAGGCCTCAGTAATTGGAGTTATAATGAATTTTATTTTAATTTTAATAACGACATTATGGGCAAGTAACGAAACGCCGGTTACCTACACGGCCGAGGAACTTGATGAGAAAACCGGATACTTCGTGCTGTTGGCTGCGGCGCCGACGGCATGCGCCGCTGGCAGTGAGTCTACCAGTTGTGAGAAAATAATAATTTACGAAAACGGTGTTGAGTCTCTACATTATCTGACGGTCGACAATCGTGAAAACTCTGAAGGCAACTTCGATGTCAATCAGGTCTTACAGAACCCGGAGGCCTACGAGGGCGAAATCACCACCATCGACATTGCCACAAAAGTCAGCGTCGCCGCGCCCTATGACTCGGTGGTGGCTCGATTTCTTAAGGATCAAACCATTGAATTAAAAGTACGCAAGGACTCACAAGATTATCTAAAGGTTTTCGCCCCTTAATGATTCGAGTTGAAAAACTGTTGTGGATTTTTTTGAAATTCGTTCGAAGCCAGGTAGTTTCTGATCCAAGGTTTTAAAAATCGAGTTCCTACCGCGGAAACTTACGGATTGACTGCAAAATCTTCAAAAGCGTCTTGATATCAAAGAAATTTCGAAAGGGGAGCCGTTCCCATTTTTATGCATATTGGAATCTGTTAAAAAATACAAGAATCCCCATTTTATCGCTCTATTCGTTCCATTCGCTGTTTCTGAAGCCGAGTGGCTGACATTACGATTGTCTGATTATTAGGATTTCTCCTAGGACTTGAGAAAGAGGAAATCGTAAGCTTTTTCATTTGATCTAATGCACCTGTCGCCTGTATTTACTATGTTACAGTTCCGTGTAGGAAGGTGTCGAAGGGTCAAATGGTCTCTCAAATTATCAATATATTTTTAGCTGTTTTTTGTTTTATTAGCCTGCTGGCTCTGTGGGAGGTTGATTTTTGGTGGATTCGAATTTTTGACTTTCCACGTCTGCAGATTGCAGTCCTCACAGTTATTTTTGTTTGCCTCAGGCTCGTCATCGGATTGAAATACCAATGGGATTGGATTGTTTTAGTGCTACTGGCGATTTCTTTAGCGGTCGATTTTTACAGAATCATAACTTACACCCGGCTTGTAGGGACAGAGGTGAGTAAAATCCGGGGCAGTGAGCTTGATTCAATTTCGGTTAAAATTGTTTCTCTCAACGTCAAACAGAAGAATCGGGCGCATTCCAGAGTTTTGGATATGTTGACTGAGGTTTCTCCCTCCGTTGTCATGCTTCTTGAAACCGATGAGATCTGGCAGCGAAATTTAAAAAGTTTAAAGCAACAGTATCCTTATACTGTCGAAGTTCCTCAAGATAACACCTACGGAATACTATTTTTTTCTAAATTACCCATAATCAATCACCAGGTGAAAAATTTAGTCGATGAAAAAGTACCGTCTCTTTTCGTTACCCTCGATCTTGGGGATTCACGCTCGATGGAACTGATTGGCCTGCATCCTCGACCCCCTAGGCCTGCCGAAGGACATTCCACGCAGAGAGATGGGGAGCTATCCATAGTCGCAAAGCACATGCGTGATAATAAAGACCGTCCGATCATTGTTATTGGTGATTTCAACGATGTGGCCTGGTCCCATACAACCCGTCTTTTTAAAAGAGTCAGTGGGGCTCTTGACCCTCGTGTGGGGCGAGGTCTTTTTAGCACATTCCCAGTCAATTACCCCCTTTTCAGGTTTCCTTTAGATCATACCTTTTTCAGCAAACAGATTGGATTAGTTGAGATTCAAAGGTTAGGAGATGTTGGGTCGGATCATTTCCCAATGTTTCTCGAGATTGGTCTCCTGCAATCACCCATCGACAGACCCACTGAGCACGCCGATCAAGAGGATCTCAAAGAAAACAAAGAAATGATTGAAGCTGGAGATGACTGGGAGCCTCCTAAAAAAGAAGTGAAAGACTAGAGGGAATTTACAACAGAACTCAATGACCGAAACGTGTGACCGGCTGGTTACTTGTACACTTTTTGGTATAATCCCATTGAAAATTCAGCTATGGTGCTCTCAACCAGACTGACTAACGGAGGCCCGAAATGAAAAATGTTATTGTCTTCCTGATTGCAAGTTATCTTTTAAGCTCTTGTCAAACCGCCTATTACAAGATTTGGGAAACTTTGGGGAGAGAAAAACGAGATTTACTAGAAAGTAATGTTGAGAAAGCAGGCGACGAACAACGAGCGATGGAAAATGAGTTTGAAGATATTTTAAGTCGTATTCGGTCTGAGTATGACTTCGACGGGGGAGAAATCGAGCGACTCTACGATCAACTCAAAAGCGATTACGAAAATGTTGTGGCAAAAAAAGAGCAATTGGAAGAGCGTAGCGATTCGATCCATACCATCGCCAACGATCTGTTTAAAGAATGGAAAAGAGAGGCTCAGGGGTTGAGCAACAGGCGTTATAAAGAAGACAGTTTGAAAAAACTACGAATTGCAAAAGACAACTTCAAACGTATGTCCGCCAGTTTAAAAAACACACAAGACAGACTGAATACCGTGACAAAGCAATTTAAAGACCATGTCACGTACTTAAAACACAATCTTAACGCCAAGAGTTTAGACGTTTTTAAGACAGAAATTAATTCTATCAAAGACGACATGGAGAAACTTATTTCTACAGTTAAACTTTCGATCAAACAATCGGATGATTTCAAAAAAGTTTTACCTTAAGTCATGGTGCTGTCTGAAATAGTCCTGCGTTGAAAGTCGATTAGCCGACTGAGGCGTGGTCGGGAAGTTCCATTGCAAAGTATTGTTTGATGATCGATAGCAAGTGTAAGTTTCAAAAAACAAAGCGAGGTCAGTACGTCTCTTTGATCTATGAACGGGTGAACCGATGAGAGAATGATGATGGAGCAAAAAAGACGGTCGTCCCTTGTACAGCATAAAAGACCTTCAGTTTCTGGTTATCAAAAAAAAAAGCCGATCCTAATGAGGGTCGGCTCTTGTTCTTAAATGAGGATTAGATATTAATTAAAAAGGTTTCGCAACCATCTGACAACAGCGTTGTCATCACGTCTATCGTTTTCTTGGCGTGCTTCTTCAACATTTTCATCAACAGAGTCGATGGCTGCTTCAACGGTGTCTTCAACCTTTTCGGCAATCGCTTCTGAAGTTCCTGCAATCACAGCTGCGCCCTCATTGAGAAACTCGTCAGTTACAGCCAAACCATCGGCGAGAGCTTCGGTGGTGGCATCGGCTGCGTCTTCTGCCTTTTCGGCAGCGACCTCAGCACCTCTTTCGATATCTTCAGCAAGCTCCTGGCCCGCCTCGTTCACTTTTTCAGCACCGGCTTCAATGGCTTGTCCGGCATCTATAAGACCCTGTTCAATGGCTTCACCTGTTTCTTTGGCTGCGTGTTCAATTGCTGAAACGGCTTCTTGGGCCTCCGTTTGGGTTTCTTGAGTGGCCTCATCAATGTTTTGCTCAATATTCTCTGCCCCTTCGACAACCTCTGCTCCAATCTCCTCAACTGTATCTTCGGCGTCTTCAGCTGCTTCTCCAATTTCCGCTGCCACTTCATCAGCTTCCTCAGCAACCTCAGCTCCAATCTCCTCAACTGTTTCTTCGGCGTCATCTTTGACTTCCGCGGCTTCATCACTCACTTGGTCGGCCACCTCAGCCACTTCGGCGTTGATTTCATCAGCAACCTCTTCAGATTTTTCTTCGGCATCATTGGCCACTTGCTCAGCCTCATCGGCGAGGTTATCGATATCATCTTCGACAATCTCCGCGGCTTGATTCATCGGAGCGACGGTGCAGTACGCTGTGTGTTTGATGATTTTATCACTGACCTTTTTGAGTCCAGAAACTTGCAATTGGTAACGGTCGGGATTGGTGTCATACAACTTGTAGGCTATCTTTAATCCATATCGTCCCACAACGGTGTGAAATTCCGTTTGATCATCCATACAGTTTGTGGAGTAGGCCACAGGAATGATTTCATCGTTGATTTTGACTTCGACCTGGTGAACAGCTCCGGAGGCATCGATCGTGTTTTCACCCGAAATCTGACTCAAAAAATAGTAAAAATCTTCGGGATTGTTTTTGATCTTTTTATAAATTTCATAGTCCGCATAGTCATTGGGTTGAGCTTCCAGTCGGTCCTCAAGCTCAGACAAGTCCAAGGGGGCTTGATTTGGATCTGAAAGCTGATAGTAGGATTGACCTTCTGATGAGACAAGCTCGACGGGTACTGTGTAGGTGGCCTGCGGGAGGGACTGGTCATCAAGTCCTGTCAAAGTTGAGCTACAGTTTAAGGCTTGAATGTCCAGAGTTAGGCAGGCTTTTCCTGAGCCAGCAGCAACGCTTGTGAGTTGTTGAACTTCAGAAGGTCCCTTTTGAGAGAGGTCTTCTGACATATTATTAGAAGGTTTTGATCCATCATTGGATATTGTGGCGGCAGGACTGTTCGTGTCATCTCCGCAAGAGGCAAGCAATAGAAATGCAGCCGTGAAAATTAATTTTTTCATAGTAAGGTCTCCTTGTAGACAAATTCGAAATTTAAGAGAATTTAAGATTCTCGATAAAGAGGAAGTGATAAGACTTTTTAGCTTAGGTTGGTTCATTCAATTGAGAAGGATTTGTGTAAATTCGCGCAAACTCGGTTATGAAAAAATTATACGGCTTGGGTTTTAAAAGTAGTGTCGAGCTGCAGAACACGGACGCTGAGTTTTTGTTGATATCACCGTAATGAGAGTTTGTTGGTAAGATTCTTCTTCAGAAAAGAGAATCGAGTTATAATCCAGATCTCTATCTGACAACCACTTTGGCTGATCGGATTCAACGTGCCAGTTTGGCGGTATCGAGTTGCAATTTCAAAAAGTAGGCAAGGCAGAGATTGTTTTCGCTCAAGGGCGGTTGCTATTTCGTAGAATTCTGTCGCATTTTTTTTTCTAGCATAGCACTTTAGAGAAAACGGTTGGTAAGGGTCCACAATATTATTTAAAGGTTTTCGTGCCTTGATGAATCAGGTATCATAGGCCATGACTGATTCAAAAATGCCCATCTCTTCAAGCGACATTGTCGACTGCCACTGCCATCTTTCCTTTTTATCGATGCATGAGGCCGATCAAACTGTGCAGTCCAACCCGAATCACTTTTGGATTTTGGGTGGCTATCAACCTTCCGAGTGGGAAGCGCAAGTGTATTTAAAAAAGCAGTTCCCCAAGCAAATTCGTAGCTGCTACGGACTTCATCCTTGGTATGTGAAAAGTGATGAGTTTGAAATCAGTCGCGATCTAGAGGCTTTAAAAATTTGGTCGGCTCAGGCTGATTTTTTAGGAGAAGTGGGTTTGGATTTTTTTGGCGATGACGCCCACTTAAAAAAAGAATTGCAAATCAATGTTTTTGAGCAGCAATTGGATCTCTCGACAGGACAACCTTTTGTCTTTCATGTGGTCAAAGCCCACGGCAAAGCTCTTGAAGTTCTTAATAACTTTTCAGTGAAAGGTTTTGTGCACAGCTTTTCAGGGTCCATTGAAGTGGCTGAGAAGTATTTTGCTGAAGGCATATTACTATCCTTTGGGCCCAATATTTTGAATGAAAATTTCAAAAAAGGCCGACAGGCGGTGGCCGAACTGCCGAAAGAGGCTTTGCTCATTGAAAGCGACACGCCCGGGCATCCCCTCGACGAGGAAGATCCCATCGAAAATCTGAACAAAGTCTACGAAGAGGTGGCCTCGTTGCGGCAAACCTCAGTCGACGATTTAAAAGCTCAGGTTCGTCTCAATCTTGAAAATCTTTCGAAATAGAGGTCAATACTCATAGGCCCTTGTCAATTTCTAGGATTCTTGTTTACCTAATGCTCTAAGCCTTATTGGAGGATGCATGGAAGAAAAAGAAACCCGCGAAAAATTAGATAATATCACTGGAACTTTACAACATTTAATTGAACAAACCCAAGTCAAAGCCAGCTTGCTAAAGCTTGAGGCTCAACAGACTTGGCAAGACATGGAAGGTGTTTTCTTTCGAATTCAAAGTAAGCTGAAGCAAAATAAAGATGAAGCGGGCTTACAGGCCCATTTGGCGATGATGGAAGCCAAACAAGAATGGGAAGAATTCAAAGACGAGTTTTCTGACTACGTCGAAAAGCTCAGCGCTGGCGAGAAAGTTGATCACGCCAAAGTTCAAGCCCATTTGGCTAAGATGGAAATGGAAGACCGTTTTGCCAAAGAAAAGAAAGAGTGGGAGAAAGCCTACGAGGAAAAAGTTAAACCACGCCTTAAAAAGTCCATGGAAGAGATGCAATCCGAGATGAACACCATGGCGAAAAGCTGGATCGATTAACAGGCCGCATCCGTTTGCAATCTAATGTCTAAAACTCATCCCATTCAAGGCCCGTGTGATAAGCACTTTTTATTTTGAATGGGTTCAGTTAAAAAAAATCAACACTAGACTCTTGTTTTCTAAGTGGGCTCGCTTCTTGGTGATGTTGTCGGTCCTTCTAAATGAAGCCTACAAAGGGCCGTCAGTCGAGAAGTGAACGACATAGAAGTTTTGCTCGCTTCAGATTATTGAAGGCTGTCCTGCTCCCTGAATTTTAAAAGCCAACCTGAAAACCGAGCAGCGTTCAAACTCTGGTCAATTTACTGATCACTCTGTAAACACTTTATGAAACCATTACAGGTGTTTTATGAAAAACTGTTCTTTTTTCAATAAAGTCAGTATTTTCAGAGGTATGCAGCATTGGGTTCAAGTTTTAGTTCAGGCCAAATTCGCCGTTGTTCTTGCGCTTTTGTGCCAAGGATCTTGGGCTTATTCGCAAGTGCGATGCCAGGAAATCTATCCTCATCAGTGGGCGGGTGAAATCATCACGCAGCCCCTGCGTACCGAACATGTCGAAAAAGATATCGAGGCACTCTCTCATGAGCAGGTGGTTCGCCTTTTTGAGCGCTCCATCGAACTTATTGAAGAGGGGTCGGCTGGTCAGAGTCTTTATATTGGTCCAGTGATCGTACACAACTTGGCGAGTTTTCGGCCCGATCATCGCGCTCTGATTCGTAATCTGCATGAGATGAGTTACCGCGACGCCTGGATTGAAAAGGGGGCCGAGAATTTACTCTTAGAAGCCTTTGATTCTTTGGCCTCTCGACAAGGAGTGTCTCTTGAGCACGTGCAGGAGTTTTATCGGAAAGACCCTGTGGTCTATCGAGAAATGTTAGAAGGGGAGCTGCGCGAAGTACGCGAGTCGGGTGTAGAAGTGGGTCAAACCGTTGTCGAGTTTCGCGATGGCTCGCGAGCAGTGTCCGAACCTTTTACCGATTATTTTGTTCACTCGATCTTTGATGTTCCTTACAAGTTAGAGAGTTTCTTGTCGTCTTTACCCGCAAAAGCAGTGGCCGCGGTTCATATGTTTCATACTCATCCGTCTCGATCGCCTGGATCCGGTGGTGCGCTATCATTTCATGATGCTCTTTTCGTTGGACAGATGCGCGAGATTTTCGCCGGTCTGCGTCCCGGTACTGAGGCGGAAAGAATTGATTATCACATGTATTCTATTGCCCGGTCGCAGGGGGAGTATGTTATTGGTCATTACTCAGAACGAGGTTACGGATTTGAGTGAGATGGATTTACGTTTTGGTGGCATTCAAAGACTCTACGGCAAAAAAGCTTTTGTTAAAATTCAGCAAGCCCATATTGCCGTGATCGGACTGGGTGGGGTCGGCTCTTGGGCGGCCGAGGCTTTGGCCCGCACCGGAATCGGTCACATGACCCTCGTCGATTTTGACGACATTTGTGTTAGTAACACCAACCGCCAGCTGCATGCTTTGCAAGATCAGGTGGGGCGACCAAAAACTTTAGCCATGAAAGAGCGGCTCATGGGAATCAATCCGCAACTGCAAGTGAACGTTATCGACGCCCCCTATGAAAGAGACACTGAGGCCGAAATTTTTAAACAGTCCTACAGTGGAGTGGTCGATGCGATCGATCACGGGTTAACAAAGTTTGAGCTGATATTGGCTTGTAAAGAAAGGCGTATTCCCATTGTTATTTCTGGAACGGCTGGCGGGCGCCTGGACCCGTCTCAGATTAAGACAGATGATCTGGCCAAATCGCAAGAGGATCCCATGCTCTCGGCTGTTCGTAAAAAACTGCGCCAGCGCGGGGGCTACCCACGCAAGGGTCGTATGGGATTGCCTTGCGTTTTTACGACCGAGAAGCCGCGTTACAGCGACTCTCAGGGGGAGATTCTGTTTGAGAAGCCCAAAGAGTTTAACAAGCCCCTGGACTGCTCAACAGGCTTTGGGACCACCACGCCTGTCACTGGCACCTTTGGTTTTTGTCTCTCTCATTTAATGATTCTGGAAATTCTGCGCTAGCATTCAATTTTCTCATTTTTCGTTTAATTTCTAGACAGCAACACGGAACTAAGGCTTGAAAACCAATCTAAGGTATTACGACCTTTCGTTAGTGCTTTGTTAAAAAAACACATTTATTCGATAACCAAAGTGACCGATGAGAAATTGTGCGCCATGGATGGCCCAGCTTTATAATCCATGTGTAACGTAATATTTTCCTTCCCAATGTAGTGAAGACCGGATTCTGCCCACTGGCTTTGGCATTTCAGCGCTTCTTTCATAAACTGACACTATGAAAATATATTCTAAGGTTTTGATTCCTGTCGTCTTTATTGTTGTCGCTATTTTTGCTTATCAAAAACTCAAGACCACCTCAGGTGATGAAGACAGTGTAAAAAAGTTGCAAGGCTTTGATGGAAAAGTGCACTACCGATTTAAATCTCTGCCCGAGGGTGTGATCGGTCAGGTCGGCGAGCATCAGGTTCTGGCCGATGAGGTCGAGAGGACCGCGCCGATGCGCAGTTTTGCCAACCGCAAGCGCGATATTCTTTTCGCCATCATTTACAAGCAGTTTGTCACCAATAAAGAAACTCCGGTGCAGAAAATTGAATTCAGTTTTAAAAAAGTGAGTTTATCACCAAGTGCGATTCTCAATCAATTTGGGATTCAAGAAAAGTACTCAACTCAAATTGAATTTCAAACCTTCGATCCCTCTCAAGGGTTAGCGAAGGTCGACGGCCAGATTATTGCTGAAGAGGATATTGATTTTAATAATTTTATTTGGGCCGCTTTTGAAACAGAAGTTTTTCGCTATAAACTATCTGCCATTGATAGAATTTTAAAGCAGAAAACCATCACCAGTGAGTCGAAGCAGTTGAAATTGCGAACCCAGGATTATCAAGAAAAGTATATTTATAGTAAACTTCCTGGTGAAATTAGCGAAAAAGACATCAATAACTACCTAAAGAAATACAGTATTGAAGACACTCAGAAAAACCGTCAATCGGCACACAATAATCTTCTTCGTCAACGCAAAGAGCGGGGCCTTAATTATATTCTTGAGCGGTATGTGATGGATTTGCCTATCACTGTTGGGATCAAAGGGCCCGCTTATAAATTAGACACCAAGGATGAGTGGACAGCCTCTTTGGGAGAACCGGGTGACCTAAGAGTGACTTTATTCTCCGGAACTCGCAATAGTAAAACAGTCGAAATGCTTGAAAAACTGATACCGGTGGTAAAGAGCTACGGCGACATTCAGTTTTTCTACCGTCCTTTCTTTGCTGAAAGCGATCGCATGCAAGATCTGACAGCGCAAATGCAATTTTGTGTGCTGACTCATCACCAAGACAAGTTCTGGGATTACTTTGTTAGCGCTCTCGGTGATTTTCGCGAACAGACAGAAAAAGTTCTCTATGAAAAATCCGACGCCTTGGGGTTAGACACCTCGAAGTTAAAACAGTGCCTGATCGATCAAAAGTATAAAGAGGTGGTCGATTACCATATCAAGTACGGCCAGTTTCTTGGTATCACCACTGGGCCCGTTCTCTATATCGGTGGTGAAGTCCTTCACGGAGCGATTCGAATGGACGATGTCGAAGCCATTTTACAGCGCAAATTAAAAATTCCTGCTGCTGGCGTGTGGTAATTTTCGCGGTAACAGAACCTCGCTTGGTTTATTCGATAAGTACTGCAAGCTGAGGTTTTTTTCCAATACTTCGATTGCCATTTCTATCCTCAGCAATTCACTCTCGTCGTATAAGTTTTGGCGAAGAGTGCACGTTGGAGAGTCTGTCAATCTCTTGCGTGGCGGTGAAGAGTCAAAGGGTGTAGACAACTTTTTACTGCTCAGTGGGATTGGCACTTAAAAAGTATCTTGAGTGAAAAAAACTGATAGAATTCCGAAATCTTTTTTTGGCATTCTTGCTGACTTCCAACTATTTTCTGAACCCCCTCATTGGCTTGGTCCATGGCGATTCCAATGAGCAGAGTCGAGTAGGGAAGTGAATTCAGCAGAACGCTTTCGGGAAAGCCTTGCAAAAGAGAATAGGCCTGATTGACGTAAGGCGAGTGGTCCGTCAGTCTTCCTAGGCGCATCAAGTTCCAAAAGGTGATGGCTTGTGAATTTGGAAGGCGTCGGTCACTGAAGAGAAACTGTTCGGGAAGAAGGGGGCTTTGCGAGAACCGATAAAGTTTTTTGTCTTGGTTATAAAATAATTCATACTGACGGTCATTAAGGCTTCGGGCGGTCTGTAAATAGTGTTTCTCAAAAGTGGTTTGGTACATCTCTAAAAGTGCGTCGACGGTAAAAGCGTAATCGTCCAGAGTCCCTGGGTTCTGCACGTGGCCTTGGTAACTGCTATGGTAGAGCTCGCCGTTGAAGTGGCGATGCTGGCTTAAAATGAAATTCAAATGTCTGTCGATCGAAGACTTCAATTTTTGATCGGGCCACAAGCGTAAAATTTTTGCCAGTGCCGCCAAGACATAGCTGGTGTCGGCTGTAACAATAACAGGATCATGGGTTAAGGGGCGACCGCTTTGCCGAAGGTCGAAAAGTTTTTTTTCAATAGCTGCAAGGCCCTTCACCGGGAAAACCGTCTTGCGCCGAAGCACCGGCTTGGGGATGAAGCTTGGCGCCGGTCGATGCAGGGTGTAGGCTTCAAAGAATATTTTAAGTTCAGCATCGGTCAGACTCTCTTTTAGCTGTTTCTGAGTCCAAGTGTAATGAGCGATGCTCTGTTGAGTGTCGTCGCTGCCAAGACGATTGTAAAATCCACCCCGAGGGTTGGCAAAACTATTGAAGAGAGACTTGGCGATCTTATCAATCACTCGTTTATTGCTGTCGCTGGGTTGAAGACGATAAAAATCGACAAAGGCATGCAGGGCTGTGGCCTGATCGACTAAGTTTTTTTCCAGTTGCGGCGTGTTCCAGTCGTTGGATTTAGAGTGGTTGAAAAAACCTCCACCCAGGTGATCAAACAAAGCACTTTTAGAAACCGTGGAGGTGGTCTTTTTAACCATTTGCCTGGCCTGTTGGTTTTTGGTTTGAGCAGCAAAGTACAACAAGACTCGGAAGTCTTGAAAGGTTGGGAACTTAGGGGTCGGACCACGAGTCATCTTGCGACCACCAAAAACGGTATCAAACTGGTGAGTCCAGCGCGCATAGAAGTCATCGAGTAAATCAATGTCTAAGGCACTGGCCTCGTGGGTTTTGTCTTGTGGTTGAATATTTTTCGAGAAAATTTTGAGCTCACGCAAAAGTTTTTTGCGATCGCTTGTCCAAGCTTGATGAGACTTCTTTAAAACCTCTAAAAACTGGGCTTCATCAGAGAAGGTGGTGACAAACACCGGCTGCAAGTCCGGGGTCAGAATAATGTTAATCGGCCAGCCTCCAAAATTCATTATCAGAGTTTGCAGGTTTATAAAGTAAGCGTTCACGTCAGGATGCTCGGCGCGGTCGGCGACGATGTTGACAAAGTTTTTGTTTAAAAACGGACTGACTCTTTCACTTTTCAGAGCCTGCTCGTTCACCGTCGTACACGGCGCGCAGCTGCTGTAACCAATATTTAAAAAGATGAGGCGGTCTTGATCTTTGGCCTTTTGCAAAGCCTCTGCGCCCCAAGGGTGCCAGTGCACCGGATGATCAGCATAGTTCTGCAAGTACTGATTGGGGATGTTTTGGCGAATGACCTTGGGCGAGCGGTCGGTGCACCCAAGGATCAGAGAAACAGAGACAAAGAGGGGGAGGGAGAGGGAGTAAAAATGGAGTGGCAAACCCTAAAACCCAAAAAAGCTTTTTATTCGGCCCCAGAAGCCTTTGCTGGCTTTGCTTTTTAAACCCATATTCTGCAATTGGTTTTGGATCTCATCGGGGTCATTGGACTCAAGGATTAAGTCGTTAAGGACAATCACCGGCGGGCTGGTCAGGCCTAACTTTTTGGCATACTCCAAATGAGCATCGACTTTGTCTTGAAATTTTCTTTTCAAAAAGCAATCCCGAAAAGCGGTAAAGTCAACACCGGCATTTTTAGCGGCCGAATTGATTTTGGCTTCAGAATCTTCCTCGCTGGATTTGATAATTTCGTCAATGTAAGTCCAATAGGCTTTAGGGTCGAGAGATCCAACACAAAACCCAGCTTCAGTTTCCATTCGAGCCAATCGATCTCGCTCGGGGAAAAAGTGAATCAAGTACCCAGAAACCTTGTCCGACCATTGATCTTTCAGGTCTAAAAAGGTTTGCAAAGAGGATGTGCAGTCATCACAGCGCCAGTGGCCGATATATACCAAGGGTGTGTTTTTCGAGTCGCCCCAGTGATGGATATCTTCACTTAGAAACTGGGTCGAAATTTTGCGCTCTGGACGATAAAATGCGACTTGTACGGGCGATTGAATCAAGTTTTTTGCCACATAGTTTTCAATTTTTTCATCACGAATTTTTTGTAGGACAATCTCTTTCAGTCGCTGCATCATATCTTCGGTCAAGTCAGAATCTGAGATGTTCTTTTGCTTGGCAAACTCTTTAATGTCCTCTTCCGTGGCCGACAGTTCACCCTGCAGAATTTTGTCTTTTACGTAGGCTTCCATGGGAATGTTTTCTTTTTTCGAGGCTTCAAGAAGATAGCGACGGGTGACAATACCATTCAGGCGCTGCATGCGTTGCTGAAAGACTTGTCCGTAAAGGCGGGAGTGGCTCATGTCGGCATTCAAAAACTGATCCCAGGTCAGAACTTTACCACCTTTGGACTCAGCCAACGTCGAACCATGTTGACTGCCTTTGTATTCGACTTCGACGGATTCATTGTAGGTCACTCCCAGAGCTTCAACCAAAGTTGACAGTTCTTGGACCGGCTCTTTGCCGTAAAAACTCAATGTTTCAGCGTCTAATGAATCAGCCCAGGCATAAGCAAACCCTAGAGCCTTGTCATTCAGGCGTTGTATCAGTTCTTGCAGAGCCACGTCTTGTGATTCCAGTTGCGACCAGCTGACGGGTGTTTTATCGACCATGGCGGCGTCTTCACCTTTGATAGAATCGTCATATACATATTTGATAGCACTATCGAAGGGGAGGAAGTTGGCCGCGTTGTCTTTCTTGCTTTGAGAATTTTTTGAGCAACCAACGGCAAAGAGACCCAAGACGATAAAATAAACCAGCGAATGTTTCATAAACCACTTCCTTGTGAGTCTAAAATTATAGTGCTGTCTGACGACAATGACAACGATCGAACTTCGGTTCAATTCTTGGAAACTAGACCAAGGAAGGGGCTTTTTGTTTTTAAAAACCAAAGTCCAAACAAGCCACAATACCTTGGCTGTCACTATCAAGTGTTCCAAAGATTTTGGGAATTTCGGCCGGTCGAGATTTCAAGTTTCGACCATTGCCTTGTTTGCGGTTTCAAATTGGGAAGCTTTGAAGGCATTGGAAAAGCCGACTAGGACTTGAGTGCCCGAAAGATTGCGCCGATAGAGATTTAACCACCAGCGGAGGCCTAATCATGACAAAGTCAACACCTTGGAAGTACCTGCAGACTAAGACCGGAGAGAAAGTCAAAGTCGACGCCGAGGATTATGATGAACTGATGGAAAGAAGCTGGCGGGTGATCTACACCGGGAAAACCAAAAAGCCCTCCGTGGTTACAAGCATCCGCAGCGGTGATAAGGTGCGAACGATGACATTGGGGCAATACCTGATGAAGCCCAAGGCTGGGAAATTGGTTTATCCGCGTCGTTGGCAGGGTGGTTTGGATTATCGAAAATCAAACTTGATTGTGTGTTCGATGAAGGAGCGTCAGCGGATGCTACCGAAACGCGCCGATAAAAGCACATCCCGCTACAAGGGTGTGTCCTATGTAAAGAGCAAAAGGATATGGCGGGCTCGCATTGAGAAAAACGGCAAGTCCCACTATTTGGGGGATTTTGCAAAGGAAGAGCACGCGGCGTTGGCCTATAACAAGGCCGCACGAGAGATGTTTGGCGACATTGCTTATCAAAACCAAATCATAAGAAAGCCCGACCGCCGAACCACAAAAAAAACCTCCTAATCCGAAACGTGCCAGGCCCCTTTCACACCTTAACCCGAAAAGTGCCAGGCACCTTTCGGGTACACACCAAGTCAAAGTTAACGCTGATCAATTGAACCCCTTCTTGCAAAACTGAATTTCCGATTTGGTGTCGAACAAGTCCGAAAACCGAAAAGTTTTTCCGGTTCAGCAAGGGCCTGACGATTCGGATTCGCCAATCTTGCCGAGGCGCGTAACCAAAAGGTGCCAGGCACCTTTTAGGTCTACGGCTTGTCAGAGGGGTGGGGATTGGAGGTTGTTTTTGGGGATTTTTTTAGTGAGAATAACTGCAAATATAAAATATTTAATTTCGAACTCTTAAAAGGATTTATTATGTCGCGAATTATACTTCTAGCTGCCCTCTTATTCTCTGTTCAAAGTTTTGCTGCCGGTAAAGCCACCGGATTTGGACTCAGTGTTGGAACCGGAATTCCATTTTTAGGACAAGTCGGCGCCAACTATCAATTTTCTGACAAGATTAACTTCTACGGAACTTACAACATCCTAAGTTTAGATTCGGGGTCTGCGAAGGTCGAATTGGCGATGCCAGAAGTGGGCGTTCTCTACCATCCTTTTTCGGGTGCGTTTTTTATTGGTGCCGGTCTAGGGCAAGAGACTCTTGAAGTCAGCGCCACCGATGCCGACACCAGTCAGGAAGTTCGAGCCGATGTCGATGCCATGACAGCCATTGCAAAGCTTGGTTGGATGTGGGGAGCAGCCAACGGTGGGTTTTGGTTTGGTTTAGACGTAGCCTATATTTCGCCTCTTAACAGTGACGTCACAGTCACAGCTCCCGGTGTTCCAACTTCTGACCCTGATTATCAAGACACCGTCGATGCCGCTGAAAAATTTGGTGAGTCGGCTTATATCAATTTCACCTTTGCTCGCATTGGTTACATTTTCTAATTACAAAGAAACGAGACCCCTGACATGAGATCATTAAGGGGTCTGACCTCGTAAAGACGGGGAGTCCTGCCCCTCTTCAATTGTCCATACTGAGCTAAAGTCCCAACCACTATATGACGCCTGCTGTTCGGCTTGAGTGGAGTTCAAAGAGTTGACCTCAGCGCTGTTGGTGGGTTCCGCCTCACCGGAGCCACCGACAAACAAAACAGGTGCGGTAAAGTAAACATCGGTAAAGCTAACAGTCGGTGAAGTCGGTGAGCCGCTCAAAAAAGAGCCGACAATCGCTAAAGTATTACTAGTGGTTGCAGAACTGATGCTTTCAGTAAAATTCGCATAGACACGACGAAACTGAGAGACCGCACTTCCAGCCCCACTGGTGCGAAAGCAGCCCAAAATGCCGGCAACATGTTGCAGGTTATTGGAATTGGCTGTCGAAAAATGGCCCTTGAAATAGGAGTCACTGAGAGTCAGAGTTGAACTGGTGTTGTCATTAGCACCCAACTGCCCAAACAAACCTCCCCAACAATTGTTGGTTCCAATGGCATTCGATAAGATAGAGATATCGCTTTCTGCGGCGACCTTGCTAATGTTGTAGGTTGAATTCTTTCCATTGAAAGCCAAGTTTCCGACGATTGTGCCGATGGCACCACCCAGGTTAAAATCGGCGATCGAACTCAGGTCACCAAAGTAAGAAACTTCTTCGATCGTCGCCGAGCTCTGATCCCCATTGACATAAAGTTGGCCAAAAATACCACCACTCCAAGATCCACCACCTTCAGTGATGGCAACATCACCCACATGACGGATGTTTTTAAAAGAACAAGCGTTGTTGGCTCCACTACAGTTAATCAATCCGACAACGCCGCCAATGGTGTTTCCACTAGAGCTATGGGTGAAGGTCGATTGACTGTCGACACCCTCAATGGAAAAATCGAGGTTGTCGCTATTTGCAAGAATACGACCGGCCAGAGCCCCAACAAGGTCATGTCCTGAAATAGTGATGTTGTTGATAATAATATTAGAGATCTCGTAAGCCTTTGAAGAATCGTCAACGACACCATATCCAATCAATCCCCCCAGATCGAAGCCAACGTCCTCGCCGGTGCGAGGGCCCACAGACCCCGAAAGCTCAATGTTGTAAAAACTCGTATTCAAGCTGCTGCCAACAAGAAGGGCGCCCTTCTGAAAGGCTTTTATGTCGAAATTTGAAATTTTAAGGTTAGAAATGGTGGCGCCATTGGTGTAAGCAAACAATCCCACCGCATCATCCTGAGTGGGGGCTTCAAGACTCACCCCACGGATCGTAAAATCATTTCCATCAAATTGCCCACTGAAACCAAGAGCGGAACCAGGTGCGCTGCTATCGTATCGTCCAATGGGACTCACCGAACTCTCAGTGCTCAGATCGATGTCAGCAGCCAAGCGAAAGGATTGGCTCCAATAGGCTTCATTACTTTGAATTTTCAAAAATTGCTCGGAGGTGCAAATGATATAAGGATTGTTATTGGTCCCCTCACCAAACTGAAACTCGCCCTCAGCCTCCAAAGTGCAGATATTGGGAGTGACGGATGAGAGTGGAATTTGCGAGTCAATGGCACAGCCACTGATTGCAATAGCCAAAACAAATATAACCAAGGATCGACAACTTACGGACATATTTCGCCTTTTTAAACTTCAATGAACTTATCGGTTAGGTCTTTTAATACTTTAGGCTTGGCTCAGATTGAGACATGAATGATAAGATTTTCGAGGCAGGGTTCGACTAATCTTTTTGTAGGTAGCGATCGTCTTCGTAGTGTTGAAGAAAGCTTGGCGAGGCAACAGAAGTCAAAAGAGCCCAATAAATTCGACGCAGATAGGGAGCGCGGAAGACGGCGACTTCGCTGATATTGGTGTCAAAATCACTGAGTTCGGTTCGAGGTTTGATGGCTTTTTTATATTCTTCATCAGTGAGAGGTGGGGTTTGCTCTTGAAGATAGGCCTTGTGGTAAGGCATGTGGCAAATTTCGAAAACCCTCTTTCGCAGTTCGCGGGTGCGTTGCAGTTGGGCGGGGATATTGTATTCCAAGGGCCAATAAGAAGGCTCGATCAAATCAGAAAAGGCCAGAAGGCCCAACGGGTTCTCACCGGCTCCGATGCAGACTCCATACTTCGGCTTTAAAAAATCGATATATTCGGCAGGCAAAGGGCCGTCCCAAACCGCGTCAAGGATTCCCGTCCAAGCCCAGCTCACTCGGTTGTAGGCTTTTATATGTTGGGATTCTAAATTTTTGAAACTGGTCGAAACTTTTAAGTTGTGGTTAGCCAATGCATACCGCAAGCCTTTGCCAACCAGCATGGCCGCGACCAGAGAGTGAGCCGAGTGCAAAGTTTGCAAATGCTTTTTAAACTGAGCCGCCGCCTTTTCTTGGTTTAGTTTGCTGTCTTTTAAGTGGGCGACAATAGAAAACTGCAAGAAGTGATCAAAATGAGGTGTGGGAGCTGTGGCTTGAAATTGAATTCGATATAAAAAGTTTTTCTGCCGACTCAATTGAATTCCGTATCTCAGGCCGGGGCGACTAAAGAAATACCAGTGGTCATAGGCCTCCAGTTTGTGCATCCAAGTGGTATCAATTTTCGAAAAGTTCGGGTGTCCACGCACGCAATCGGCAAGCTTAACAGAAAGACTTTGATATTCTTTTTCGCAATCTTCAAAAAGGCTTACTAAAAGTTTCTCATTCTTTGAAAAGTCCTCTGGCTCGGTATCACTCCACGAAATATGTTGGCTCAGGAAATCCCAAGCATTGTTCTTGAATGTGGGGGACGGAAGCGGGTGGTGCTCCTTAAGAGTTTGCAAATCTTTTAAAATGCGTTTTTCGATTTTTGCCGAGGGGGCTTTGTAAATTTTCTCAATACTCGGTTCAAAATAACTCGCCACAATCAAATGGGAAATTCCAGAGACTAAAAGTAAAATTACGACGAGTCCAAAACTGAAGGCTAGAATCAGGCGTCCCCAAGTCGATTCCGGAAGTCTCATGACACTTCGCAGGCCAACAGGTTTTTCCAAGCTTTTTCATCTTTTTCCTTCAAAGCTTGGCAGGATTGACTGTCCCAAACCGCCAACTCCGGGTCAAAATTATTCAGCTCCTGAATATATTCAGAAGCCATCAGATGTCGGTAAAGATTGATGTTTAATTCTGAAGGTTGGTAGTTGGAAAGGTTAAAAAGCTTTTGCGAAGGATCTTTTTGTAATTTTTTAGGAACTTTTGCGGCGTCCACAGGGTAGATATACATGCGAGTGCGCTCATTAAAAATTCTCGACAAGCGATCCAATGAGGCTAATCGTTCGTTTTCTAAAATCTGAATAATTTTAGTCGCTCGAAAAACCACGTTGATATGGTTGTTGGTGAACATGGCCACGTATTCGGTCAACTTAAAGGTTCGCTCAAACTCTGTGATTAAAATATTTTGCTGGCAACGTCGAAGCAGAGCCACCTTTTTTTTAAGATCTTGAAAACTGTCTTTCTTTCTATCGTAGAAAACTTCGCTCACCATATAAGGGTCGCAAAGGCCTTCGGTTTTGTTGCCACAGTAGTGGTCTCGGGCGGACCGTAAAATGTCAATGTCGGTTTGCAGAGGCGGGTCAAAAGTACCGCGGTGAATGATCACTTGTTTTTCATAAAATTCTTCGGCGAGGTGCGAGGCTATACCACTTTCCGGAATGAGCACAGTTTTACAAAGCTTCTTTTCGATTAACAGGAGGCTGGCTTCAAGTGGGTCCACGTCTTTGAAAAGAGGGCCTTCGAAGTGGGCGACGTTCACCTCGATGCGATTCTCTAGCTCGCCATCAAGAAGGGATTCTAAAAAATCACCGATATTATCGGACTTGTGAAAACAGGCATAGGTGAGGTTGACACCTAAAATTCCCAGAGCGTCTTGCTGGTGCAGGTTGGTTTGATCCAGCATACGCACGTGAAGGATGACCTGGCTCGGTTCCTCGGTGGCCGATTGTTGAAACTTCAATCCCATCCAGCCGTGGCAATCGCCAGAGTATTTGTAACTTTTGGCCGCCACCGTGTCGGCAAAGGCAAAGAAGTGTTTTTCATTCTTCTTTTTTTCTGAAAGTCGTGATTCTAAAAGTGAGTACTCATGATCGAGCATTTTGCGCACGCGCGACTCAACAACGTAGCGACCACTATCGGTTTTTCCATAAATCTCATCACTGAAAGTCATGTCGTAAGCCGACATGGCTTTGGCAATGGTTCCGGCGGCGCCTCCGACTTTAAAAAACCAGCGAGCCGTTTCTTGGCCAGCGCCAATTTCGGCGATCGAGCCGTAGAGGGGTTTGTTGAGATTGATGGAAAGGGCTTTTTCGGCGGTCGATTTATTGTTTTTCATGGGCCCATTTTACGTTGAGTTGGGCAAATACTAAAGCCCTAGTCCTGGGTTGCGAAAAAATAAGGCAATCATGACGGTTTGCGAACCAAGAACAGTGTGTTACCAAGCCCACAAACTAAGTGGTTGGATCATAGGTGATTCGGCAGACCCCGCCCGCACCCTGGCCACGACCGGCAGCACCACTGGCATCGCCGTTTCCGCCACCACCGGCACCGTAGTTTCCACCATTGGCACCATCTCCGTCACTCGAGCCTGCGCCACCACCGCCGCCACCCGAGCCATGGGTGGTCCATTCAGTACCATCGCCGCCAGGCGATCCATTGGTGTCACTGCCAACGCCTCGGGCGCCGCCGGCGCCGCCGGAGCCATTGTCACCGGCGCCACCATCTCCACCGTTTGAGGATGTGGCATTATTACCATTGGCGCCCGCGCCGTTGGGGCCAGCCGCACCGCCGCCACCGCCGCCGCCGCCATTGGCTCTGCCACCGTTGCCGCCGGAATAGACAACAGATCCCTGAGAATGAGTTTCTTGACCGCCGAAGCCACCGTAACCACCGAGATCAAAAAAGTTTCCGCCGTGGGCTGACAGACTGGCTTGTTGAAGGGAGGTGCCATTAAACCAGGTGTTGGCCGTGCCGGTTTCAGAAGTGCTGCCGCCGCCGACACCAATTTGGTAGGTCACTGACGATCCGGGGTCTAAGTTTAAATTATTGATTCGCGCGTAGGCGCCACCACCGCCACCGCCGCCACCGATGACGCCGTCCTCAGCACCACCATGACCGCCAGCTCCAATACATTCAATCGAATTGTCTGCCCCATTCCAGTCACTGGGTACGGTCCAAGAGGTTCCGCTGGTCAAAAATATTTCGGAAGCATTCAAGCTTAAACTCACAGTTCCTGTGGTGGTATCAATCAAAGCCCCCGCATTGGTCATGTTTCTTACAGTGAGTGTTGCCGAGTTTGAAACCGATCCTGTGACTCGAAATTGCAGATCCTTTTCAGGGCTGTAATTGAACGTTGCTGGAGAGGCGGGTGCAATACTAACCCAACCATTATTGGCGTACCGATATTCGATGGTCGGTGTGCCAGAGTTGTAGGCGGCCGAAATCTCAACAGAGATTGTAGTATTGATCCCGGGAATTGTTTTTAAGTTAGAATAGTCATTGAAGTCGGACCAATCAACACTTGTCACCGTTGTGTCCGGTGTGGCCGGTCGATAAACGATGCGACACACACCATTGGCTCCGCTGGCGCGAGATCCACTGAGTCCCTCGCCATTGCCACCACCGCCAGCGCCATAAGATCCACCATCGGCCCCTCGGCCATCGCTGCTACCGCCACCGCCACCGCCACCGCCGGCACCATGCCATCCCCAGTTGTTACCAAAGCCACCGATCAAGCCGTAGCTGTCATCTCCGACACCTCGTAAACCACCCACACCATCGGAGCCGCCGTCACCGGCTCCTCCCAAGCCGCCGTTTGCAGAAGTACTATTGGCGCCATCACCACCAGCACCATTAGGGCCGGCGGCACCACCGCCACCACCACCACCGCCGGCTGTGCCATTACCACCCGAACCACCATCATACTTTGTGGTGCCGATGGAATTAGCGGCCAGTCCTCCGGTTCCGCCAATTTCGGTGGCGGTGGAGGATCCACCCGCCGCTGATAGGGAGGCCGCCGCTAACGAGGTTCCATTAAACCAAGAGTGGGCGGTGCCAGAGGTGCCAGTGGAACCGTTGCCGGTTCCGATTTGGTAGGTGACAGAAGCCGAAGGCGTTAAAGTGAGGTTGGTGATTTTAGAATAAGCGCCACCACCACCGCCACCACCACCGCTGGTTCCATCTTCAGCCGAAGCGCGGCCACCCGCGCCAATGCATTCAATAGAATTGTCAGAGCTGTTCCAGTCGGAGGGCACCGTCCAGGAGGTGCCGGAAACCAAAAAAATTTCAAACTCTGAGATACTGGAAGCGTTGGCCGCTTTGCTAAAAAAGGCATAAGGAATGTACTGACCTTGAGAAAGGCCGACAGACAACAAAATAATAAGAAAAAAGAAGGTTTTTATTTTAGTTTTCTTTAGCATTGATTTCATTATCGACGGTCCTCACCAATCCTTGATTGGCTCAAGGTGCTACACAATGGTTTTTTCAACGTTGAAACAATAGTTTAGTCGAGAATAGAGATTTCAATAAATTAAATTTCATGTTGCAGACAATGTAAGAATGAAAAAGGGATAAAAAATAAAGATAACCTCGCTTCAAAAACAAACGTTTTATTTTCCTCTCTCAAAAGCACTGGTGAATCGGGGTGCTGTCTGTTAGTTTTTCGGTGCGGGAGACCTCAACATGATCATTTCTTTTTTAATCAGCCTTGTTTTATCAACAAACGTTTTTGCCACACAGGGGCCGACCACTATTTCCGGATTGTCATCCGGGGCTTTTATGGCGGCCCAAATGCACGTCGCCCATTCGAAAGCCATCAAAGGGGTGGCCATTTTAGCGGGTGGACCCTACGGATGTTCTGGTGGAACCGTCAGCGGTGCTCTTTTTGTTTGCATGCAAACTTTGATGGGACAGCCAAGTGGCGCTGATTTGTTTGCCGATGCGATTCGCTTGGGTGAAGCAGGTCGTATCGATCCAGTTGCGAATTTACAGGGAAGTCGGGTGGTTTTAGTGACCGGTCCGAATGACACTACGGTTTACTCATCGGTGGTCTATGAGAATAAAAGCTTTTACGCCAGTTTAAAAAGGCAAAGTATAAAAGTGATCGATGACTTACCTGTTGGTCATGCTTTTCCGACACTCGACAAAGGCAACCCGTGCAAGACGGGAAGTCAAAGTCCGTGGGTGAGTGCCTGTGGTCGCGATGTGGCGGGTGAGATTCTGAATCACCTTTACGGAGAATTGCAAGAGCCCGTTCCCGCCAAAACCCATAACTTCTTTCAGTTCCCACAAGTGGAAGATCACTCCATGGATGCCCAAGGCATTGCCTACATTCCCGAATCCTGTCAGTCGAATTTGGATTGCCCCATTCACATGTCCTTGCATGGTTGTCAGCAGGGGGTTTCACGCGGGGTGGGTGATTTTTATTTTCGTAATGTCGGTTTGAATGAATGGGCCGAGAGCAATGGAATTATTGTTGTCTATCCCCAGGCGATCAGCAGTTTTGGCAATCCAAACCAATGTTGGGATTGGTGGGGCTATCTAGACAGTGACTATAAAACCCAAACGGCACCCCAAATAAAGGCGCTTAAGTCTTTACTGGATCAGTTTAAATCCAATTCCATCGATTTGCAGCCTTACCAGCCCTCACGTCAGTGATGGTGTATTTTTGTAATCAAAGTAGACCAGTCGAATTTTTTGAAAAACTAGTTTTGTAATAGCTGGACTTAATTCCGTCGGTTCCCATTCCTGAGTTTCGCTCAATTGAAAAAGTTGAATTGACTGATTCCATAGCAAATCTAAAAAGTGGGTGGTCTCAAGGATAGCATTGAAAAAATCGCAACGCCAGAGGCTAAGTATTGCAGATGAATGGAGGATTCACCGGCATTTTTGTAAAAGAGGCGTGTCGCCCTGTGCTTAAAAGGTTCCTTCTGCGCCCACCTGTGCGAACCATCGCGTGTACACTTGAAGGTTTTCGATGTTGTTACTTTCTTGCCATAAAGGACGGCCGACCAAGGCTTTGATTTTTAAATTTTTAGTGATCTCGTATTGGCTGTTGATATTGGCGGTCAGCTCCCAAAAATTTCGTGGCGAATGATAAAAAGCCATCACCGGAAGGCGCCCGTAAGTGCTGTCCTGACCATTCATTCTTTGCACATGCCGATAGTTAAGCCACATTCCGGGCATCAGCAGAGGATTAAGGAGGTAAGTGTACCAAAGGCGACTGATGTATTCGTTGCCGCGACGGTAATCAAACTCATTGCGGCCGGTGCGAAGAATGGCCATGGCCAAGCCCCCCATCTGATGACGCCGACGTGTCGCTAAATAAATAAGACTGGGTTCCAGGTCGTAGGTGCCAGAGCCCAATTGCATGTTGTAAGGGTAGTTGTAATCGGGAGCATTGACATTTTTCTCACTGATCGAGCCTGTTGGCAGCGATAGAGTCAAATCAGCAATCAGCAAATCAAAACCGTTAATGAATGTTTTTGTGGCTTTCAGCTTGGTATCGCCCATACCCTGAGTGACATCTTTGCTAAAAATAGGACCAAATTTGGTTTCGGCGTAATTGCGAATTTGTCGCGCTTGCACAGCAAAATTCAAGGTCGGCGAAGCCAGGTAAGTGAGCTGCATGGTTTGGGTGGAGTAACTCACACCCTCAAATCCATACAGACCACTGTCGGAATCGTGACGACCTTGAAAGTCGTAATACAAACTGTCAAAGGTGGCTTTGAAAACCGGGGGCGATGTCACTGTTTTTGTCGCTAGGGATTGACCCCATACCCAGGGGCTAGCAAAAAACGCGACTGCAAACAATCCAGTTTTCAATATTCGTTTCATCACTCAGCTCCCCATGCTTCGGCCGTTAAATTGGAATAGTCCAAAAGACTTTCTCGCAGAGTTTTGGCCGGATTTCCGGGGCCTACTTTGACAGTTGAGTCGCTGGTCAGTTGTTGGTTAATCGCCAACCGCGTTTGCTCGGCAGCGACTTCTGGAGCCACCCCGGGAATGGCATGGTAGCTACCTGCGAAGGTGACCAAATTGTTTTTTGCGGGATTGTTTTCCATGAGTTCCCAAAAACGCAATTGGTCTTTGTAAAGAGCCGCCTCTTCCAAAGTTGCCACAAAGAGAGTCGTCGCCGGAAGGTCGGCCTCAGCGTAATCTTTTAAATCAAACCATTTTGAGGCGCGAGCCATTTGATAGACTCCGCTATAAAAATTTTCAAATGGAACATCTTCAAAGTTATATTTGTTCTGAGTGACCAGCAACGCCAGGGTGTTGCCAATTTCGGTATCATAAAAATAATCCGCATACAGGTGACCGGATAACTTTAATGTTTGATACCAGGCATGGCGACTGGCACCGTAGGGGTTGTAGCGACCAGAGGTCATGACGGCTGGTGCGATCAACACAAAGTGATTCACTCGATCTTTGTTTTGCACAGCCAATTCGGTGGCGGGAATCGATCCATAGGACAACGAAACCAAATTGAACTGAGAAATCTTAAGGGCATCAACAACCGCCATGGTTTCATCCACCAAATCTTGAATTTCTAGGCCTGCTTGAAGCCATTGGAAAAACGGGTGATAAGTCATTTTTGCGAAATACGGAGTTTCACCTTGTAAACTTTGCAGGGACTCGGGTTGAGTGCTGTAGGCCACCTGTAGAACTCCAGTGCCATCTTTAGAAAGTTCGGTAAAATACTCATCCCAGTTTTCAACAGCGTAAATCAGGCCATTCATTAGCACCACCGTCGGCTTTCCGGCCTCGGCGGCTTGATAGCGATAATACACTTTATGGTCCGAAGCCAATTCGACGACACCCTCTTCCAAGGCCCATGCACTGGTCGGCAATATTAAAATAAGCATTGCTGACACTAAAAAAGAAATTGATTTCATATTAATTGACTCCTTGGTTTTCAATTCGACTTTTTAATTCTTGTTTTAAAATTTTTCCTGAGTCCCCTTTAGGCAGTTCGGCAATAAACTCAAATTGCTTGGGGATTTTATAGCTTGCAATCTGATCCCGACAAAATTGGATAAGGTCGCTGGTGGCCAAGGGAGTTTGTGTACTCGTGACTACGAAAGCGCGGCCCACCTCGCCCCATTGCGGATCTTCAACGCCCAAAACCGCGACTTCGCGAACATCGGGGTGACGACTGATCACTTTTTCAACCTCGGCAGGATAAACATTTTCGCCACCACTGATGAACATTTCTTTTTTTCGACCGACCACAAAAAAGTAATCGTCTTTATCTTTTTTCACTAAGTCTCCGGTCCGCAGCCAACCCTCAGCCGTGAAGGCGGAGCGAGTGGCTTCGGAGTTGTGCCAGTACTCGGTCATACACATCGGGCCTTTCAGCAGAAGCTCTCCGACTTGACCGACCTCAACAGATCGATTTTCATCATCTAGGATATCCGTTTGTACGTAAAAATTAGGGCGCCCGATAGAACCAATTTTCTCTTCAGCGTCTCTTTCACTCAGCGAAAAACAATTGGGGCCGCATTCTGTCATGCCAAAGCCTTGGCGGATGGCGACACCTTTTTGGTGCCAGGTTTGTATCATATTTAAAGGCATGGGCTCACCGCCGACAATGGCGTAACGAACCTTCGAAAAATCCGTTTCCTTAAACTTTTCACTGTGGGCCATCATGCTCAAAGTGGTTGGGACTCCAAAGAACAATGTGACTTGTTCTTGTTCAATGATTTCTAAAACTTTTTCGGCATCAAATTTTGGCAGGAGCACCGTAGTGGCTCCACGGTGAATAAAGGGAGTTAAAAGAACATTCCAGCCACCGGTATGAAAGAAAGGTGAAAAATTCACAGTTACGTCAGAACTCACCAAATCCAAACTCATCGAAGTATTGATGGAATTCCAAAAAAGTATTTTAGGAGTGATCACCACACCTTTTGGAAAGCCAGTGGTGCCAGAGGTGTATAGAATTTTGCAAGCCTGGTCAAACTCTCCTAAAAAGGGATAAACCTCTTGGTAGCTAAACCCTTGTTGAACTTGCGCTGACAAATCACTCATAGGTAAGCAGCGAGTGTCGGTGCGAAGTCGCTCGGGAAGATCCGAAAACATCGGATCGTAAAACAAAATTTTGGCACCGGAATCACTCAACACAAAGTCGGTTTCACTGGGGGCCAATCGAAAATTGATAGGTACTAATATAGCTCCCAATCGTTGCAGGGCAAAAAATAGAAAGATGGTTTCGACACGATTGTGAGCAAACACAGCCACCGGATCCCCGGGGCGAACACCAAGGTCTTCTTTTAAATAAGCAGCCATTCGATTGGCGATGCGAAAGCAATCTTGAAAGCTATAGTTTTGCTTTTGCACCACATCTTTGAAGGCAATCTTTTGAGGACTGTAGAGGTTCCAGCGCGCCAGCCAATCGATTTGCTCTTCGCCTCTCATGTATCAAAGCCCCAGGTCAGTGCCAGGGCGGCCATCGACATTCCACCTCCAGAACCGAGCATAAAGACAAGATCGCCTTTTTTAAGCTTATGATTTTCAACAGCATCGCCGATCGCCATCGGGATACAAGCACTGCCGGTGTATCCAAACTTGTTCATCACGTTGTGTGAGGTTTGGTGGGGCAGTCCCAAGGAATCCATGGCGGCATTGATGGTGTCGATGTTTAATTGAGTTAAGAAAAAGGTATCGATGTCCTCAGGCTTTTTCTTGATTCGATCTAAAATAGAATGGGTCAGGCGTGGCCAGTGCACAGCGTTTGTTTCCACCGGAATTTTCTTGGCAAAGTTAAGAAGATGCTCTTTGTTTTCCAAACGTTCTGGGGTGATTTTTTTGTGAGTTCCCCCGGCGTAAATGCCCATGTAGTCATGGTACTGTCCGTCGGCATAAAGTTCAGACGCTAAAAATCCGGACTCATCATCACTGCGCGACACCACACAGGCGCCGGCTCCATCAGCAAACATCGAGGCTATTTTATAATCATCAAAATCAAGATAGCGACTCATGCCGTAAGCACCGACAACTAAGATGTTCTTATAAGCTTGATCGGCGATAATAAATTTATTGGCCGTATCAAGAGCGGTCACAAAACCAGCACAGGCGGCGTTCATGTCGAAGCAACCAGCTTTGCTGGCACCCAGTTTGTATTGCACAACAGCGGCCGTGCTCGGTGAGATGTAATCGGGTGTGTCGGTCGCGACGATGATAAGATCCAAATCGGTGGCATCAAGGCCGGCCTGTTGCATCGCCTTTTTTGCGGCTGGGACAATAAGGTCGGAAGTCGATTCATCGTCCGCCATAAAATAACGTTGATGAATATTACGACGCTCTTTTAAGAAGCTATCGATATCTTTTCCATACAAATCATTAAAATACTGATTGGTGACTAAGCGTTCGGGCACATGGTGGCCAACGCCGGTGATGGTTCCAGGTTTGTTTGTCATGATTTCCCCCATACAGACAAGGACCGCTTATATAATACAGACTAAAGTTTGACAATTTCCTAAAACAAACATACCTCTTTGACGCATTCAAAAGGGGAGAGACGATGTCCGTAAAGTTTGATTTTTCTGATAAAAAAGTTGTTGTTACCGGTGGTGCCCAAGGAATTGGCTTTGCAATCACCAAATGCTTTCTAGAGGCCGGTGCCAGCGTGACAATATGGGACTACAATCAAGAGACCCTTAAAGTCGCAGAATCAGAGCTGTCTTCCTATTCTACTCAGTTGAAGACTGTTCAGACTGACGTGACGGATAGTGAAAGTTGCAATCAAGCCGCTCAAAAAACCGGCGCCATTGACGTGTTGGTCAACAACGCAGGAATCACTCGCGATAAAAGTTTTGGCAAGATGACGCATGACGACTTCAAAGCCGTTATCGATACCAATTTGACCGGTTTATTTAATGTCACCAAATCTTTTCTTGATCAAAAATTGTTTAATGAAAATTCTCAGAACAAACGCATCATCAACATGTCGAGTGTGGTGGCGCTGTACGGAAACTTTGGTCAGACCAATTATGTCGCCGCAAAAGCCGGAGTGATTGGATTAACCAAAACTTGGGCACGCGAGTTGGGTCGCAAGGGATTCACAACAAACGCTATTGCTCCCGGATTTATTGAAACAAAGATGACAGCCGCCATGCCGCCTGAAGTTTTACAAGCAATGACCGAAAAAGTACCCGTTCAACGTATGGGTCGGGTCGATGACATCGCTAACGCCTGTTTGTTTTTATCATCGGATCAAAGTTCTTATATCAACGGAACCGTGATCAGTGTTGATGGTGGCGTAACAGTCTAAGCTTTGAAAGGCGACATAATGGCAACGTTTAATAGCGACGGATTTAATATTGGGTATCAAAAAATCGACAATGGTGGGCAGCACAATGTTCTGTTTATTCACGGAAACCTGGCCAGTAAAGAGTGGTGGTACCCTGGAATCGAAATTCTTCAGGCTCAGCCAGGAGAGGGCACTCTGATTGCGGCGGACTGGCGAGGCTACGGCGAGTCCACAGGTTTGAAAGATGTCTCTGAAATTAACTTTACGACGTTCGCGCAAGACTTTGTTAGACTTTTAGAGTCGCACAGCTTGAAAGACGTCAATGTTGTTGGCCACTCCACGGGTGGGTTGATCGCTATGCTGGCTGTCTTGGAAAAGCCCGAACTTTTCAAAAGTCTGACTTTGTTAGATAGTGTTGGAGCCACGGGCCTTGAGTTGGAGCTGCCTAAGGAACAGGTTTTGGCTCACTTTCAAACCATGTCAGAAAACCGGGATTACGCGTTTGCCACTTTGGCCGCGACCATTCACAACTGCGATCCCCAGTCACAAGCCTTCAATCATCTTTTTGATATCACTTGGAATTGTGACAAGGTGATGTTTCAAGGTGTTATAGATGTGTTAAGCGATCAAATTGATATAAAAGAACGAATGCGCGAAATTCAACTCCCGACCCTGATCCTGCATGGTGATAAAGACGCCGTATTGCCAGCTAGCCTTTCTGAACAGACCCACAAGCTACTGCCCAATTCGCAATTAAAAGTGATGGACGGGCAGGGCCATTCCATGAATATGGAAAACCCCAAGAGAATGGTCGATGAATTGACGACTTTTTGGAACTCTCTGTAGAGAGGAAATCAACTCATGTGCCTTATTTAGATCCATCGGTACAGACCTCAAGGACTTTTTGATGATTGATGGCCCATCGGTCAGAAACAGTGGCCTGAAGGTTGATAACCCCCGCCGCCACTACAGTGAAAGTATTGTTAGTGGTGCCGGGGCCAGGCAAAGTTGAACAAGCTGCGGTAAATGTGTTGGTTGGCCCAATGCAGGCCCCGACTGCGCACAAGGGTTTTTCGGTCCAAGTCCTAAAACCGGCACAGGCTCCAGAGCACGTGCAGCCAGAGTAAGTAGCCCAACAGTTGTTATCATTGAGCGCGATATTAATATCGTTCCCATCTTCACCTCGCACTCGATAACCCAGTTCGCCCGTCGGCGCAAATCCTGTTTGGACGAAGTTTCCCGGGTAAAGGCCGTGTTCGGCTTTTACTGCTTGAGCCGCTGTAAAATAGGTGCTTAGTAAGTTCTGCGCTTCTTTTTGTCGGGCTCTGGCTTGAAAACTTTTATAAGTGGGAATAGCAACCAAAGCGAGTATAGCTATGATAGCGACGACCACCATCAGCTCCACTAAAGAGAACCCCCGTTGATGACAATGGTCTTGAGTCTCAAAATGAACTGTTGGTAGTTTTTTGTTTTTCACACCTTATTGTTTCTTATCTTTCGTCAAAGGTCCATTCCTAACGATTGCAACGGAGCAATTTTGCACAGCATTGAATTCTAGTGTCACTGTATGACCACCCGATCATCCTCGAAAGAACAGAAGAATTCTTCTTTTGGGAATTATTGAGATCATTCGATTTGAAACATTTTGCCAAAGCTTTCCCTTGATATTGCCGTTCTGTCATTAGACAATTTGGTTGTATGTTGAGATTTAATAACCGAGGACTTTCTTTAATTGAATTGATGGTGGTCGTCGCCATAATCGCAGCCCTTTCCTTGTTTGCCATTCCAACCTATAAATCTTATCAGGCGCGCGCCCGGCGTGTTGAGGGTTTAAATTTATTGAATACCTATTATACTGCGGCGATTGCGGCGAAGGCTGAGTATGGTGTATTCCCGGGAAACTACGTGCAAACCGATTTTCAACCTAAAGGAAATTTAGGATATCGTTTTCGTGCCGAAGATGGCACCACTGTGAATATCGCTTTGAACGATGATAACTGTTTTCAGACCCAGCAAGCTTGTAACTGTGGTGGAGCTTGTGGGGGGTTCAAAACCTGGATCGACGATGATTCAGGAGCTGTCGGCGGAACCATTGGCCCAACCACAGTCATAATAAACTGTCCACCCTTGGCCCCATTGTCGGTAACCGATAACACTTTCTCGGTGCGAGTCGGCGGTGTTGTTGATTTATCAGCCACCGTTCC
>CAXRIX010000094.1:0-28670 GCA_964230555.1 Bdellovibrionales bacterium
AGCACTTAAAACCCATCCAGAAAAATTTTCCGAAATTGCGAATTGTGCTGGAGCATATCACTACCGCCGAGGCCGTAGAGTTCGTGGAGGCGGCCTCCGACAATGTGGCCGCCACGGTGACTCCTCAGCATTTGATATACAATCGCAATGATATGCTGGTCGGGGGAATCAAGCCCCATTTGTATTGTTTGCCGATTTTAAAATCCAACCGTCATCAAAAGGCTTTGCAAAAAGCTGTGGCCAGTGGCAGTCCGAAGTTTTTTCTTGGAACTGATTCGGCTCCTCACGCCACCGATCAAAAAGAATCGTCCTGTGGTTGCGCCGGTTGCTACAGTGCTCCTTTGGCTATCGAGCTTTATGCCACCATTTTTGAAAAGTTGGGAATACTGGATCGTCTGGAGGCTTTTGCCTCCCATTACGGCGCCGACTTTTACCGGCTGCCTCGCAACAGCGATAAATTAGAGCTGCAAAAAAAGAGTTTTCCGGTGGCCGAGCGTCTCCCTTTCGTCAACGAATCGGGCATCACTCCACTGATGGCAGGTGCTACCCTCGATTGGTCGATGATTTAGACTATTAGGAAGTCAGAGCCGGAGCGCAGAAGGATTTGTCTCGAATGGACTCTGAATGGACTCTTCTTAGATCTCGAATCAGGCTGTCTAGGTTTCGTTTTTCTTCTATGTTATTGCGATCAAGATGTTCACCGGTGTCATGGACGGATGGGTCATGGCAAGTTCGATAATTTGATTCGACACCATAGACGTCGACAGCGCCGACGACATCACCAAATTTCCCTTTTACTACGAAACGTATTCCACAGTCGCCGACGGCTTCGGGTTGATCAAAGACAGCCCACCCGTAGGCCTCAGTGGACAGAACACAAGCATCATTGGGAAGATCATGTCTATTTTCGACCTCAATGATATTAAACCCTAGGTTAGTTAGTTTTGTTTTTTCAAGGTCCGATAGCTGTGCTTCTCCAGGCCGAGCTTCGAAATAGAGTGGGGAGCCCGTTTCTCCACTTTGAACCTCTTCTTCATACTGATCGTCAGCAGTTGTATGCGAAGTGCTATCGAAATCAGCTCGTGATCCTGGTGCGATAAAAATAATGAAAGTCATGACGTTTAAAAAAAGAATGAAGTTCTGAACCATGGAAGTCTCCTTTGAATTTTATAAAGCAATAACTGTTCCGAATAGGAAAGCTTCTTGAATCTAGTAAGGCCTGTAAAATGTCTCGGATTGAGATTTTCAAACCGGTGGTGTTCAACAATTGGTCAGGGGTTGTCTATGGATTGGACGAATTGCGGAGTAAAAAAGGCCTAACGTCAAATCCAAAAAAATATGCAAAGTTTTCTGAAGTTGCCTATTCCGTGTTAGCACTTTTAGAAGTTTAGTCTAATCAGGTTTTTTATCTTCTGTAGAGGTTACTAAACCTAAACCCTATTTTTCAAGAAATTGATTGAATGTTAATGATTAGTGGCTTGAGGGTTGAGCATCGAGCTGACCCGTAGGACTAGCGATATCGAAAGCGCGGAGATTGATCTCTTGAGACAGGTTTCGGATGGCATTGCAGTCGCCGGCAATATTATTTGGGTTTGGGCTTCCGGCCACAATCTCGTCGATCGCCATTCGATACAAAAGGCAGAGCTTCTCTTTGCGGAAAGCCTGGGAGGCGTCGTCGGTGCCGTCCACTAAGTCGGCGCGGTAGCCAATGCCTTTTAGAATATGAGATTGAACGCTGAAGTTTCTTGAGTGAGCTCGACTGTAGCGAGCCAAGTCGAGAAGGGTCATCGGGCGAAGGGGACCGGTGTCTGGTTTAATCTTAATTCGGCAAACGTTGTTGGTTTCTTCAACTAAGGTCGTGCCGGCCAGGCTTGGTAAGCCAATAATTGATGAAATAAGAAAACTTAAGAAATACCTTTTACCCATACCGTATTATATCGAACAATCGGGGCGTCAGGAGACCGTCAGGGCGCTTCAATGAAAATTTTAGGCTAAAGTCGGTCAAAGCTTTAGGAATCTCATTATTTGCCCTGTGCTTGTTGCGACCTTTCTTAAAAAGTTCGAATTTTTAGGTTTTCGGTCGCAGAGACGACCGCGACCGGTTTTTGATTATTAAAGTTTAGGTTCAGGCGTCGCGAAGTTCCATGGCTCTTTTTTCAGCCTGCTTTAGCGCTTTTGCTGTTGTCTCGCTTAAGCCACTTTCGCGAAACACATTCACTGCCTCGATGGTGACGCCGCCCTTAGAGCAGACCCGGTCGATCAAATCGGGGAGAGGTGTTTCGGTTTCGTTTTGCATCAGCAGTGTGCTGCCTTTAAAGAGCTGCATGACTATTTTTCTCGCGGTTTCCTGTTCGATGTCCCATTCTTTTAACTGATTCACCATGGCTTCAGCGAAAAGAAAAACGTAAGCAGGGCCAGAGCCCGAAACTGTTGTGACGCGGTCGAAAGTCAATTCATCCGGCATGTAAGCGATCTCGCCACAGGCTTTAAAGAATTTTTCAGTTAAAGCATGTTCGTCTTTTGTCACTTGTGAAGCATGAAAAATTAAACACATGGCTTCAGAAAAAAGAGCCGGGGTGTTTGGCATCACGCGGGTGACCTTTGGTGCATCCAGTTTCTGTTGAATGGTTTCCGTCGGTGTACCGGCTAGTATAGAAATGATGTGAACCTCTTTCAGGTCCATATCATTCTTTTTAAAGTCTTCAGCCAAGCTATTGAGATGTTGAGGTTTACAAGCCAGAACCAAGTGCGAAACCTTTTGCAAATCGGCTAAGCTTGAAGCCATCTCGCCTTTAACACCTTCAGCAAGCGCTTTGGCTTTGTCGGTGTTCGGATCCCAAGTCATGAATTTTTGGTCGGGGTGCTTGCTGTGAAAGCCTTTGATTATGGCTTGCCCCATGTTTCCGCATCCAATAATTCCAATCATTTTACTTTATCCCTTCTGTTAGTTTCTTACGTGGCCTTGGCCTTCAATAACATATCGGGTGGTGGTCATTTGCTCAGCACCCATCGGGCCATAGGCATGAAATTTAGTGGTTGAGATTCCAAGTTCGGCGCCAAGACCAAGTTGTCCACCATCGTTAAAGCGGGTGGAGGCATTGACGGCAATACAACTGGCATCCACATTCAACTGGAATTTTTCACAGGCCGCCTTATCTTCAGATACGATCCCCTCGGTGTGAAAGCTTCCGAATTGATCAATGTGAGCGATCGCATCGTCAATGGAGTCCACCGTTTTGATGGACAGAATGTTGTCCAGATACTCAGTGGCCCAGTCGTCGTCAGAAGCCATTTTAAGTTCTTGATTGGCCGCCTTCATAAATTTTTCGTCGACCCGCAGTTCTGTGTTCTTTTCTAAAAGCTTCTCAGAAAGCGGTCCGGCAATTTTATCGACGATATCCCGATGCACGAGTAGGGTTTCAATAGCATTGCAAACGCCTGTTCTTTGAGTTTTTGCATTCATAACAAGTTCAACGGCTTTGTCGATATTGGCCTCTTTATCTAAGTACATATGGCAAAGACCTTTAAAGTGCGCAATTACTGGCATCTTGGCATTCTTATGGACATGTTCAATCAGTTTTTCGCCACCGCGAGGAATGACGACGTCAATGTATTCGTCCATAGAGAGTAGGGTGTTCACTTCCTCGCGACTGTCAGAGGCTAGGACCTGAACACTTTCTTTTGGTAAATCGTTGCCGAGCGCTTCGGTTATAATCGCTCCAAGAACTTCGTTTGAGTGTTTGGCTTCTTTTCCACCTTTTAGAATAATAGCGTTGGATGATTTTAAAGCCAGTGCGGCGCAGTCGATCACCACATTCGGGCGAGATTCAAAAATCATCAGGATCACACCTAAGGGAATGCGTTGACGTTTGATAGTTAAGCCGTCTTTATTTTTAAATTCGTCACTGAACTGACCAACCACTTCTGGCTGCTCAGCAATCTCTCGAACCCCTTGCGCCATACCTTGGATTCTTTTTTCATCAAGCATCAGGCGATCTTTCAACGCTGCTGACAGATTGGTCTCTTCGGCGTAGGCTAAATCTTTTTTGTTAGCTTCGATCACTCGATCAATGTTGGCTTCAAGTGAGTTTGCCAAGTTGAATAAAATTTCTTTTCGTTTTTGCGTATCAAGCCCACGTAGACTTCGTGAAGCCTGTTTCGATTTTTTAGCTAGATTGAGCATTTTTATAATATTCTCCTGTTAAAACAAAGTTAGTGGCCGTAACAACGGCATTAGAAAGACTGCTACCTAAAACGGTGGCAATTTTGTGGCGGGTTTTCTCTCTCATTTTTTCAATGTCCCCGCAATCATACTCCGAGACCCCAACGGCGATGACTTTTCCTTGGTAAACGATGTCAACCGAATCACCCTTATAGAAAATTCCCGACGACTTAATGATTCCAGCCGGGGAGAGAGGCTTTCCGGCTTGCAGTTGTCTGAAAGCCCGGTCGTTGATTTCAATGTGGCAGTTGAGCTTTTTAGTGGAAATCAACCAGGCCTTACGAAGTTCTGGGTCCAATGTTGCCTTCGGTCCAAAAAATGTACCAATAGGCTTAGTCAAAGCATCGATGATAATGCGCTCACTGTCCTTAGAGGCAATAATCGCCTTGATTCCTAAGGGTGTGACTTTATTGACAGCATGAACTTTTGATTCCATGCCGCCACGACCACAATGGGTCTTTGCCGACATATCAATGTCCTTAAACGATTCACCGTATTTTACATTTTTAATCAATTCGGCGCCTTTTTCGTTGGGGTCTCTGTCGAACAGTCCCTGAGCGCTGGTGATAATAAGCAAGGCATCGGCTTTCACCATCTGAGCCGCGGAGGCCGCCAGGTGGTCATTGTCGCCAACGGTGTTTTTAGAATAAGAGATCGAATCGTTTTCATTCAGTATTGGCGTGATCTTGTTCTTTAAGAGCACTTCAATAGTCTGCTTAGCATGTAGAAAACGCTTTCGACTTCGAAAGTCGTCATGGGTTAATAGAATTTGCGAGCAAATATGTTGATGGTCCTCAAAAAGTGTCGAGTATCTATTGATAAGCTTTGGTTGACCAATGGAGCTAGCGGACTGTTGAAGATCAACGCCCCCTTCTTCGGGAAGCATTTTCTTTAGAAATGCTTTACCAACAGCCACTGAACCTGAGCTAACTAAGATCACTTCAAACCCGAGATCAGTGAGCTCGCAGATGTCCTCTACGATAATCCTCATTTTTCTCAGATCGCATTTTCCACTTTTTTTGGTGACGACATTACTGCCGACTTTGACTACAATTCGCTTACAACCGTCAAGTTCGCTTCGTACTGATTCAAATTTCATGATTAATGTAACCATAACAAATCGAATGGAGTCCGTCAAAAGATCGAGGCCATGATCTCATATTAAAAATATTATCAACACTTATGGTTTAGTAATTTTCTGAAAACAAACTGAGCGTGTGTTGAGCCTTTTGCTGTCATTAAGGTTAATTTTTTTTAAAATTAGTATAAGAGACTCTTTGAATAACGACTTTAGCTATTGAATTTTCTAAGAAGACCTTCTGAGGGATTAAAAAAAATTAAAACTTCAAAAGTCGAACTGACGTCTTTTCAATCATCGTCAGCGACCCAATCGCCTTCAAGCGGATTGGTGATTCGCTGACAATTTTTGGTTCTCACTGTAATCCTTACAGACAGGAGCTCGGTTTTTTCTAGATGGGATTGGCTTTCTGTTTGCAACGTTTTTTAGGGTGCTAACAGGGAGTGTGTGATGAAAAAAATTATAATCTTAATAGCCATGGTTTTTATGTTTTTACCGACTGTTAGTTGGGCGTCTCGGTTTCCGTATTCGGTGGCTATCAATATTCAGGAGCTGCAGGTGTATGTTCCCTCATCCTCTCAAACACATTCTTTAAAGCTAAAGATTTATCTCAAAGGAAAAACCACCGGGCATTGGACCTTGGTTGATGAAGTCAATCTGGGGCATCAGCCTGCGAATCAACCGATTGCTAGTCGGGAAGTCACCGAATCAATAGAAATCCCTCGTTCTTATTTTGAAATGGCGATTGATCAAGGTGGGCTCCTTGGACAAGACGCCAGTGGTTATGATCTAGCCTTCAAAATTCAGCGCTATCGCACGTTTGCTGATAAAACACATTTGTCTTTTAGTTTACCTCTGTCCTCGGTCAACAATCGCGGTCCTATTGCCGTTGCCGATGCTGGAGGTCGGAACTATGTGGCTATGGATTTAGCCGTTTTTTAATCGGTCCTATTTGGATGCCACTGGTATTAAGCAAAAATATTGATTCTTTTTATGAAGGATAGGGGTGGAGGAGACTTCACTGGCGGCGGGAATTCTATGAAACATAATACTTCAGTGGGGTGGCAGAAAGCTGAAGTTCGTACGATTCTATCGCAACTCAATAAAATGAAACTGGCGGTGGTTTGAGTGTTGGCAGCCCTCAGTCGGTTAAAACCCTCGGGTGTGCTGAGGGGGTCTGAAAGCCCAATGCCTTTTAAATTGCAGCCTTCAGAAGTTTAGACCCAAGTTTTGAAACAACAGTCATCAAGCCCCATCAAAGGTCGAGTCACAAGCCTTAAGCGATACCCTGCAAACTTAAGTAAACACCTTTTCAAACCGATAAAAGCGTATGGATGACAAGGATTTACTGAAAAATAGAGTTGTTGATGTGTTTGTTAAAACCTTCAAGATTTCGGCCGAGAACTATCGCTCCGATCTGCAACCTGGACAGTTGAAGGAATGGGATTCTTTAGGCAATGAAATTCTGTTGATGAATCTTGAAAAAGAGTTCGATATCGAGTTCAGTGAGGATGAGATTCTTGAAGTCAATACCAGTGGTGATTTAGAAGCCCTTATTCTTTCCAAGGTCTCTGGCAATGAATCTTTATGACTTTCTTTTAGAGCATCGAAGCGACCAGCCATTTCTATCCACAGCTTCAGACATCTATACCGATCAAGAGCTGCGCTGTGCTGTGGAGTTTGTTTTTCAAAAGATTCAAAAAGAGTCCTTCCCACGGCAAAGCCGTTTTCTTTTAATTGCTGACAATTCATTTTTTTGGGTGGTCTCTTACCTGGCGATTATAAAGGCGGGGCATGTGGTGGTGCCAGTGGCACCAGACACCGATGCGCCAACTTTAGCCTTTATTCAAAACCAAGTCGAGCCTGAAGGTGTATTCTTTTCTGACATTTACGCTGACCACTTACAAAAATACTTGGGTTCTTTTAGAATCTCTGAAAAAAGCCTGCCTGATCAAAACAGGCTGAAGTCCACCGATCTCAGTTTTTCAACAAGTGTCGAGGTTGATGACAAAAAAGATTTGGCGTCGATTATGTTCACATCGGGTTCGACCGGAAAGCCAAAGGGTGTGATGGTTACACATCGTAATATAATGGCCAATACCTCCGATATCATACAAGCTTTGGCTTTAACTGAGTCTGACAAAGTGATGGTGGTTTTGCCATTTTACTATTGTTTTGGAACATCCTTATTGCACACTCATTTGCGCATTGGCGGTGAACTCTGCCTTTATGAAGGCCTTTACTCCGCACCGAAGATCTTAAAGGCTATGCAGCAATTTAAAGTCACAGGCTTTGCTGGCGTACCAAGCCACTACGAGCTTCTCCTGATGCGAATGCGATCAGAGGTGCAGTTGCCCGCTTTGCGATTTTTGCAGCAGGCTGGGGGGCGTTTGCGTCCCGAGTCCCTAAAAAAAATAAGTGAAGTCTTTAAACATCAACAGCTTTACGTGATGTACGGGCAAACCGAAGCCACCGCTCGAATATCCATTCTTGCTGCCGATGATTTTAAACATCGTTCTGAGTCCGTGGGAAAACCACTGCCGCATTCACAGGTTCAAATTTTCGACAGTCGGGGAAAAGAGCTTGCGTCTGGGCAAGAGGGTGAGGTTTGTATTACCGGTGATGCTGTTACGCTCGGTTATTGGCAGAGCAAAACAGAGAAGAATTCCACCTCTCTAGAGAACAAATCCTTCAATGGCATTTTAAGAACCGGCGATTTAGGGTTTTTAGACAAAGACGGCTATTTGTATATAACCGGCCGAAAAAGTCGTTTTATAAAATTAGCAGGTAAGCGTGTTTCAATGGCGGCTATCGAAGACGCTTACAAGGCGAGTCCTGTTATTCTCGATTGTGCCATAACCAAAACCAATCACCCTGTCATGGGTGAGGCGGTGCGAGCCTTTTTAGTAATCGATCCTAGCTACAACCGAACTCAATCTTTACATGACCCAAGTGAGGTGTTGGCTGAATTAGAAAACTATATACAAAGAGAGTGGTTGCCTTATCAGCTCACACTTCTCAACGAATTACCCAAAACTAAGTCTGGAAAAATCGATCGTCAAAAACTTACAAGTCTTGATCAGGAGTTTAAGAATGTCGGATAAAAGCAAAAATTTTGGTTTGTTGTCACTTGGAGTGGCTCTTCCTGAAACCAGAAAGTCTGTGACTTCCATCGCACAAGAGGCAGGCTACGACCCTGACTTTTTACAACAAGCTCTTGAGTTAATTGAAAAGCCAGTGGCCACGAAAGATGATGAGCATCCTTCAGACCTGGCGACTCAGGCGGCGCAAAAGGCTATTGATGCTTTGGGTATTTCACCTTCAGAAATTGGTCTTGTTATCTACACCGGGCTTTCACGGGATTATTTGCCAGCTTGGAATATCGCTATCGAAGTGATTCGTCGTTTGCAATTGCCCAATGCAATGGGGTTTGAGCTGACACTTGGTTGTGTTGGTCCACTATTAGGTATTCAGCACGCTAAAAATCGTGGCGAAGACGGTCGCCCACCTTACACCCTGGTGGTGACAGCCGAGCGTTGGACACACACCTTATCGAAAAATAAAGAGACGCCGACAGCTGTTTTAGGTCATGCCGATGGTGCTGCGGCTTGTATCGTTGGCCCAGGTTCCAGTCACGTGGTTGAATTCAACCCGTATTACAAAGTGGTGCCCGAATTCAATGACTCGGTCATGATTCCTGCGGGAGGCACCAAACATCCTCCAAGTCAGGAAACCATTGATAATAATATGCATATCAAGGTGTCGAAAAAATGGGATATGAAAGGCTTAGTGTCACGTTATGTGAAAGCCTATAACGAGGTGATTGAAGAGTCTTTGGCGAAGTACGACAAAGGACTTGCTGACATGACATTACTTTTAACGAATCAAGTTCCATCATTGATTCGCCACAAACTGATTCGATCCCTAAAGCTCTCAAAACAGATGACAGTTAACACCTACCCCTATTCGGGACATGTCGGCGGAGCTGACACCTTGATCGGTTTGGATCAGGCGATCCGTAATGGTCAGCTAAAAAAAGGCATGACCGTGTTTGTAGCCAGTACATTCAGTGCTTTTGGAGCATTGGCTGTGCGCAGTGAATCTGATTCAGGGATTGCGATTGTTGAAGAAAGTAGTTTTTCTCAGAAGGTGGCTTAAAGAATGTCGAAGCCGGGTTCGGAAAAACTTTTTCGAGAAAAAATGATCGTCCTTTTGCAGCAGTTGCACAAGTGGGGACTTTCTGAACTTATATTCAATCATGTGACGGTGCGAATTCCTGATACCGATTGGTTGTTAATCAATCCCCAAGGAATGATGTTTGCACAAGTGAAAGAGTCGGATCTGGTTTGTATCGATTTAAAGGGAGCCGTCAGAGAGACGCCAAAACAATTGCGAGCTCCTGCGCCCAGTCGGATGCACTGTCTTCTTCATCAACAAGATCCTGAAATTGAATGTATTATCCATCATCACTCAGAAGACAGCATTGTGGCGAGTTTATCAGATCATGGATTGCGACCCTTCAATCAGTATGTGGAGTTTGTAAAGCCGATTTTATCAATAGACTTCCCAAAAAATCCCGACGATTTTTACTCTGATCTTCAAAGTCGGCGCCAGAAAGAGCGCACTCTCTTGTTAAAAAACCATGGAGCTGTTTGTTTGGGCAAAAGTTGTGAGGAGGCTTTGCTGCGCTGTTATATGTTGGAGCGCGCCTGTCGCATCCAAAACCGCGCACAATCTCTGAGCGGAAACCTGTCTGAGCTCCCGCCGGGTGTGAAACTCTCCCTCAATCCCTTAGAGGACGACAAGACTTTGCAGGACTTTTGGAAGTCTTTAGTTTCCTGATAAGCTGAATTGACGAAGGTCTAATGCTGTAATTTTGTCTATTCTTCGAGTCTTAATGGAGATAAAATTAAGGCCTATTAAATGAAAGAATCGAAGTTATTTAAAGCATTTGGATATCTATTCGAGTCACAACAGGCTGACGAGTTCCTTTCTTTAGAAAAACAAAAAATTGTCGAGTTGTTAAAGTCTCACGGAGTGATTCTGTTTCGCTCCCCATCGGCCTCACAACAGACCTTCGAAGGCTTTACCGAGCGATTGGGTCAGGAGTTTGTTAAACATGGAGCCGCCGTTCGAAAAAGTCGCTCGGAAGATGGTCGCACCCAAACCGTCACCAAGGGCTCAGCGGCCATTCTTTTGCACACCGAACTTCATTTCAGTCCGTTTTCGCCGGATGCTATGTGGTTTTATTGTCAGTCGCCGGCTCAGCAAGGTGGACAAACCACAGTTGCCAGTGGAGTGGAGCTTTTTAATAAACTCTCGGCATCGACTCAAAAGTTATTTCTGACAAAAAAAATCAAGTACAAGAACATTTGGGAAGAGAGCAGTTGGCGTCAATACATGCCCGACTTCACAAAACAACAGGTGATCGATTACCTAGAGTCGAAAAATTGCCGACCCCATTTCGATGAAGATAATTGTCTTGTTTACGAGTACATTACCTCAGCGACCAGCAAGGCTCCCTCTGGAGAAACAGTCTTCGGTAATTCCATCGCGATTCACAGTCAGTATTTAAAAGACGTAAAGCTTTTTCAAGAGACCGATCAAAAAGTTCGGCATGGTATCGCCATGGAGAATGGTGAGGAGATTCCAGAGGCCATCTTTGCCGAGATCATAGAAGCCAGTGAAAGTATCACTCAAGAAGTGGATTGGCGGGCCGGAGATATTGTGATGTTGAACAATCGTACAGTTCTTCACGGACGTCGCGCTTACCCCGAGTCAGGGGATCGCGAGATATTGGTGCGAATGGCGATGATGCCAGAAATTTCCGGAAGCTCAGAACAGTAAACCTAACAAGTGGACAGGGGAGAAGCGATGAGGTTTCTTATTTATGGAACAGGCGGTTTAGGAGGCTACTTCGGTGCTCTTTTACAAAAGGCAAACCACGAGGTTCACTTTATTGCTCGCGGTCAAAGCCTTGAGGTCATGCAACAACAAGGGTTACAGGTTCAGTCTTTTCATGGCAACTTCGATCTGCCCGAGGTGTCGGCCTCCTCAGGGATTCCATCCGACAAGTCTTTTGATTACATTTTGATTTGCACGAAGTCTTGGAGTGTTGAGGAGGCGGCGCAAGCCATCAAACCTTTTACCGACTCTCAGACATCGGTGTTGTTTTTGCAAAACGGTATTGATAACTATGAAAAAGTCATCAAACATATTGATCCGGCCCTGGTATTACCAGCGACAGCAAAGGTGGTCTCAGCCTTAGTTCAACCGGGTGTGATCGAGCAGAAAAGTGGCGTTCGTCAAATCACTTTCGGAGAGTTATCGGGGGAGGTTACAGAGCGCTGTAAGAAGTTGGAGGAGGCTCTGGTCTCAGCAAACATAGAGGCCGTGTTAAGTGATAATATTGAAGGTGAAATATGGAAGAAATTTGTATTTATCTCTGCCTTTAGTGGAATCACGGCCCTGACTCGTAGCCCGATTGGTCCTATTTTAAAAGATCCCGAAGGCCTTAAGATGTATACAAAATGTTTGCAAGAAACTTTTGCTTTAGCTCAAGCCAAAAAAATAAAACTGCCAGATAACCTTGTATCGATGCTGTTGGATTTTTCTAAAGGATTGGAGGACAATCTAACGTCTTCACTGCAAGAAGATATTCAAAGGGGACGTCGCTCCGAGCTTGAGACACTGACCGGAGAAGTTGTCAGAAGAAGCGCCGACCATAGTCTTTCAGCACCAGTGAATAAATTTATCTACACCGTTCTTAAAATCGGTGAGTCTTCCAAAACAAAGTGAGTTTTTATGGATTTTTCTAGAAGACATTTTTTTAATCAGTTATCCCTCATCGGCGCAGGGGTTCTATTAACGTCCCCCGGTTTGGCCTTCGCAAAGAAGTTATCAGCATCGGACAAGGTGCTTTTAAGCAATAACGCTATCGATCTGCTTACCATTGATGATCCTAACTTTGATGCGACCACTTTACTGAACAATGGAATGACATCTTTGGTCATTGATTTTCGGTTTTCGCCTAAAACTTTTGCCGCCGCTGATACTGCGATTGACATGTGGAATAAGAAATTCTCTGAAAAGACTTCTAAGATCCTGAAGGTGTCCAAGGCCGAAGACTTTGTTCTTGCCAAACAACAAAAAAAACTAGGTGTTGTTTTGTGCACCCAGTACGCTCCGATTTTTGGTCCACCGGTTTATTCGAAAAACGAGAGCAATCTCGATAATCTTGAGCATTTTTATAAAAAAGGCTTACGCGTCGTAAATCTGACTCACAACGACTCCAATGGTGTTGGTGGAGGCTACTGGGATCAAAAAAACTTTGGTCTGAGCCGATTGGGTGAAGCTCTTGTCGACAAAATGAATGAGCTGGGTGTCATTATTGACCTGTCCCATTGCTCTGATGCCACCACCAATGAAACTCTGGAGCGTTCAAAGAAACCCTGTGTCTTTAGTCACACCGGATGCCGGTCGCTCTATGATTCTCCTCGAAACAAATCCGACCAGCAGATTAAGATGTGTGCTGATAAAGGTGGCTTGGTGGGGATTTACAATATCACCGCCTGGTTGACGACGGCGCCTAAGGCCTCTTTAGAACCCATAATTAAACATATCAAAAAAGTTGTCGATCTGGCCGGTGTCGAGCATGTCGGTTTTGGCAGTGACGGTCCGGCTGTAAAAGAAAAAGACATGGATAAGAAGTTAGATTGGTTTCAAAATATTGTGATTGATCGGTCATTTCCCGGTAATCCCAAGCGTCCTAATCATATGCGGTATCGACCCCTTGATTCAGAGAAACGAATGTTGGTTTTAGCCGATGGATTAAAAAAACAGGGTTTTAAAGAAGCTGAGATCGACAAAATTTTGGGAACTAATTTTGTCAGAGTTTTTAAAGAGGTCTGTGGGTAATTACAATGTCTAAAGTTAAAGGTTTTCTTGCCACCCATTTCTCTTGTGATCTTCGTTTTTTAGCGATGATGAGAATCTTTATCGGTCTCAGTTTCTTATTTGATCTTATTTTTCGCCTGGGTGACTTGGCCGCCCACTATTCGGACTCGGGTATTTTACCCATTGAGATGGCTCGCCGAATGTTTCCCTCAAACTTTATGGCTCCAGAGCTAAAAGCCAACCCCTACCTCTTTTCCTTTCATTTTATCGATGGTGGAGTTGATTTTCAGCTCCTGCTTTTTTTAATCATGATGGCGTTGTGTGTTTTTCTCATCGTTGGATACCAAACAAAGTGGGTTTCTATTTTGCTTTGGGTTTTTTGTGTTTCATTACACAACCGAAATATACTGGGATTCTACCCTGGCGACTACCTCTTGCGGTCGACATTGCTTTTCGGAATGTTTCTACCATGGGGGCGTTGCTTTTCAATGGACTTTCTTCGCAAAAGGCAACCTATAAGTTACCGTTACTTTTCAGTTTATGGGTTTGGCTTTTTAGTCTTTGTCGGTCTATTTTTCATAATGGCGGGATTTTCAAAAACAGGTGAATCTTGGTATGACGGGACTGCCGTTCACTACATCCTTATTAAAAACAGATTAAAGACGGGATGGGGTGATTTTCTGTTGGATTTTCCTTCGCTTTTGGCGGTTTTAACTGTTTCAACTTTGTGGTTTGAAAAAATAGCTCCGTTCTTTATTCTGTCTCCTTGGAAAAACAATCTTTTTCGTTCGACTGTTCTTTTGCTTTTAGCATTTATGCTATTGAATTTTAGTATCATGCTTAACATCCATCTTTTGCCCATAATCGGAATGGCCCTTTGTATCGGAGCTTTGCCTTCGAAAGCCTGGGATGTTCTTTTTAATAGGGGAGGGGGTGATTTTATCGGCTTTGATAATTCAGCACCTTTGATCTACGAGGGGGAAAGCCCCAGTTCCTCCAGTCTTTTGAAATTCAGTCAGAAATCCCTATTTGTTTTAATTTGCGTGACTATTTTGTGGACAGAGTGGAATCGGGGGGCACGATTTGGTTATGGAATAGAAAAAGTCGATTTGCCTGCGGCTTTGGAGACGGTCGCAGAGGTGACTCGGATCAAAAATCCGTGGCGCATGTTTCCAGACACTCGAAAAATTTCGGACGGTCTTTTACAGATCAAGGGAACGGATAAGCAAGGCAAACAATGGAATGTGATCGAAGAGCTTGAGTACTCAGAGCGTGTGCCTGAAGATTTTACTCAAGCTTCCGGAGGCTTTCGTTGGCGCCGAACTCTGCGACTTTTAGGTCTGACCGCATGGGGTCAAGAGCAGATTCAGTTTCAGCAACAACTGGCTCAGTTCTACTGCAATCAATGGGAAGACAAAGTTCGAAAAAACCACTCGTTAGAGAAAGTGGATTTTATTGTTTTACATTTTCCAGATTATCCCCCGGGGGGAGTGGCGCCACCACTTGAGCGTCAAGAGATTGGTTCCTATCCCTGTCATCCTAAGGCAGAACAGGATTAACAGCGGTGCTTTTGGGTGTTTAGGGCTCAAAGATCTTTTTACGCCGTTTCTTTCCATTGCATATGGAAATCACTTAAATATTTTTTTATCAATGGCTTGAAGTACTCAAGGGGCTTTGCTTGAAGATCTGGATTGAACGCCTGTTGGTCCCAGGCGCTAAATCTGACGGCCATATCAAACCATGGTTGATTGCTAAACTTCTTGTACTGATTAGGGTCTTTATTGACTTTCGCGTAGTAAAAGCGTCCTTGAAACTCTTGATGGTGATAGAGAATTTGATAAGCATCGTCACTTATATACTTGCGAAGGATTTCGGCGCCGATGGGGCCGTGATTCACAGTCGTAATAGATTTGCCAATATCGTGAAGAAGGGCACACAGGATGATTTCTTCAGGCGCTCCATCTTGTTCTGCCAAGGTGGCTGTTTGTAAGCTGTGCTGAAGTTGATCCACTGGAAACCCCATACAAACGCCTGCAAAACCTTCTAAAATGCTGACAACACGATCAGGGAAGTCTTTTTGGTAGTCGCAAGCCGAGTCATAGACTTTCTTCCAGTCCTCTGTGGTGGCGTCCTGCATTTGTTTGAAAGCCATAGCAAAGCTCCTTTTTTACTTAAACGGCTTAATTTTCTAAAAACTTTAAAGACCAAAGGACTGGGTGAGATTCAGAAATATGCCGATAAGAAACAACAGGTTACCTATGCAGTTTGAAATATTTGATCCCTTTATTGACTCAGTTATTGTCCTCGACGAAGACAACTCTCTTCTCTATGCCAATAACTCGGCTAAGAACACTTTCTGTATCCGTAATGTTGATATTCGTAAACAGCGTCGTTTTGATTCTTTTGTGAATGGTGGAGAGCCCTTGGTCTCCCATATTTCTGAGTGCTCAGCCAAGTGGAAAGAATCAGAGATCTTAATTGAAAAACGTGATAACACACGCCGCTATCGAGTTCTAGTTCAAGATGTTGGCAGCGATAAAAAGAAAAAAGTGGTTCTGTTCAATGATTCAACCATTGAAGCCAATCTGCAGAAAACGTTTTTTAAAGAAAAGGGGCTAAAGGAGCAAACTCTCGAAGAGTTAAGTAAATACAAGTCCGGTCTTGAGTTTTTCGCGTTTGCCATTCTTTTTTCAGTAACCGGTTTTAGCTTTTTGGCACTGAAATACACAGTCGTGGCCTTCCCTCCGTTTCTGATTAATGGTGTACGCTTCACCTTGGCGGGAGTTTTTTTTCTAAGCTATCTCGTTCACAAAAAGCATATGAAATTGTCGTGGTCCGACTTTAAAAGTGAATGGGGTCACGCCTTTGTTTTTCGAATCATTGGATACGGTGGTTTGGCCTACGCCATGGTTTTTATCCCTTCTGGTTTGGCGGCCGTGATTATGGGAACTGTTCCGTTGCTATTAGCGGCTATTGAGGCTCTTAATGGTCGAATAAAATTAACGCGCAATTTGTCGATGGGGATTGCGTTGGGCTTTATAAGCTCAATGTTTATTGCCTGGAACAGTTTATCGGCTGTTACCAATTGGATTGGTTTGGCGGTGATCTCAGTGGTTGTGATTTCATGGGCCGTAGGAGCTGTTTCTTTGGGACGCAAGCGTAACTTGTTTCATCTGTCCTACAACTATTTATTTTCTGGGTTGGTGCTACTGGGAGTGTCTTATGTTGTTGAGGACTGGAACAGTATTGACTTGCAAAATGTTCAATCGGCCTCGGTCCTAGGTTTTATTTACCTTTTCGTATTTATGACCATGATTTCGGATCCCGCCATGACTTGGTTGATGGGGCAAGTGTCGGCGACCAAAGCCTCGATGTTCATTTATGTAAAACCAGTGGTTGCAGTTTTGGTAGGTGCTCTAGTGGCACACGAGCCATTCTCGGTAGGCATTTTTGTCAGTGTCGTCTTAATGTTCTATGCTTTAAGGCTTGTGCTGAGTGAGAAGCAAGGCCAGTCGAATCGCTCTAAAATAGATTCCGTGCAGGATGTGAAACCTAAAAAAGTGGCTTAAGGTCAGCTGGCCTTTTTTTCTGTCAACGACGTACGACGCTCGACAAATTCTTTACTATCAAGTTCTATAAGCTTATTTGTTCGAAGAACGGGGATGTTTTGTAAGAGATCAAGATAGGATCGAGTTTCGGGAAAATCTTTTGCAAAATCAGCAGAATATTCTTTTTCATACTTTTCAACCAAATTCTCAATTTCAAATCGGCTAAGGTCTTTTAAATCACCACTGAGAGATTGATTAAAAGCTTTTCTGATGGCATGAACCAGTAGCTCACTTTCCCTTCTTGATAGCTCGTTATTGACCGAAGTTATAAGTTTTGGGTAAGGTTTGATAAAATCCCTTACAATGGGACTGTCCTTTTCTCCCTTTAATATTTCTGAGCCGATGTGAATGAAATCTAAAAATCTCTTTCTCATTGTCAATCCGTAGATGCGAGGATTGTTGCTTCCCATATGAATTCCGCGAAGCTCGTCGCCAAGATGCTGTTCGCAAAATTGTATACGATCTAACAATATCGGAAAGTACAGTCTGTAATTACGATACTTTTCTCTTATAAAAGCACGAGCGATAACAGGAAATCCATCATGCTGAAAGTTGTTATTGATTTTTAAAGCGATGGTGGCGCTGCCAATGTATTCTTGATCATTACCGTAGTAGGAGAAAATAAAGGTTGGCCGTTTTTGGTTTTCAAGTTGGATAAGAGTATTACAGCATATTGTCTCTTTAAAAAACGGCTTCCAACTATGGGCGGTTTTGCAGCGGGCCAGCTCTTGCTGAAGAATTCTAAGTCCTTGCTCACAGATGTTGGGGCGAGAAACGACCTTTGAAAAACCGACTTTCTTCAAAGTTTCGGCATCAACGGAAAGAATTTTGGGAGAGTTTACTCTATGTTTTCTAATAGCCACCTTCTCCTATCGGCAAAAAGGTGGCAATGTTAAGTTTCCGTAAATATTGTATTATTTTGAAACGCTTGATTAAATCAGAGCGACAAAAATCATCACCTGCATAGCAAAACCGGTCAAAAAGCAGACCGTTCTCAGGCCGGGAATGCCAAGAGCATAGACAATGGCGTGGACGATTCGTGCGAAAAAATAAATCATCACATAAGACGCAACATCGACTCTTGCGAATTCAGCGATTAACACAAGCGCTGCAATAATAATCAAATTTTCAACAGCGTTGGCGTGGGCGGCTTTGGCTCTTACCGCCCAGGGTGACGATGCTTTTTTGCGATCTTGGGGATTACCCATAGTTCCCATGATCCCATGAGTGATAAAGGCTTCAAGAATGTAAGGAACCCATAAAACGGCGGTGAAAAACGTCGTATAGGTTAACCAAGTCAATTGTTGGCTCATATGCTGTCTCCTTTTATTGGTGATTAGATGATATTGATAATAACTATGGCTAGCAAGTGAGAATCATTGAAGAAATACATTCTGGGGCACCCCGACATTTTTAGCTAGACCTACGATTTGAAATACAGTCAATTCGTGGCCGAGCCATGACTGGAGTCTGTTGGAAACCATACAATAAAGTTTTTCGGAGATCCTATGGCCATCAAAGTTTACGAGTTCGAAGACCAATCATTAGACTACAAAGCATGGATTGTTGTTGATTCGCTTCATAACGGCATGGCTTTTGGCGGTTGTCGATTTTCCGAGACTGTTAACAAAGAAGAGGTCTCTGAGTTGGCCTCCTGTATGACAAAAAAATTAATCTATCACGGGCTTCCCGTTGGTGGGGCGAAAACAGGAATTCAAGTGAACCCAACCCGACATGACATTTCTGATGTGCTCTCGGATTTTGGTAAAAAGGCCAAATCTGTTCTTGAATCTGAGGTGATGATCGGCAAGGACCTTGGCGCAACCAACGAGCTTATTGACAAAATTTATTCGTCGGCGGGCATCAAACAAACGGATATCGTTGTAAACCACACTAAAAAATCATGTCCTCCCCATTTAAGGGATTTTTCTGGATACTTGACCCATATGACAGCTCAAGGTGTTGCTTGGGCCACTGAAGCTGTGCACACCAAACAAAAGCTTGTTGGAGCGAAGGCGATGATTCAGGGAGCTGGATTTGTCGGGTTGGGGTTGGTCTATCGCCTGCAAGCCTTAGGAGTCGAGGTCATTGGAATCAGTGATGCCGAAAAAGCGATTATCTCAGACGTTCCGATGACCTTCGAGACTGTGAAGAGTATGGTCGACAAGGGGCGCCTGCAGTCACCGAAAGACAGGCAAGTCATAAAGCGAGACGACCTTCTTAGCCAAGACTGTGATCTTCTTTTCTTAGCGGCCTCATCAAACTCTGTGGATGATAGGCTAGCCGACAAAATCAAAGCCAAAATGGTTGTTGAAGGCTCCAATTTTGGGCTCACTTCTCTGGCCCGTGAAACCTTACAAAGACGAGGAGTGCCAGTTCTTCCTGATATTTTAGCCAATTCGTCGAGTGCTGCGATGGTGGCATTTCAAATGGCGACGGCGAATGGTATGGACAAAGAAAGACTTTGGTCGGGGATCCGAAAGAATATCGAAAAAGTGTGCCTAGAGTCTTTCCAGCTGTCGCAAGATAAAAAAATAAGTATGCGTCAGGCCTACGTTGACCATATTTTTCCCAACCTAAAAGCGAACCTAAACAGCGCTATCTTTTAACAATTTTTTAATGAATCTCCTGGACTAAGGGCCGTTGATTTCGGGTTTCTGCACACCGATGAGGTCGTGATGGCTAAATTAGCGGAAAACCCTGAAAACACTCAAATAATTTCTCAGTACACGGTGCTTGAAAAAGTCGCTGAAACAGCTCTGTCTGAGGTTTTCTTAGTAGAGAATAAAGAAAGCAAAAAGTATTGCCTGAAAGTTTTAAAAAATAACGATGAGTTCTCTGATGAGTATCAGTTGTTTAAACGCGAAGCAAAACTACTGGCTTCTGTCGACAGTCCTCTCGTTTTAAAGGTTGTCGATTTTGGGTTTATCAATGAACGACCATTTATTTGTACTAAGTATGTGCAGGGCAATGATCTCTCCGTTCATATTCAGAATAAAACCTTTAACTTAGAACAAAAACTTCAAATCATGAGTGACCTCGCTCATGGAGTTAAAGTGTTGCATGAGGCGGGTGTGATCCACCGAGACATTAAACCCATGAACATTCTAACGGCTATCGAAGACAAAATCAGTGTTACGATTGCTGATCTTGGCTTAGCGGGGGAGTCCGGTCAAGAGCTGAACTCTCACTACGCGGGCACCATTGATTATTCAGCACCCGAGCAATTAGGAATCATTAATACTCCGGTCGATATGTACAGTGACCTTTACAGCCTCGGTGTGATCTTTTATGAACTTCTGGTCGGGGAGCTTCCCTTTCAAGTCAGCAAAGGCGAAAGTGCAGGCCAGATCACCCCAGAAGTCGAACAGAAGCTTTTGAACTTAAAAGAATTGCCGCCAATCATCTCAGCGATTGTTGCAAAATTAATTCAGGGTAATCCATCGCAACGCTATCAATCGGCTCTAGGCTTGGCTTATGATTTAGATTTTGCGATAACCAAGATAAAAGAAGGTGAAACCAATCCAAGATTAGATCTTGATGAGAAGTCCAAGTCCTTGCAACTGGCCAATAATGTGTTTGTTGGCCGCGAGAACGAAATGCTTGTTTTGGAGCAAAGTTTCGCCGAACTAAAGAAGAATAAATTTAAGTTCGCTACCGTTGGTGGAGTGGCTGGGGTCGGGAAAAGCAGTATCATCAGTGAAATGCAAAACCGGTCGGCTTTGGATGGTGCGATTCTTTGCTATGGGAAATCCTACGAGTTCGCCAGTGGTATTCCCTACAATAGTGTGAGCGAGGCCCTGAATAGTCTACATGACCGTTTGATGCAAATGTCAGAGGACAAGCGGCAATTAGCATTTGATGTGATCCGCGAAGCTGTCGGAGACCTTGGCGCTGAGTTGGTTTCATTGGCGCCAAAATTCAAACCTCACGTCAAAATAGACAAGGCCGTTCCCGTGTTGTCACCGGATAAAGAAAAGGCTCGTTTATGTCAGTTGATAAAAAACATTGTTGAGAACTTGACTGAAAAATTTGGTCAGTTGGTGATTTTCTTAGATGACCTGCAGTGGGCCGACCGTTCGACCGTTGACCTTATAAAAAATCTCCATGATGACCCACCGTCTTGCGGTTTGATGGTGGTCGGCAGTTATCGTTCGGAAACCGAGTACAAGGACAATCCATTCTATCAGTTGTTTGATCTGAAGGGCATTACCGATGTTAAGTTAAAGCCTTTTCAGCCCAGTGAAACTCGCCTGATGATGGGTGAGTCCTTGGGCGTTGCAGCCTCTTCGATTGACGAAAGTCTGCTCAAGCTTGTGCAGGAAAGAACGTCTGGAAACCCACTGTTCGTAGCGGAGATTTTAAAAAAATTAGTATCCGAGGGAGTTATTCACCTGCAAGGGGAACGCATTCTTTGGGACTCGAAGAAAGTCACTGAGATGAAGTTGCCCGATAGTGTGACCAAATTGGTTATCAGTCGGGTTTCCGAACTGTCGGCCGACGAAATAGAAATCATTGCAACATCGGCCGTAATCGGAGTCGATTTTGATATAAAAGTATTGGCTTTTTTAACAAACAAAGATCCTAGTTTTATTTATGACACTCTATCGATGGGTATCAAGAAACAAATTTACAAGAAACGTGGGGTTGATCGCTACAGTTTTTTCCATGATAAGGTTCATGAATCGTGTGTCGATTTAAATGATAAAAACACGCTACCTAGTGTGCATCTAAAGATTGCTAAGTATCTTGAAGCCTCTGAAGATGTGGAGAGTCATATTTTTGATCTCGCCGAACATTCTATTAATGCCAACGATCGTGAAAGAAGTATTAAGTACGGTGTACAGGCGGGAAAGAAGGCTTTCGAGCGCCATGTTCTTGAAAAGACCGAATACTACTTTTCAAAAGCTGTCGAGTTGTTAGGTAGCACAATCGAAGACAACACTGTGCCGGCTTATGTTGGCTTAGCCGATGTTTATGCCAGTAAAGGGAACTACGAAAAATCACAGCAATTGCTTGAAGAGGTTATGGAGAAATACTCGATAACTCTTGAGGACGAAGTCGGAGTATTGACCAAGTTGGCCGAGTGCAAGCAACGAGCCGGTGATTACCAAGAGGCAAGAACTTACCTGCATACGGCATTAGGCCGTCTTGATATTCGAACCCGTGAATCCAGCAACCGCTTTCTTCACCTTTGGGATAAGTTTTTAGTCTTTCTTTTTAGTACAAAATTTGGCAATCTCGTGCGAACCGAAAAAATGCAAGTGCGTTACCACTTAGCCGCTGATGTTCTTCGCAAATTATGGATGGTGCAGGTTATTTTCGATATGAAACCCCTGTTGGATATTTCTTATCGGATGCTTTTTTATGCAACAGTGGCAAGAAACCAAAATCTATTGGCGGTGGCCCATCAGTATTTATCCTTTAGTCTTATGAACCAAGATGCGCCTCAAACTGAAAAAGTTTTCTTTCACGCTAAAAAGTCAATTCAGATTGCCAAAGCTTGTGGTGACAACGAGGTTGTTGCCGGCTCCATGGTTCGATTGGCGGCCTACAATAACTGGACTGGGAACTTTGAAGAAAGTAAAAAGTATGCGGATGAAGCCCGCGATATTCTGATTGCTATGGGCAATCTTTGGGACGTTGGCAATGCTATTATTTTCTCATTTTTTGGTAACAAATCACTGGGACGTTTGAAACCGGCCGTGTCCGACGCCTATTCGCTTCGCCAATTGGGTGAAAAGACGGGGTCGGCCGGAATGTTGGCAAGTGGAACCTGCAAAGTGGCCGAAATGGCTTTTCTGAATGGGAAAACGAAAGAGCACGATGAATTGATTGAAAAAGGCTTAAGCTTAGCCGAAAAAAACAATCTCGAGTTTGATCGTTTTCAATTGCTGAAAGCCAAAGGTTATGCGGCTCTCAACAGAGGAAATTTCCGTGATGCACGAGGCATTTTTGCCGAAGCTGTTGCAATTATTGAAAATGGAAAAGCCTCTTTCTTCAAAGCCTATTTGAGTTTTGCTTATTTAGGTTTTTGCGAATCGACTTTTTTGGACGATAACGTCACCACCGGTGATCCCAGTTTCAAATTAGCAATGAAGTATTTAAAGCTTTGCCACAAAAGAGAACAGCACTATTCCGAATTGGGATGGGTCGAAAAATGTTACGGCTTAAGTGAAATAAAATTATCAAACACCGGTAAGGCCATGGAGTATTTCAAGAAAGCGCTAGATATCTACGCCAAGCAAAAGCGTCCTCTGGAGGGGGCTTTGGTGAAGATCGAAATGGCGCGGCATCTGGTGGCCAGCGATATTGGACGTGCCAATCAGTTGGCGCAAGAGGCCCAAGAGGTACTAAGCGCTTATGGTCTGAATTGGCCGACTCAGCGTCTTAAGAGTATTGTTGGATTGGCCAGTCATAATAGTGGTGGCGGGTCGAACGACGACAAACAGTCCAGTCGCTTGGAAGAGGTTCTTATTCAGATAGGAACGGCGAGTACGACCTCATTAAATCAGCGTGAGCAGGCGATCTCTATTTTAGATAAAGTGGTGGAGGTGGTTGAGGCCGATCGAGCCTTACTTTTCCTTACTGGAGACAACGGGCTCGAATTTTATATTGGTCGGGATAAAGAAAAAGAAGCTGTGACTGAAGCTAAAAAATACAGTCAATCTTTCGTACTGCGTTTGTCCAATTCCAAAGAAGCTCTGTTGATGACCGGAAATGGCGAAGATGACGTCAATCCGACCCATAGTGTGGTCGCCCATAACTTACTGTCGATCATGGGGGCTCCGATTTACTGTGATGGTGAGCTTAAGGGAGTTCTTTACGTCGACAGTAAGCTTGAAAAAGGTCTTTATACAAAAAATGATGGAAAACTTCTGTGGTCAATTGCTCAGCAGTTGGGGATCTCCATCAAAACTCAAGAAATGGCTGAAATCGAGGTCAAGAACGCCATTTTCGAACGCGACTTGGAATTGGCTGGAGCGGTTCAAAACCTACTACTTCCGGATTACCACGAATTTTCAGATCAGCATTATGATCTCTGTTCCTATTACCAAGCCGCTGCCCAGGCCAGTGGTGACTGGTGGTGGCACCACCAGGTGAATGAGAAAAGACATTTTGTGTTTATGGGTGATGTTACCGGACATGGTGCGGGTGCGGCTATGGTGACGGCCTATGTTTCTGGTGTGGCTAACACACTTTTATCAAAAGACGTTAACATTGAGCCAGAAACTTTTATCCGAGAGATCAATGAAAAATTCTATAAGTCGTGTGGTGGTTCCTTTAACATGACCTTTAATCTTGTCGATCTGAATTTTGGAACCGGCGAGGCCACCTTCTGGTTTGCAGCGGCTCCAGAAGCTTTTGTTTTTAATCAAGGTGAAACCAAATTTGTCTCGGCTCGATCTTCGTTACTTGGAAACGAAAAACTGATTTTAAAATCGATCACACAAAAACTTGAAGCCGGCATGAAGTTAATGATTCTGTCTGATGGAATTATTGAAGCACCATTGAAGAATGGACGCTGCCTTATGAGTAAGCGTTTTTCAAAGTTGGTTGAAAAATACATCGATCGTCCTTGTCGAGAGGCCTTAAAGGGAGTGATTGACGACTTCAATGAACGTCGCGCGCCCGGAGACCTTCCCGATGATATCAGTGTCATTATGATGGAAATTAAATGATCTGTTTCATTGTGAAACATAAGCTTAAGTTTTGGCCTTTTTTCTCCGATTACTGGACTAACCTCTAACCTTTTTAAAACACATTTGGAGACATCATATGAAGAATACCCAAGAGACTGATGTTTTGATAATTGGTGCTGGAATGGCTGGCAGCTGCTTAGCGCGTCAATTAAAATTGGCACATCCAGAGCTTAGAATCACTTTGCTTGAGGCGAAAAAGAATTTTAATTACTGGGTGGGAGAATCCACTGTCGAAGCTTGGGAAGACTATATGACCCGTGTTCTGAAGCTCGGTCCCTTTGTCGAGAAAAATTTTGTCACCAAACACGGATTACGAATGTTTTTTGATTCAAAAGAAAAAGATCTTTCTGTGAAGGAAATGTCAGAATTTGGACGTTCCCGCTATCATCATATCCCGGCAAGAAATTTGGATCGCCGAGTATTTGATCAATTTATGATCGACAGCAATAAAAAATTAGGAATTGATGTTCGCTTAGGTGTGAAGGTTTTAAATAAAGAAGATAGTATTCAGATTGATGCAAAACAAGGGCATTTGATTGATACTACCGATGGCACGTTTCATTGTCGTTGGGTTGTTGATGCGGCGGGACGCGCGTCACCAATTGTTAAAAAATACGACTTAGTTGAAGAAGAAAAGCGTCACAGTTCAGTTTCTTTTTGGTCGCGAGTTAAAGGCGCGAATTGGATTGATGACCTAGGTGATGATGAGTGGAAAAAGCGAGTCAATTATACAATCCGCTACAATTCAACAAGTCACTTTATGTATGATGGCTATTGGTTTTGGTTGATCCCTATTGACGATGATGTGGTCAGTATAGGAGTTGAAGGCTTCTCAGACTCGGAAGCAGGCGAAGTTAAAGGTAAAAAAAGTTTTGAAGCTTTTCTTCGTAAACACAAATGTCTTAACGAACTGTTAGGGGACAATGCCGAGTTCGTGGATTTCAATCGAATGAACAGTTTGCCCCGTTGCGCAAAAAAGCATTTTTCAGAAGACCGATGGTTTCTTACTGGAATGTCAGGTATTTTTGTTGATGTCATGGGCTCTGGAACCAGTCGCCTTTACTCTGAATTCAATCGCATGGTCGGTAATTTGATTGCCACTGACTTAAAGGGCGATGAAAACCTTTATCAAAGTCAAATTAAACACTTTAATATTTATGCTCAAAATGCTTATGAGTTGCATTTTAGAAACTTGCGACAATACGATCTCTATGGATCCTTTGATCTATGGCCCAATTTCTTTGGGGCCGGACTGTCAAAGTATTTCAACAGTCACTTACCCAATGCGATTAGTGATCTCAGTGAATTGCGAAAGACCTGTGAGGAGCACAAACAGGGGTGTAGCTGTGATTGTGGAGAGATTCTGAAGAAGAATTTAACTATGGGCTTTGCCACCAAGCTGAATAAACATGTCAGAGAGTTTAAAGAATTTTTGGATTCTCATGATGCGTATTACGCTGGCAACCAAGGGCAGTACTTTGATTCTCGGATTTGGGAAGATCGTGACGAAATCGCTCATAAGTTTTATGAAGAGCGTGATCTTATGGTTGAAAAAGCGGTCGATCAAAACACTTACCGAATTTTTTGTGAAAGAATTATTCGAAGAATGTGTGAGATCGCTGGGCATTCGTTTGATTTATCACTTTTTGATAAGCACTTTAATAAGGACTGGAACAGTTCACAGACCTTGGCCGATCTGCTCAAGCCCATGCAGGGGGCTACTCAAACAAAAAAAGGAGAAGCGACAGTCGCGGCTTAATTTATTTGTAAAGGAACGCTTTGAAGCTGAAAGCCTTGGTATCCAATTGCCGGAGAAATTCCAGTCCGGAGTTTTCAGCTAAGCGTTTCCATTCCTCTTCCTCTAAAATTTTACCAATTTCGATAAGCTCGTGGATTAACACGTCGGAAGCTGAATACATCCATTTGACTTCAGAGACATTTTGTCTTTCTGAGTCCGGTACTTTTGGCACCTCAATAATTGCCACTGTCAAATCACTAAAGGTCTTTTTAAGACCACTTAAAAACTCTGTTAAGGCTTCCATTCCTGAGGATAGAAATTCGTGGAAGTGAAGAGAGTAGATAAAGGTTTTCTTTGAGGTGTCCAGCTTGCAGGTCCAATCTTTGAGATTGTAGATATCGTCGCAGATCAATTGATCCTGGTTGGATTGGATTTCCTGAAAGGCTTGTTTATAGTTTTTGACAGCTTCAGATTTTTTATCAACACCAATCATGGGTAGATTAGGAAAGGCTTTCGACAAATTAACCAGTGAACCGCTGTTTAAGGCGAGCTCGATAACTTGCTGGTAGGGCTCAGCTTCGTCACGAATGATGTCTTCTAAAGTTTGACCAATTTTTTCACCCAAGACAAAAACCCCTTGGTTGGCATACTCTCCTCGGCGAATAAAATCTTTGCCATAAACCATGTCTCCACGCATGAGGGCGCCCGAGTTCTCCCATACATTGCCGTAGGCTCCAACCCGAACATCAAGAAGGTTGTAGTGAGTGGTGTCGCCGTCGGTTCGTTTGTAGCGTTCTAAAACCTGCAGTCCAAAATCACTGAAGTAAAATCCCTTATCATTTTTCACAAATAACTCACTGACCTTGGCCATGTATTCCAATACAGCAGACAGTGGGGCCTCGCGAAGTTTTAAGCTTTCAGCGATTTGTTGGCTACTGGAGTAAGGGTTTCGCATAAGATATTCAATGACGCCGGTTTTATTGAGCTGAAAGATAAACTGGGCTTCAGTAAAGTGAGTGCCGAGGGTGTGAAACCACTCTTCTGGTTTACTAAAGTTGCATATTTTTTGTGACGACATGAGTGACTCCTTGCACGGAAATTTTATCACAGACCGACCGGGAGCGAAGGTCCTATTTTGTCGTTTTTAATTTGCAGACTATGGAAATAGAGGAGTTGAGTCTGCATACTTTTTTAAAAAAAATCGTGAATATTTAATGGACCTTGGTTAGGATTGTTGCAATGGGGAGGGGCTATGAAGGTGGCAGTCATCGGAGCCAAAAGCGGAATAGGCTTTGGTCTAGTTCAGGCTTTGGTGGATGAAGGAGCATCGGTCTATGCATTTTGCCGTACCGCGACAGATGCCTTGAAAGACGCGGGATGTGCTCAGATTATTGAAGGTTTTGACGTCACTGATGAAAAAGCCCTGCAAACAGCGACAGAAAGCCTCGACGTTGATTTCTTTGACTGGGTCTTTCATGTGCCTGGTTTAATGTACTACCGTGAACCTGAAGATCTTTGTAAAGAGAAAATGCTGCAGCAGTTTCGGGTCAACAGCGTGGGTGTTTTGCAGACATTTAAGTGTATGGCAAAATTTTTAAGAAAAGGAAGTAAGTTCGGTATCGTATCAAGTCGCATGGGCTCTATCGAGGACAACACAAAAGGTCAGTGGATAGGGTTTCGCATGTCAAAAGCGGCCGCGAATATGGCCGGGCGCTGCCTTGCTCTTGAAAACAAAGACAAAGAGATCGCGGTTTTCTTGCTTCATCCTGGGTTTGTCAAAACTGAAATCACCCATTACGAAGGCCATCTTGAGCCCAAGCAGGCGGCCAGTGATTTAATAAAACTCATGCGCAAACTCACTCTCGATCAGTCGGGAACCTTTTGGCACGCCAAAGGTGAACGCCTGCCATGGTAACGGGTCTCCATGTAGGTTTTTCCACATTCAATCAATACTTCGTGGAATCTTTTTAGGCTTTAAAATGGTTTACTGGTGGTGTTTTTAGGAGCGAGGTCGCAGACCTCTTGATGAGGCTTTGACCTTGTCTTTCTTAAAAACTAGAGACTTGTGAAACTTTGTGTTGGTTTTTAATCTCGAATTAAAAATGAATGCAAGATCCGTTGAAAAGCGGAGTAAAAAATATCTAGGAATATTTTTTACACAAGGAAGTCATGCATTATTGAATAATGCATCGAACTTAACTCGATACCCGATGTTTTTTTTGTCTTTTGACTTCAAATCCATCGGGTATTTTTTTTTGTTCTTCCAGTGCTGTGTTTCCATTTTGAGATAAAATGCTATATTTGCGAAAAAAAGCCACAGACGATGTTTGTCTGCAAGGCAGGAGGCGATTCTCCTCTCGTCGTAGGTGGCGGTGCTCTTGTTTTTGAAAAAAAAGGTCTAAAATCAGCACGGACAAAGGACCTC
>CAXRIX010000095.1:0-38639 GCA_964230555.1 Bdellovibrionales bacterium
GGCACATAGAACTCTCGCAGTAAATACATTCGAAAGACTTCATCCAAATTTTCGAGGTAGCGTTGTTTTTTAAGATCGGACCACGACTTCTCGTCGCCAAAAATATGTTTACGCCCCAATGTCCGCAAGTCTTTGTTAAACTGATTAAAGGCTCCCAAAGCGGTATTGTGCGCTTTGAGTTCCTCTATCACTCGGCGCATCTGGGCGCGCCGATTCATTCGGAACAGGCCGAAAAAGGCGGATCCCACCACAACCACCCCGAGCACCACCCAAATCCAATTGGGATACCCCATTTGAATGGCCCCGGCGGGTCCGATAAACTTTTGCTCTGGATCTGTGATCAAGCTTTTGACTTGCAATTCAAAAGGCTCCACTTTGACAACGGGTTGCCCCTGGTCTTCGATTGTCAAAGCGGCAAATTTATGGGGCTTAGGAACATAACTGGTCGCAACCAAGTTCAGTTGATTTTCGGATTGTTGCTGCACTTCTAGGACTCGAAGTTCGTAACCTGATTTATCTTTTTCTTTAAAACTTAATTCCGTGGACTGAAAGGAAGCTGTTGGACCTTCACAGATCAAACCAAAAGTTTCACCGACCGTCCACTGTTCATCCCGTGGAGCGCCTTCGACCCGACAATTCCATACCGGTAAGTCGTCCGAGGCGGAGTCGTCTGACGAAGACGACGAACTGTCGTTGGGAGATTGCGAGGAGGACTCGGCAAGAGCCTTTGCTTGCTCAAGCTTGTCAGCGGCCTCTTTCATTTTATCCGCCAATTCCTTAGCCATTACCCCTTCCTTCGCTTGAAGTAATTCGCCAGGGGTTGCACAAAGTCTTCACCATTGCGGACCTCGATCAAATCAACTTTTGATTTGCGAAGTTCAACACTAATGTTTTGTTGATAATTTAGAACCTCTTGTCGGTAGTAGCGCTTAAAAACAGGCGATGATGTGTCGACCGTCAGAAGGTCTCCTGATTCCGGATCGATAAAATCAACCATACCGATCGAAGGAATGTTCTCCTCAATCGGATCAAAGATTTGCACAGCAATCGTCTCGTGACGACGCGACAGTCGTTTTAAAGATGTCGCAAAAGGCGATGGGTCCATAAAATCACTGAATAGAAAGACCGTGCCGCGTTTCTTCAGAACGCCCGACAGGTATTCGACCACGGCCGAGATGTTGGTCATCTTGCTTTTCGGTTGATGAAAGTACAAATCTCTTAAAATTCTCTGAATATGACCGCGACCTTTTTTCGGCGGCACATAATGCTCCACCTGGTCGCTAAAAAGCAAAAGCCCCACATTGTCATTGTTTTTCGAGGCACTAAACCCCAACAGGGCAGAAAGGTGGGTTAAAACTTCGCCTTTGAAATACTCCTCGGAACCAAAATTCACCGAGCCACTGACGTCGACGGCAAGAATCATGGTGAGCTCGCGCTCTTCTTCGTACTTTTTTATGTAGGTGTTACCGGTGCGAGCCGTTAGGTTCCAGGAAATAGAGCGCACATCATCCCCGGGAACATACTCTCGGAAATCAGAAAAAGTCATCCCCTGCCCTTTAAAGCGGGAATGGTATTGGCCAGCAAAAGTTGAATTAACAAGTTTCTTTGTGTTGACCTCAAGAAGCTTAATTTTTTTTAAAACTTCAGCAGGTATGCTCAATCAACTCTCCTTAGGGTACTTCAATTTCACTCAACATATCTTTGATGACCATTTCACTGACCACCTCTTCAGCTTCCGCTTCGAACGTAAGAATCAATCGATGTCTTAAAACATTATAGGCCACAGCTTTCACATCTTCGGCCGTGACATAACCACGCCCCCGAATGAAAGCATTGGCTTTCGAGGCACGCATCAAACTGATGGTCGCACGCGGCGACGCCCCAACCTGAATCATATTCTCTAGCTGACCCAGTCCATACTCACCGGGCTTGCGTGTCGCCATCACCAAATCGACGATATAGGTCTTCACATTGTCGTCGACATAAATTTTGTCCGTCATTTCACGGGCGCGCAGCAGGTTCTCTTTGGTGATCACCGAATTCATAGTTGGCGTGTCGTCCGTAGCCATACGGTTCATGATCTCCAACTCTTCACCTTTGTTGGGATAGTCGACCACAATTTTAAACATGAATCGATCCATCTGAGCCTCTGGCAAAGGATAGGTTCCCTCTTGCTCCAATGGGTTCTGAGTGGCTAAAACCAGAAACGGTTTTTCTAAAGCGTAAGTGGTGTCACCAATAGTCACTTGTTTTTCAGCCATTGACTCGAGCAGCGCCGATTGCACCTTCGCCGGCGCCCGGTTGATCTCATCGGCAAGAAGAATATTGGTAAATATCGGTCCTTTTTTAGGACTGAATTCGCCCGATTTTGGATTGAAGATCATTGTTCCGATCAGATCCGAGGGCAGCAAATCGGGTGTGAACTGCACCCGTTGAAAATGCAAACTGATGGCTTGCGAAACCGAAGAAATGGTGAGGGTTTTCGCCAATCCGGGCACCCCCTCTAACAGAACATGGCCTCCGGTCAGCAGACCCATGACGATTCCTTCGACCATTTCTTTTTGACCGACCACGACCTTGCTCACTTCTTGGAGCATTTGGTCTACAAATCCACTCTCTTTTTTAACGGCAGCATTCAGCGCCATTACATCAACATCCACGCACGACCCCCTTATCTAAGGATAGACCCTATCATTCTCAATATTGAGTTTCAGTTAATCAATCTTTTTAGCCGTTTGCGCCCCGCAAAAGTCCCTCAGTGGCGACATTGACAGCCCGGTCTGAGTGCACATACTTATCACTACATTGATAGAATTAAGCCAAAGGAGAATTTCTTGGACAATCAACAGCAATTAGAAGCCACATTCTCAACTCTCGTCTTGTCTGTCGCCTCGTCGGCCGCCATGAGCTTGGGTTTAGCGCCAGACCCGGCCACCGGGCAAACCTCTGTCGATAAAAAAATGGCCCAATTCAACATCGATTTATTAGAGGTTCTGAAGAAAAAATCAGAGAATAATCGAACCGATGAAGAAGAAAAATTGATCAATCAACTGATTTCTGATTTGAAAATGAAATTTGTATCCCTATGAAGCTTTTAGTTGTCGCCGCAGCATTATTGATTAGTTTTTCAGCACTTTCCCGCGCTCCAATGGACGAGGCCAACCTCACTCCTCCTCTTCCTGCCAATATTTGGATGGAAATGTCGCGCCTCACCCAACCGGGTGTGGTCGGAGTATACTTGGACTTTGATATTCGCAACACCCGCGTCCAGAGAGACCCTCTTTTTGACTTTGTGGAAGAATTTTTTGGTCGTGGTTTTCAGTACGAAGACCCCCGTGAAACCAATGAAGAGTCATCCCCCATCGGCACGGGCTTTATTATTGATAAACAGGGCCATATCGTTACCAACTACCATGTGATTCAGCCCGTTGATAACAAACGCTTGCGCACCAAATTGCAGGTGCAGATCAATGGCGAAGGCAAACTTCTTGATGTCGATGTGCTTGGCCGCGACCCCCGAGGCGACCTTGCGGTTTTAAAACTGCGCAATCCGCCCAAAGACCTTCATCCTCTTAAGTTTGGTAACAGCGACCGTTTAAAAGTCGGCGAATACGTGGCAGCGTTTGGAAACCCATATGGTCATAGCAACTCTATGACTGTAGGAATTGTGTCAGCGAAAGGTCGCGCCATCAAAGAAATCAACCGCTTCCCTTTTATTCAAACCGATGCCAGCATCAACCCAGGAAACTCTGGCGGACCTTTGCTGAACACAAAGGGTTACGTGATTGGTGTGAACACCGCTATTGATGCCCGAGCGCAAGGAATCGGTTTTGCGATTCCATCAAACTACGCAAAAAAAATTGTTAACACCCTAAAAAATGGTGGAACCATTCGACGTGGATTTTTGGGAATCGGAATGGCCACGTTGCACCCTCGGGTGGCTTTGAATTACGGAATTCCTAAAAATGGAATCGTTATCACCAGTGTTGAACCAGGCTTTCCAGCCGCCAAGGCCGGCCTTGAAGAAAATGACATCATATATGAGTTCAATGGCAAACCGGTGCGCAACACGGAACACTTTATTGATATGGTTCAAGACAGCGAGCCGGGCAAAGAAGTCGCGATTAAGATTATGCGCCCCATGGAAAAAGAATTTCAGAAGTTGACCTACAAGGTCACTTTGACCAGCTTCCCAGACCCGGGACAGATGGCGCGCTTCACGCAACCCAATCCTGAAAAACCGTCCTACCCCAAAAAGCAGAAACACTATAAAGGGAAAGGCGTTCCCTATGATCTCGGCTTTTATGTTGTCGCCAGCACATCGGGGAACCGGCGTGAATTCGATGTACCAATTCGCTTTCCGTTTGGCCCCATTGTTTCAGGCGTCATCCCTGACAGCCCAGCGGCCCGAGGCGGCTTTAAGCCTGGCTTTGTGATCATGAAAGTCAATGGTACCACCGTCAACTCCGTACCAGAAATCCTTCAAGGGTTGCGACCCGGGGTCAATCGGTTTTGGGTCCACACACCTATGGGTGAAAAGAAAATTTCTCTTAAAGGGGAGTGAAAGCTCCCCACCCGGTACAGCCTTACCTACATTCAGGCCTGAAGATTCTTCACAATCATGTAAAAAATCACTGTCATCGACCCTTTTTCTTCTGAAGAGCAACCATATCTTTATCGCCCACCCCTCCCTGTGTTATTAACTATTTGTGAATATGTTGAAGCTTAAAAAGTTAACCATTCGAATCTGTTTTCTCTCTTATCTTGTGCTGTTTGTTCATTTGGAATCTGCCAACGCCAGCTGCACACAACCGGACTCTCCCACGGACCAGTCCATCGTTTTGACCGTCGATATTTCAAGCTCGGTTGAAGCCCACGAAATGACTTTCCAACTGGGCGCTTACCAAGCCTCTCTTCTTACCCCAGAGGTGCAAGATAAACTTTTAGGATGTGGCTGCACCGAAGTGGCTGTGGTGTTTTTTGGTTCAGAAGGTCGAACTGTTTTAGAAGCGCGCAACATTGTTGATGCGACTGACATCAATCGGTTGGCTGATTTTTTTGCTCAACTGAGAACCAGTGAATCTTTAGAACTTTATCAGACTTTTGAAGTCGGAGGTTCAACCGATGTCGCCAAAGCCCTTGAAACAGCGATCGGCATTTTAAATGAAGACAACAACACTTCGTTTCGCCGCGCCATTTTGGTTTCCGGCGATGGGGTGAGTTCGTCCTATTCAGAGCCTGAGCTTCTTGCTTTGCAAGAGCACACCAACTTCAATGGTATTGAAGTGAGTGCCGTTCCCATCACTTTAGACATCGCACCAGAAGATTTGATCTCTTATTTCCCCAGTGATTTTGTATCACGCCCCACTGTCGATCGACGCCTGAATGTTTTACCACAATTCCAGGAACCTGTTTCTGGCAAGGTCTATGAATCTCTAACGGCATTCTATGAAGAATTTGTCGTCAATGACTTAGGGACCCTGAATCCCGCTGAAAGTTTTCAAGACTTGCAAGGTGTTCTCAATGAAAGCATTCAGGCTATCGCCTGCCGCCCTATGATGTGAGTCCGAAGGACAATAACCAAGCCTTGCCCTTCATTTAACACGAAACTTCTCTATCCTTTCTAGCTCCGAGGCTCGCGTTTGCCGATGCCCGGACCCCCAAGCTTTCTCCTTCGTCTCTTCATTTAACCACCACCTAAGAAGTGTTGGATTTTTGATAGCTGTCTAGCCGAATTTTGTCTTTACTTTTTTTAGACAAGACTATCACTTCTCAGAGGCCTCCTGTAACGCTTTGATGGTTTTCGCATCTCACTTTGAGACATCGTAGTTGGAACTGAATTTGCACTCTCTTTAGGTAGGCGATGCAAAAGGAGAGCTTTCAATGATTTCAAAAACACTTCTTACAAAGCTGAAAAATATCTTAGCTGTAACAGCCTTACTAAGCTTACTCCCTTCAGTGGGATGGAGCGAGACCACAACCGACGATTTGCCTTTTTTAAGCGGCACTGACTCACCTCCTTCCAGCATCACGGCTAACAACTCGGCCGGGTGCTATGACCCCACACAAGAAAATCGAATATTAGAAATTTACGGACAGGCCTTTGTTGAGCGCATTCAGCCGTTGTTGCAAGAGGCCTATCAAGAAAACCGTGTTGATCCGCGTTTGATCTATCACCGCATGGTCGGTGAGGGCTTGGGAGATCCGGATATTCGCAACCCGTCTTCAGGAGCCTACGGCATTTTTCAGTACCTCGGCGCTTACAGTGGGCGCCCTCCGCATGAGACGCGCTTACGAACTCTTTATAACCAGCACAGCGCCAATTCTGCGGATGACCGACGCTACGTACAGGTTCTCTACCACGTTCGTCACTATGTGCGAGAAGGCATCGAGGGCCTGGGTGGATGGGCGCGCTGTGGCTCCGGTAGTGGTCAAAGCCTTTGGAATAATATGACGGCGCTACAACAGGCCACACTTTTAGGTTGGGGCAATTGCTCCTCGGCCAGCATTCGGGCGGAAGAGAATATTCTGTCGGGTGGCGTCTCCTCTTATGACACTTCGATCGTAAAAAGCTTAATAAATGACAACCAACCACTGTGCGAGAGCTTTACCCAGTAGCAATTTGGGAAAATGACTGAATAGTGTCTCAAATTGAGAACGCCTCTCAACTTTGGTCTAGGTTATCCGATATAATGAAACCTGGATGTGCCACATCCGAGAACGACAGCAAGGAGCTCTGCAATGGATATAGAACTCACAGAGATCAAGATATTCCCGGTGAACGAAGAGAGGCTAAAAGCCTACGTCACCATCACCCTCAACAATTGTTTTGTGATCCGAGATCTTAAGATCATACAAGGTCACAGCGGACTGTTTGTCGCGATGCCGAGTAAAAAGCGCAAGGACGGACAATTTCGCGATATCGCCCACCCTCTGAATCAGGAGACGCGGGAGGATATCGAAAAACTCGTCTTCAAGGCCTATGAGGACGAACTGAAAGGAATTGGTGATTCTTTGGGCGAAGTGTCTAAGAAACTCCAATCATAGTTTTACTTTTAACCCATATTTGATTAAAAAATTTGCAACACGGGGCCCCTGCTCCGGCTTTGGTTGCCTCTGATTTTTCAGAGGCAACTGTTTTTTTCTTGATCCATCGCAAAGATTTCGCTAGCTTAAGCCTCTCAAAATTAATGGGGTATCGCCAAGTTGGTAAGGCACTAGATTTTGATTCTAGTATTCGCAGGTTCGAGTCCTGCTACCCCATCCACTTTTCCTTCGGGCCATTTATGGTCATTTACATTTCCCCACTTCTCGTAAAAGTTTTGTTTATTGGTTCGCTGCGCTCACGTGGATGGGCCAGCAGGACTCGAACATCTAAGTGAGAAGCATTAACCCATCCACTTTTCCTTCTCGAAATCTGTGAATAAACTCACCATCGACGTCAAAGTTTTAAATATGGGCCGGACGCCCTTGCGCCCTCTTTTTTTCCTTCGGGCCATTTATGGTCATTTACATTTCCCCACTTCTCGTAAAAGTTTTGTTTATTGGTTCGCTGCGCTCACGTGGAGGGGGTAGCAGGGCTCGAACCTAAGGTGGAAGGCGTGATTTTCCCAATACCGTATACAGCTAACCGTTAACAGTTAACCGTATACCGAAGCGAACTCCACAAATGCCCCCAACCTTAAAAGGCAATGAAAACTCACAACATTGATACAAAAATAAAATATTCCAAAATTGCTTCCCGAATCTATTGTCTGAAGTTGACTAATCGTTAAAGTTTGTTCGATTATCCAGGCTTCGACGCTTTCACTTTCAAAGGACTTCATGATGAATATAAAAAAACGACTGACCCCCTACCCACTTCCATTGATCCCTTCATTCAGTTTGCTTTTTGTCCGCTTAATTATGGGGACAGCTTTTGTTTTTCACGGTCTGCCAAAAATCCAAGCCCCTTTTTCTTGGGCGGGTCCTGATGCGGCCATCCCTGGCTTTCTTCTATTTTTAGCCGCTGTCTCCGAGTTTTTTGGAGGCATCGGGCTGATTCTTGGTTTCCTAACTCCATTGGTTTCCCTTGGACTGATTTGCACGATGGCCTACGCCACTTATTTTCACGCGGTGATCAACGGCGATCCTTTCGTTGGTCAGGGGGCTTCCTATGAACTGGCCTTGGTTTATCTTGGGTTGTCCGTAATGTTTCTAATTATCGGACCTGGTATGCATTCCTTAGACAGGGCTCTCTTTAAAAAATAAAGTTTAACAGATAATAGCCTTTGTTTTTAAACTTGTGACAAATCGAACCTGGCACTGCTTAAGACAAAAAAATTATTTCTTAAACCGAAAAATTGAATGGAACGATTCATGGTAAGGCTGAATCCGATCGCATTTATATTGGATAGCATGAGGCGGGATCATTCGTTTGTATTAAGACTGATTACTCCGTCAAGTTTTCAGAGTCTTGGGCGGCGCGCTTTATAAGGGAGCGCCACAGGTCAATGTGATTGCAACTGATAAGTTGCAAGCGAGAAAAAGCCAGCTTCGATGAGCCCTCCATCACCGGGCGAGATTTAAACTCAATAAGAGAGTTGCCACTACGGTAATAAAGAAAAAGATGGCTGATCTCTTTGCGCAAAGGAATTTCCTCTTTTAATCGGATACCACTTTCTGAAATATCAGCTGTGAAAGTATTGATAAGAGACCCTGTTATGTCCAACATGACAGGCAATTTGATTTCATAGCGAGGATGTTGGCGCATATCTTCCGGAGCATCCACCAGCTGATGTTCCATGGTGCGACCATCTTTTCCTTGCTTCGGAACCGGGGGTTTACGAAATAAACCATCCGAGCGTTTTAGAATCTCTTGAATCAAATCGGTCAGATCAAACCAAAGCTCTAACTCCGCCACCCAAACTTTCCAATCCGCCCACTCCCCTGACCGCAAGGTTCGGCACAAAGAGTTCATTTGCGTCCAGGTCAATTTCTCTATCAATGTTTTGGTTGGCTCATGATGAAGATAAAAATGATAATTCACTTTGATTTTGACTGTAGTCATTTTTAAATCGTAAAAGCTTTTGCCTGAAACCTCAATACTTTCTTGGCATTCATCAATTTCTTAATTTTTGCAGACAATATTGTCTCATATGCAAGACTTTAGACTGAGTGATATCGATAAAAACTGAATTCCCTTTAAGGATATTGGCAAGGAGTCTGACAAATCATAGGAACAGATTACTACTTTTTAGTTTTATATTTTTGTCTTATTGGCTTTCGTCTCTGAAACATTGGAACGCAAAATAAAAGATTCTGCTTCGTAGACCTCATGAGAGGAGAAAATGCATACTACAACCACCGTAAAAAAAGAAAAAAGACACCATAGCTCAAAATTGTAAATTAGGGAGAACTGACTAACCTTCTCAGCAAATATAAAATTGTGTGGATAATAAAATAGAACTTCTAAAAACAGATCACATTGTTCGCCTCTACCAGAAATGCTTGATGGAGGTGTTGAGGCTGTGAATGGAGAGGTAGTCTTCTTCGTGTATCAAAGAATTCACTGAGTATCCCAGAGAATACTCCCACTGTCGGTGGAACAACCACTGGAAGTTGATTGATGCGGGCAATGTGAAGCTAAAATCGTCATCACCTTCGAAGTTTTCATAATCAGCAAAACGAGACAGGTCGTTACGGACACCGGCCAAGCCAATTTTTGGAAGTATCACTTTAGTTTTATCCACTTGCAACATCGGGCCTGTTGAAACACGTGCCGACTCATATTCGTCCCGATTCTTCTCACTTGAAAACACTCGTGAATAATTCACCGTGCTTTCCCAGGCCCAAGAATCGGTCAATCTGGCACGATGATACAACCCTAATTGGGGTTGTAAAATCACTCCATATAAAGAGCTATAGCCAAGGCCGGTTCCGAAACGAAGGCCCCAAATATTGTTTTCAGTTTTTGAAATTTGATAGCGAGCGCTCAGTGGAATAGGCGAATACTCTAAGGTCCATTTGTCAGAAAGAGCTTGCTCCCATATCAAGGGGTAAGCCGAGACAACAACCTCTCCCCGCCCATCATCGATTTGACGAGCAGAAACCGACGTCTTCCAAGAGGCCACGCCTTCAGGGAGCGTGTAAGGCCGGTCAATTTGGCGTTCAGGGTAGGATTCCAAGTTCGGAGAACTTGTGCACCCGATAGCCAGGATCGAAACTAAAAAAATCGTCGCTTGCATAAATTTTTGCATGGTCTCTCACTTTATCAAATGGACTGAGCTTATACATAATAGGGGGAAGAGTAGGCGGCAACGTGTTTCCAGGTCAAAGCCGATCAGCCTGAAAAGCTTACACTTCTGTGTCCTAAGTCACCACAAAGTAGAGACTGGCAAAGTAGAGACCGCCAATCAGAAAACTTTCTAGGCCAATATTGGCCAATCCACTTTTCTCTCGGCGCAAAAGTCCCATCGCTAGGATTGCCACCATCAGTATCAAAACAGCTATGTAAGAAAGCTGCTGCGGGCGCAGTAAATGATAAATTGAACCATCCGAATAAGCCATGTCTGAAAAAGCGAGAAACAACACATCAAAGGTGTTACCCCCAACAATGCCCCCGACGGCTAATGCCAAGGCCCCCCGTCGAACCGCCGCAAAAGTGGTGATCAACTCTGGCAGTGATGTGATAACAGCAGTCAAGAGCGTTCCTAAAACCATATGGCTGATTCCCCACTGCTGAGCCAGCTTCACTCCACTTTGTTTAATAGCCACTCCCGAAAAAACCAATAGAACAGTGAAGGCGGCAAACTTTACCAAAAGAACTTTTAGCTCCTTACCTCCCCTGGGTTCATCTGGTTTGTCGATAACTGTTTCTTTGGTTTGTTTTGGCTGCCACATTGGGTGTTGCTTTTGCATTTGCGTGTAACGCAAACCCCCTACGTAAAACAAAAAGAGGATTGGTGTCATCGGATGCACGCCCCAGTAAACAGTGGCCGGCAGGGCCTGACCAACAATTGGCAAACACAAAAGAATAATCAGAAGGACCGAAAACATTAAATTTGTTGGAGAGGCTGCTGCGTGTTCAAGATTCGATTTGGAGTAAAAGACGTCGGCCAACACCAAGAAAAATGTTTGGGCGGCAATACCTCCCAAAGCGTTTCCAACAGCCAAGTCGGTTTGCCCATGGTAGGCGGAATACACTGAAAGCACCGATCCAGAGATCGAAGTGGTGGCACCCAAGGCCACGGCACCAATCAAAGCCTCACCAAGTCCGGTACGATCGGCAAGACGGTCGGCAATAATCGAAAGCTTGGTACCGACAATAGCGACAATGGCGGCTGAAATTAGAAACACGAGAACTGACACACCCTATTACCTAACACAGGGCTTTAGTGAATTCTTGATCATAAGTACACATCGCTGAAATGCCCATTCTCCAAATCATTTCAACAACATAAAGTATTATGATACAAAAACCCTGTCGCTAAAAAATCGATTCAATAGTTTGCAAGATTCAGGAGGTGAAAGACCCTACCCATTCCTCCTGTCACTGAAAATCTCTCCTGCGAAGATTATTAAATTGGATTCCTTCCTGGCCCATGGAAAAATAGAAAAATGTCTGGCTATCGGCGAGTCCTACCCAAGTGGTGCATCTACCTATGGATGCCAATCAATATTTTTCTTTGCTACAAAATTGTGGCCGCCGGCACCACCCCTCAAGGTTTAGGATTTGCGCTACCTGTGATTTTTGTTTTTGGATTCGTGAGCGCCCTATTTACCTTTTTAATCCTTGATATTTTAGTGTGGTTTTTGGTTTTTAAAAGAAAAGTTGAAAACCAACCAGCCGCCCTCACCGCTGAGCAACGTCGAGCCTATCAATATGACAATCAAGAAAATCACGCTAAGGCTTATCAGATTCGTAAGGAAGAGCCGATGCGAATACCCAAAGATTCCTACCGATCGGTCGTGTCGAACGAGTATAACTCATCCATTGATTCAGAAAAGTCAGAAGGTAAAGGTAAGAAGCGCACACTGACACTTAAACAAATTCTTCTGTTCATCGTGCTCACCTATCTGATTTACACCTTTTTCATAAACAAAGAGTTAATAAAACTGTTAATGCAGGCCCATTAATTTCGTTTACAAAACTTCCTCCTTCCTCGGCAGCTCCATCCAATTGAAGCCAATCGCTTAACCCCTTTTTGTCCCTAAGAAATCACTTCACTGGGAACTGTCTCTATCTGAAACACCTCCCTTGATTCCCTTTACCCTGGCTTTCTAAAATTTTAAAATAAGAGTCGAGGGGGCTCCATGAAAATATTTTCTATCCTACTAGCATTGCTAGTGATTCTCCTTTACCAACAGTGTGGTAACCTTGAGTCCGCAAGTTTAGAGGTTTCGGGTTTTTCGACCGAGTCCTCCTCTGTTACAAAATCCGCCGCGCTGGTCAACCCGCGGCTTGAAGTTCCTCTTTTCGAGTCAATGGCCGATCGTCGCAGACGGTATTTTTATAGAATTCCTTCCCTTGTTGTAGTTAACAATAACCAATATTTGGTCGCCTTTGCCGAGCAAAGGGTGGCATCCAATGAAGACTCTGGAGACATTAACGTCGTTTACCGTATCAGCTTTGATCACGGAAAAAACTGGACAAAGATTTTCAAAGCCTGCGAGATGTCTCGCGACACCTGTGGCAATCCGACCGCCGTTGTCGATCAAAAAACGGGGATAATTCATCTTTTTATGATGTCGAACCCCGGACACAAAGCGCAAAACCATCCTGAAAAACCAAGGTTTGAAGAGGGAGACCGCAGGGTTCTTTACCGACAGGCGCATTTTGTAGAACAGGAATTGAAATGGACAGCCATCGAAGATCTCACCGACAGTTTACAACCCAGCGGAACCAGAATGGATGTTATTGGACCGGGTGTTGGCATTCAATTGGGTGCGGGACCCCACAAAGGGCGCTTAATTGTTCCAGCCGCCCATCGCAGCTTTATCTCAGACAACGGGGGGCGAAATTGGCGCATGTCCAACACCACCATGCCGCGCCTGTCTTCAGAATCAAGTGTTGTCGAACTTGATAATGGTCGAATTTTAAGAAATGACCGATCCATGGGTCGCAATCGATGTCAGAAGGACGAAGACGGCCATCTTGTCCCCGGCAGCGTCCTTTGTCGTCGCTCCATTTCTTTTAGTAACGATCAAGGCGATCGTTTCACCACCCCGTCTATTGATAACAGGTTGTTTGATCCGATTGCTCAAGGCAGCATGCTCAAATACGCAACAGGCCATATCTTCTTTGCCAATTGTTCGTCGACAGTCAGAAGGCGAAACTTAGTCATCCAAAAAACATTGGACGGAAAGACTTGGTTTTCCAAAAACCGAATCGATGCAAGTTGTGGGTACAGCTCAATGGCAAAAACCAGAGACTATCACCTGGCCATTCTTTATGAGAGAAAAGGTAAAAATGCCCACCTCTGGGACGGCAAAGTACCGCAAGACCTTATTTTTAAAAAATTCAAATTGAATGACCTAAAATAATTCGTGGTGGCTTGCCCATTTCAGTCAATACTTTCTGTCCGAACGGATGGATCACAGACACTCTTTCTGCACGACCAAGGTCTGAGTTTCGACAACACTTGTAAACAGTAACCTTTTCAACGGAATTGGATACAATGAGACTTGTAACAAGGATGGATCATGCTTTCTGAAAAACCATTGCGCTCTCTTGATGACCCTGATGAAATTTATTCTCAATACTTTGAGATATTCCTCGCCACCGATCCAAAACAAGTCAAATTGCAAATTCCTGAACCGGCTTATGTATTTTTATTGATGGAAGAATTTCTTCACGGCGTCCGTCGTTTTGATAGTTCTTACTGGCTCAACTCGATTGATGACAGTCAACTTGCTACCAAAATTAATCATCTTAAGAGCATCTTTTTAATTCTTGGCGAGGTCCATGCCGATTGGCAAAACATATTGTTTGAACTTCTTGAAACCAATTTAGAGGCGGCTGAAAAAGCCAAAGAAATGTCAAATAAGGATCCTCACTATCGTCGCTTTAGCTTACGCTGCAGTGTTTATATGTTTATGGCAAAGTCTTTTTTTTATCGGCATCGTTTAAGTGTTTCCGAATGGATCTACACCTGTTGGCCGAAAAACTTTCAACTACGACCAGACAGTGTTGAGGACCCCAGTAAAAGACGAGTTAAAAAAGCAGCCGAAAGCGAACCTTACTTTCCAAAACTAAAACTTAAGGACGAGTCCTTTGCCACCGTCCCCTTGGACCTGGTTCCCGATCTTTTCCTTTCAGAACTTTGGAGCTACGGAGCCAGTGAGGAAAAGCTTTATGAATACCTAGAAGACATTAAACACTGCGAGGACTTCGATCATATTTCAATTTTCAAAAAATATGCTCCCGTGAATCTAAAGGATTCCACAATCGACAGAATCCAAGAAGACTTAAGGGATAAAAAAAAAGCCGAAATTGACCTCGAAGAGTTACAGTTTCCTTCTGTCGCACTCGTCAAAACAAAAAATCTTCAGCCCTTTAAAGACAGTCTGGATGTAGCAGGTATTCCTTTCTTCACTTTGCAAGATGTTCAAATTGAAGAGGACGGATTTATTGCCTGTTTTCGGAGCGCCTTGCGGTCTGATTCCGATGTCCTTATCGTTAACAACAAATGGCTCCAACAAGAGGCTGACTTAAAAACTGTTCTTGAAGCCGTCAGCACGGCCAGTTTTTGTATCGCCTTAGTGGCTGAGCAACTCTCACCTGAACCCCTTAAAAGTTTTTTACAAGACCTTCCACGAGAGGTTCCCTTAATTTGGTTTGGAGACAAATGAGTCTAAAAACAAAGTCGATCAAAGCTATCAATGATAACGGATGTCTGCTTGTCTTTCCAATCAAAGATAAAGTCGATCCCCCCTCTCTTTGGCAGGCTCTTTATCCGCGTTCAAAGATGCGATGGGACTGGGATGAAACCGGTGATGACCGAGTGGTCAATCTTTGGCACTTGATGAAAGAACTATCAACTTCAGGCCAAGTGATTTACAGCAAATGGTATCAGAATCGTGCGACCTTTTTCTCAAAATCCATATTTAAACAACTTATTCAACATTTCCATAATAACTTTGAAATTCGTAAAAACCTGTATCCTGAAGCCAAAGCGATCTACCGGATTTTAAGCGAAGACTCGCCTTTATCGACAAAAGAAATCAAACGCGCTGCCGACTTACAGGGTAAAATGTTTGAAAGTCTTTACAACCGATCAATGAAGCAACTTTTTCAAAGGGGCCTTATTGTCAGTTACGGAGAAAAAGACGACGGCGCCTTTCCATCGGCAATGATGGGTTCCACCGAACTCCTTTTTGAAGAACTGTATCGGCAGGCTAGTGACTCCGGTCAAGAATCTAGAACCAATGAATTATTTAGTACTTTGAATTCCTCGCCGGCACTATTACGACAGTTCAAGAAAATAGAAGACAGTCTTATAACAAAAGCCCCGTAGCCTTTAAAAGGTGAAAAAATCAAGGGTTCGTGCCAATATCTACAGGCGATTCTGGTTAGCTGGCGGCTCTCTCTTCGGTCTCAACAACAGCATTATATCGACAGGCAATATACATCAAATCATCCACCAAGGGCGTCTTCTCACGATAGGTTTCAAAGGATCTATTGAGTCGGTCGGCAAACTCAAAAGTACTCGGTTGCCCGGATGCCTGCTTTGCTAATGTGCGAAGCAAGCGTCCATCGCCAAAATTTTCACCCTTTGAGTTTTCTAAATCAGTGATGCCATCGGTGTAAAGAAAGAGAGTCTCCCCGGGTCGCATTTGGTGTTGCCCCTCCGGATATTCCGACTCCTTTGATTCACCCAACCGTTTACCATTAACATCGCAGAGCACGTGGAAGTCTTTTTTATGGACTTTGTCTTTAGCAGGGATAAGAATTGGAGGCTCATGACTGGCATTCGCATAGGTGACAAGCCCTGTCTCTAAATCGATGGAGGCCACGAAAAATGTCATCATCACAGACTTTTTAGCAGTGGCATTAACCGACCGATTAAGGACTTTCATAATTTCATTAGGCGACACTTTGCGTTTTTCCAACTCGAATTCAATAACAGAAGAAGCCGATTTTGCGGCAGCCGTAATCATCGCTGCGGGTGCGCCGTGTCCGGTCGCATCTCCGATCCATAGAATTAAGCTTTTTTCAAAAACTGTGTAATGAAACCAGTCTCCACCAGCTTCAGAGGCCGATGAAAATCGGCATTCAATTTCAAAGTTCCCCACTCGGTTACTGAGTGGCGGAAATAGATTCTTTTGCACCAATTGAACCATTCCTAATTCACTTTCCATTCGAGCTTGCTCCACCTGATTGGCCATGAGTTTCACAACCTCTCCCGACATCCACTGCACATCACCAGCGAGAACACCGATCTCGTCATTACTGTGAATGTCGACTGTGACATCAAAGTTTCCGGCACCGATTTTTTTTGTCACTTCCATTAGCTTTCGCAAAGATTCCGTAAGTCGAAACGACGTCATAAAGCCTATAAAAATAACAAGCGATAGTACAACTCCCAGCAGAAGTAGGGATTTGAGAAAAAATCGATGAATTGAAGTCATGATCACAGACTGATCGACGACACTGAAAGCATAGATCTCTGGTATCTTGGTTTGGGCAAAGGCGACGGTGAGTTTATTCTTGTCAGGCAAAGAGATTTCAAAAACTCCCTGAGGCGTTTTTTTCTTGAATGCTGGTAAAAAAACTCGGGCATCCGTTAAAAGCTGACTCGTCTTGGATTTTCGCCAAAATTTTGGTTGAATCAGTATCGCTTGATTGGTGTGAACCAAATAGCTTGCATAAACCCCAGGGGTTGCGAAGGCTTCGTAAATTTCAGGAATTTTGACAAGACCGATAAGAAAACGTTCGACGGAACTCTCATTTTCTAATTCATCAGAAAGACGCTGCATGAAAACAAAAAATCGAGAACGATCCGGGTAATCTACAATCACATGATCGTTTTTGCCCATGATTCTTCGCAAAGAGGTGATATCTAAATCTGCAAGCTTTAGGCTTTTAATCTCCCTGGGATAGTTGATCAGTTGATCGAGCCTCTTCACATTGGTTTTATTCAGCTCTGCCAGAAATAGATATTCGATCATACTTTGTTCGCGGAAACGTTTTTGACTGCTGGCGCCTAGCTTTCCATTTTCTAGGTCTGAAACAGTTAAAATACTATTCAAGACGCGCTGATAAGACTGGAAGGATAAGAAGAATTCGCTCGACAACTGCGTGGCATTTTTTGCGGCGGCATCGAAAATATAGGCGTTTTTATCTTTCACAAAATGGCGAGCACCGAAAAATACAAAGAAACAAAGGCTAATCAGTGGAATACTGACCAGTAGCACTAGCAATTTGTCTCGAATTGAGTATTTTACGATTCTTTTCATTGTCTCATTATCGGAATTTTCCCGCTTTTCTTTGAGAGATTCTCCAATAATAAAAAAAATAGATAAATCTTGCCAAAATGTTTCAAAACGGCACAAAGGTCCTAAACCTTTTGGCTAAAACACCGATAAAAACACTGTGGAAGCATCGAAAATCAGTACGTTTTTATATCCAATACCGCTTTCTAGAAAATGGGTCACCAATGGCCTGCTTCTGGCCCTTCTTTCTATTTTAAATATTTCTTGTTTGGGTGGCGACGCCTCTCCTGAGGTGGAGAATAATTCTTTTGGATTAAGACTGGTGGTTATCAGTGGCAACAATCAGATTGGCGCCCCTGACGAACTTTTTGAAGATCCTGCCGTGGTGCAGGTGGTGGACTCTTCGGGGGCCGGTGTCGAAGGGATCAACATCAACTTTTCCGAAATCGGCGGCCCCTATCTCTTTATAACCTCAACCACTTCCAAATCGAATAGCAATGGAATTGCTCAAACCAGCGTTCGCTCGCCTGTTGAATTTGATACCACCGGACAAATGCAAGCCTGTATTGAAGGTTCAAACACCTGTGTCAGTTTTGAGTTTGGCTCCAACAACACCTCTGACAACATCAAATTTCAGTTGATTACCGAAAACTCTGGAGTCGAAACAGCGGGACAACCTTTTTCAGTTCAGGTTCGCACTGTCGATGCCGAATCTCTTGAGCTGGTTCGATATGATGGCACTCTTAATCTAGAATGGACTTTTATCACCGAAGACAGCTGGGCTGGGATTAGTCCAACTCTGCTACCGGCTTTCCTGACCTGTACTTTTGTTGAAGGCATTTGTGATGTTGCTCAGAATGTGACTCTGACCGATGCGCGAGTCCCAACTCGGGTCTTCCTTGGCGATGGCGATGCTGGTTTCATTGATATTTTTGGTCAGCAGATCACTGTCAATGCCGATGTCCCCTCGCAGGTCGTTGTCACCGACGCCAGCGGTGGACCGGGCGCCGGCGCTAGCACTATTGCTGACACAGTTTTCACAGCTGACGACCCGGATTTAACAGTTTTTGCAGCGATCACCGACGCTGTTGGAAACTATATCAGCGACGCTTCCAGCGTTACGTGGTCCAGCTCGCATGCTACAGAAATTACCGCCAACTTAAGCACACTTTCAGGCACCAGTACCTCCTTGGATTTCTACCAATCCATCCCCTTCCCGAACTTTGGTTACATTTTTGCGACAGTCGCTGGCTACCCCACTGGAAGTTCCGGACAAATTTCTATTGATCCAGGAACTCCCGTCAACGCGCAGGTTGTGCCGGTCGACGGAAACTACACGCGGGTCGGGGGTGAAGAGTTTGCCTTTGATGTCCATATCTTAGATGCCAATGGAAATATTTTCGGCCAACAATTTGGCAGCACGGGTTACACCGGCACTTTCCCAGTAACATTGACTTTTAGTAATTATGTTACCGCTCCAATCCCCACTGGGGGAGCGATTCCGATGATCCACGATTCAGGAACTAAAGAGCGAACCGACGTCAGTCGAACACTAAGTATTCCTTTCTTCGGTGGTCGGGCTCAGTTTCTATCTAAACGAATCACTTTTTTTGATGCCACTTCCGTGAACCCACAAGTGACCGCGTCGGTTGACGCCAGTTCAGAGATGTCTCTTCCAGATGTTTCAGGCTCTGTGACATACTCGATGACCGTTGGCCCTGCCGATCATTTGATGTTGCGCGACGGGCTCGGTGCTGGCGCCAACACTCTTTGTGAGGCGGACTACACCACCGTTCCGTACTTTTGGAGTGACATGGACAACATCTTGTTGGCGGACTATCAAAGCACCCAAAAAGATGTTTGTAGTGGTTTAGAAGTTCAATCGGGAGCAACGCCCTTTAATGTTTACTTATCAGTTGAGGACAAAGGTGGAAACTTTATTGCCAATCTTTCTGGTGATTGGATTTACACCGATATCGCCAATCCTGATAGCTTTTTAGCCAGCCAGTTTTCTGGCCCTGCGACGAGTAATTCGCAATCTTTCACCCCCGATCGAGCAACGGGCGGCGACCCGAATCGAGAGTGGATACGCGTGCAGGGAACTTACTTAGGCACCCCCTACGACCAGTACTTCCGAGGCTCCGTCACTCCGGGTACACTCCACTCAATTGAGCTCAGAGTACTGACTGCGGATTACAAACCTTTTAACGAGGTTAGAGCCACTGACACAAATACGCTTGTGGTTGTACCCAAAGATGAACAAGGCAATGACTTAACAGAATCGTTCTACCGTGACCTCAATGTTACCGTCGGCGGGACATTTAACTCCGCTCCTGATGGACAAACTCCAAGTTTTCTATCTGACGGACTTTATCCTAATGTTCTTTTTCAAAGAGTACTACCAGTCGACGATCGAGATAGCATTGGCGACTATACAGCTGTTGGTCGTTTCATGAATTTAATCACTCCCAATGCTGGAGATGTGGTAACAATAACTGTAACGGATAATGACGATCCAACCATTACCGACTCCATCAACTGGAGAGTCATTCCTGGCAACATCAGTCGAGCGGAGATTTGGCGTGATGCCCCACCTCCAACGGGAACCGAGGTTACTGGCACCGCTTTCTCTATAACGACGGACGAATCCACCGATCTGTATGCAGTAGCCAAAGATTCTTATGGGAACCCCATTACCGTCAATAGTAGTTGGGTGACTTGGGATGATAGCCCTCAACCTTTTGCTCCTTCAGATGCGATCTCCGGACTAATTAGTGGAACTATCCAAACTCCTTTCAATCCAGATCGCCCTGGAACAGGTCGCGTGCGTCTGGCTCTCGATGGAAACAATCAAGGTTCAGCCACGGCTTCCACTGGGATTATTACCATCAACCCGGGAGCACCTAGTCGTATTCAAGTCGATATCGATCAAGAAACCTTCCCTGCCGGAAGCTCTAGAACTGTCACCGCCAGTGTACGCGATGCTAAAGATAATATTGTTACCACCATCAACGGCCCAACCGACCTAGCTATCACTGTTCTCAATAACAGTCTAACTCGCTTGAATTTTTCAGAGGTCGCGCCGACTGGTGGTAGCTATAGTTTTACCAATGGCGAATACACCTTTTCAGGAGGAGAGTCTTTTACATTCTACAATTCTAGCGAAACTCCACGAATCCAAATTTCCACGACCTCAGGAACGCCGGTTGTCGGTCAGTCAAATCTCTTAACGATCACTCCGCAATCTTTTGATCATTTGGCCTTACTTTCCGACAATACACAAGTCAGCGCTGGTGACATTAATCGATACACAGTCCGGGTCGAAGACCTGTATGGAAACCGACTGTCTTCTGGGCCCGACTCAACTAAGAATGTGACTTTTAATATTACCAGCTCACTGGGTGATGAAGATATTGTGGCCTCGGACCTCGGAGCTTCCTCAATCAGTAACTACGCGCTGCCTAATCAAACCACAATTAACGGAAATTTACTTAATGGGGCGGCCTACGTCGATGTTCGATCCACCAAATCAGGAACTCTTACTGTCGGAGGCACAACCACGGGAATCGTTGGTACGAATACCGAAGAGCCCTTGATTGTTTTACCACTGACAACCATTTCAGACATTCGGTTTAAAGCGGGAGAGGCTCCCACAAGTCCCTCGACGACAATCAGTCCGTTGTTACCTTTCAGTGTGGAACTGCTTGATGCATTTGATAATGTGATAACCACCAATAACTCTGATGTTGTCGAACTGTCACTGATCGGTGCCAGCCAAAGCTTTGGTGGATACTCGCCCGTCACGGCTGTCAATGGTGAGTCTGTTTTTAGCGGCCTTACCTACACACTAGCGGACTCCTTTACAATTCGCGCTGTTTTACAATCCAACAACAGTTTAACGGTTGATGCACCAATGACCGTGGAAAATGGGTCTGTAACTCGAACCGTCGTGGTTCTTCCCGACCAAACCTTTACAGAAGGAACCGGAGCTCTTGCCACGGCTGTGACCGGCGTGCCTTTCTCAGGCACGGCCACTCGCACTGCCGGTGACTCTTTCAATGTCGATGTCCATGCTGTTGACAGTTCCTACAATACCGTTGACACCTACACTGGGTTGGTCTCTTTAACATCTACAGACCCTTACCTTGAAGTCACACCCGCCTCTCAAAACTTCACGGCCGGGGTTGCCACTTTCAATGTACGAGTTCGACAACAAGGAGCTGTTCATAATATTACAGCTTCAACAGGCTTCACTGACAACCCCAGTACCAATTACACTGTCAATTACGGAACCGCCAGTCAGTTGGTGGCGTTACTGCCTAACCAAAATCTTCTTGAAGGGGCACCCGACTTAGCCACAGCGGTCGACCTTTTGGTACCAGACCAGATCGCCGGAACCGCTTTTGACGTTGAAGTTTTGGCCTTGGATGACTATTACAACCATGTTGATAACTACAGTCATGGTGATATCAGTTTAACTCTAGATACCGACCCAGCGGCTGTTCCCCCGAGCAACGCCACGATGGCGGGTGGAACTGTGACTTTTTCGGTGACCAACTTCCTAGCGGACTCAGACCAAACCGTTACACCTAATACCGCCAGCGGCGCTTCATTGACCGGCCAAACTTCAGAGTTTTACGAAACCAAAGCCAACATCGCCACTCAGTACATTGCTATTCTTCCCGGCCAAACTCACAATCCCGGTCAAGCTCCTGGTGATTATGCATCGGCTGTCACCGGCACTCCCACCGACCAAGACACCGATAGCGGGTTTTCAGTGAATTTGCTCGCGGTGGATAATTACTTTAATACTCGCCCGGATCATACCAGTGCTGTGTCGGTAGCCACTCCCAATGACCCTACCGATACTGAGCCTGCTGCAAGCAATTTTGCCGCTGGTGCTGTGACCTTTACAATCAATCCCGTGACGGCGGCAGACAATCAGTCTTTGACAGTGACGTCGTCTTTGGCTGCCAACACACCCGCTACCTATAATGTAAAACCAGGAGCTCCTTCTCGCCTTATTGCATTGTTTACGGATTATCAAACATTGGTTGAGGGAAATAATCTTTTAACCTCCGCTGTCGCCGATCAAACCGTGCAGGATCGAACCAGTGGCGAAACTGTGAATGTTCGCGTCTACGCCACCGATGGAAAGTTCAATATTGTTGATGATGATTCAACCACGGTTTCTATTGCCGCCTCAACACCCAACAGTTCGGTGAGCCCAGCCAGTCAGACTTTGAGTAATGGTATTGCTGATTTTACAGTCGAAACCTATCTGGTGGGAACCAATTATCACGTCACTCCCAGTGGCGGTAGTTATGCGCAAAACAACTCGACTCAATACAATGTGATTCTTGGACTTGGTAAAAAACTTTTGGTTATCCTTCCCAATCAAGTTTTTGCACCGGGACAGGCCACCGCCAATGATGCGGCCAGTGGACTTCCTTTCGATCAAACCCAAGGCAGCGATTTCCCTTTTCAGGCCACTGTTTACTCCACAGATGATTACTATAACCCCAGAACTTCGGACACCGATACCGTGTCGATCTCTCCCAGTTTAGCAGCGACTGTCAGCGGTGGGAACAGTCAATCTTTGGTGGGCGGTCAAGCCAACTTCACACTTTTTCACACATCCAATGGCAACGCCAACAGTATTCAAGCGACAGCGGCAGGATTCACTTCGGTGACTTCGAAAAATTACGACGTCAACGCCGCCCTTGTTGATCCAACATTAGCTCTCAGCGATCCGACAACCAGCAATACAACTTATATTCGACAAACCACTGTCGCCACCACTATTGGAAACGACTCGACCGCCAATCGCTGGTGTGTGAGCGAAACCCAAAGTTCGCGTCCATCGTCTGGTACAAACCAGAGAACCGCTTGTAATGGTGGCGCTGGTTCAGACAATGGTTGGCACACTTCGCGACCCAGTACTGTCGCGACATCTTCAGCGCAAGGTAGCAAGACTTTCTATATATGGACAGCTGATGACGCCAACAATGTCTCGGTGAACTCAGTTTCCGATACCATCACGCTCGACAGTGTCGCGCCTGCCAATCCAGCGGCATTGACACTTGCAGACCAATCGACAACGAATACGTCCTACACCAACTCGGCCACTGTTGACTTGAACGTGACTCTGGCTGGCGACACCGATGAATGGTGTATTATTGAACAGCCCTTCATCAACTCGCCACCGACCAATCCCACTTACAATAGTGGTTGTGTCTGGGTGAGTCCTCCCGGTGTTTTCCCTTACGCTCACACGCTGACTAACACCGGGGCACGTACAGTTTATGTTTTTGCCAAAGATATTGCACAAAACGTTTCGCTCACCTACGCGAGTGCCAGCATTACCTACGATAACGCGGCTCCACAGTTTCCAGCTGGTGATGATATCATCGGTGTTCGTGGCGGCACTGACACTGTTGCCGACGAGTGGCTGGGTACCACCACCGCTCCGACTGTTGAGTGGCAAGCGGCCACCGATGACACCCCGATCACATACACTTTAACCATCCGCGATGGCGGCACTCCGATTTGCGGATCACCAGTCTCTGGAATCTCTGGAACCAGTTATAGTTTCGGAGCCTGCTTAACTCACGGTAATACTTATACTGTGGATCTGGTAGCAGAGGATTCAGCCGAACAAAGTACGGCCGCCGACAACAACGGCTTTTCTTTCACTGTCGATACGGTGGCGCCAACAGCCTTCACTTTTTCAGGGGTTGATGGTGGCGGAGACTCCACGCTCGATGCCTACCTCACCAGTGCTCTTAACAACCCCCGCCTCAACTGGTCTGACAGCACAGGAGAGGATGGCTACAGCGTCTTTATAACCAATGATGCCGAAACTGTAACAGTTTGTGGTGACGATATTGCCGCAGCGGATGCTACCACCTATCAATCTTTTTCTGGCTGTACTCTGTCTGATCATACCGATTACAAAGTTCGAGTGGTGGCGTTTGATGATGCCGGAAACCAAACTGAGGCAACCAACTCGCCGTTTAGTTTTCAAACCTCTGAAGGGGTCGACAACTTTTTGGTCGAACTCGTCCCCGCCTCGAACCCCGTCGCAGGAGCTGGCTTTGCCGTGCGCCTTACCGCCCGTCGCGCCAACAATGAAACTGTTTCGGCCTACGCCGGCGTTAAAACAATCAATTGGACGAGCACTGGCGCCAGTGGAACCGATGTCTGTAGTTCCGGTTTCAACATGAATCCTGAGTACGCATCCACCTCTTTAAATTTCTCTAGTGGAGTCGCAACCACAACATCGACCTTCAGACTGAAGCGCGTGCAAACTGGCCGAACCATCTCGGCCACTGAACAGGACACTGGCTACAACGCCACGGGAACATCAAGCAGCTTTGATGTCACAGCGGCCTCTTTACACTGTGTGCAGGTGGAAGATCAAGCCGGCGGTGCTGGCTCGGCCATGGCCTCACAGAATCTCTCGATTGACAGTTCGGTGCAAGCTTTTGCTGCCGGTTACGACTCTTACGGGAACTACCTTGCTGACCAAAGCGTGACTTGGACCGGTAACGGTGTGATGCAAGACAAGCCTTACCCAGTTACTGGAACCTCAACAACAGTGGTCGTCACTGAAGCCGGCTCCGGTCAGTTGATTGCCACAGGTGGCACCATTGATGCCGTGAACTTCAATGTCAGTGCCGGCAATGGACTTTTCTCGTCCTCGACTAGCGATGCCAATGGTAACAACCATCTGGCTACCAACAATGTCAACGCTGTCTATCACTGGAATATAAGCAATGACTCATCTTCGGCCTGGATCACGAACTCGGGCCTGAGCTGGTACAACGAAGCCACCAGTGCGAATCGTGGAGCACGCGATGATTTTCCGAGTAAAGTTCACTTAGTGGCCACCAACTCGGGCCTCGATATCATTGATGAGTCAAACAACAGTCTGTTCCTAAGGTTTCAATCCGGGTCGGACTATGCCATTGACAGTGACCTCGGAAATATTGTCGATGTTTCCGCATTGAATGGAAAAATCTTTTTAGCGATGAACGATGGCGCCTCAACCGGTGGTTTGATTATCATCGATTTAGCCAATGACCAGGTCTACCAAACCAACAGTGTGGCTCGTAGTCTCTCAAGCGCCAACATCGCCAACCGTAATAACGCTGGTATTTGGTCAGCCAACACCACTTATCCTCTTCTTGGCTCATCTCGATTAAACAAAATCGTGGTTCGAGAAATTGCTGGAATCGACTACGCCTTCCTTGCCGAAAGTAATGGTGTGGACGTCTTGCGCGTCAGTGGGACCACCAGTCTCTATCGTGATCCGACGACCAACCCTGTCAACTCTGTGGATGTCGATTCCGCTGGTAAACTCTATTATGGTGAGGACTCTGTTGGATTGCATCGCGCCGATCTCAGCTTACCGTTAGCGACGAACTTCAGTCCTGCCCGCACTTACACTGCTGCAACCAACGCCGAGCTGACTTCCCTAGCGATCAATGACCTTTCAATCGCCGAGGGTGCTGCTGGTTCAGGACAGAACACGATACTGGTGGCTTCAAGCCTAGGACTCACGGCCATTGATGAGAATGCGACGTTTGGATCGAGTACCTCTGCCGCCTACACCACCCTTGGATCAGGGGAAAACGCCTTTAATGGCGCTCTGAGCTTGCTTGGCACCGATGGTTACGTCAGCGTGGCGGACGGTGGAGGCCTGACTTCAACAGCCACGATTGATATGTGGTTCCGACCGGCAGGCGCACCGGCCAATACCGTTCTTTTACAAAAAGGTAGCGCCGTTGATGGCAGTTTTGAACTGGCCTTCAACGGTTCGGGTTACCTGGTTTTTACAGTTCGACACAATGGGATTGATTACTCGGTGACATCCTCTTCAAACACTTGGGCGAACAATCAGTGGTATTATGTGGCTGCCACAATCAGTGCTAGTGATATCGCACTCTGGGTCGATGGAGTCGACAAACAATCCAACAGCTCCATGGATTTTTCAATTCCAAGTCCGTTCGCTGTTTCAACCGCAGACCTGGAAATTGGCGGAACCAGTGGTGGTGGACATTTCAATGGCTTAATTGATGAGGTTCGAATCTCTGACCTGGATCGCTACTCCGCGGCCACACTGAGTATACCGAATGCGGCCTTCTTTGATGACGCGAACACGGAACACCTCTTCCACTTTGACGCCAGCAGCGGTGCCACGGCCAACTACGCGGACAGCGGAGCTCAAGTCAACGGGACACTCACTGGCGATGTTTACTTTGTTAAACCTCTTTACCCAGGATCACAAGAGGCGGTCAGCAATCTTGACAGCTATTACAGCGGCGGGCGCATCAGCACCCATATTGTCAACAGCAGTGGTTGGGTCGAAATTTTAGATCTTCAAGGCTCACCGTACGTTAATGCCAGCGACACTTCCGCCGCTTGTTATGATGTCAAAATATATCATAAAACCAGTTCGACAGATCACGATATATTCCTCGGTCGATCAACGAGCGGCGTTCAGCTTCGTCGTCGTTAACGGCAAACTTGTTTTTCAGAATTGATATAAAGCGATGCTTTATCTTTAAGAAGATCAACCTCTTTAGGACGGAGTTTAGGATCGGCAAGCCATTGCTTAAGCACTTGTTCACGGTCGTTAATTCGATAGATTAAAAGGGCTGTAAAAATACGCTCTTTTAAGGCAAAAGAATTGGACTTCAAAAACTCACTCTTCCACTTGTCGATCTGTAATGTTGGACAGAGATAGGGAGCCAGGTCCAACAGTTGTTTTTTTTCTTCAAAATCAAATTCTCGATAAAGATTCAGAAAGTTCTCTCTCAGCCATGGGTCCCCTCGATGGGCTAAGTAGACCAGTGAAGTTTTTCGATTAGCCTTTGGATCGTTAACGTTTTTTTGATGATACTCAACAACCACCGGATTGTCTGGCGAAGCCAATGTTAATATTTCGATAATATGATGACGCTGTTCCCGTTTCGAAGCGGCATCGAACATCTCTTGAAGCTGATCCTGATAATCCTTGTTATTCTGAGCAAGGGTCCCTAGGATCGATAGGCGCAGAGTTTCGCTAAGATCTTTCTTTTCGAGCAAGCCTTTCAAAACACTTTGTCCGTTAGGGTTGGACGAGATCAAGTCAACTGCTCTACGAAAACTCAAAACTGAATCCTGTGTTGAATCAAGATTTAAAAAGACATTCTCCAAGGCGTCTTGAGTCCCCACCTGCAATAGACATTCTAAAGCTTGTTTTTTAAGCTGCTGTTGAGCGCTAGCAGCGACTTTTGCACAGATACCCTGCAAGTCGTCGACGTTGAGAAGCTGCAATTGCCGAAGCGCCTGACTTCGACGCTCGAGACTGAGGCTTTGGTCCTCGACACGGGTTCTGTTTTTTCGGGCCTTAAGAAATCTCTGGAGTTTGATCACAGGTTTTTTCATGGCATAGGGCATCCGGTCCATATAGTGGATCGCTCCGTAGAGAAACATCGCAAGACAGACCGAAAAAAAGATCGCCCGCAAAATAAAGTTTTTAATTGGTGATTTTTTCTCGTTCATTTTGACTGTCCACATATCCAGGGGCCACAATTTTAATAACAACTCGACGGTTTTTGGCTCGATTGGCGGGTATCGGAACTCCGCTGTCTGACTTATTGGGAAACAGTGGTTTGGACTCGCCAAAAGCCACCGCATGAATGCGAGTGGGATCAAAACCAAAACGGATAAACTCACGCACCACAGATGAGGCACGAACCGCTGACAACTCCCAATTGGAAGGAAAACGATCTGAGCTTATAGGGACATCATCGGTATGTCCTTGGACCACGATTTGGTCCTTATCAATATTCGAAGAGATGACTTGAATGACACTTCTAAGGATCTGTTTCATTTCGTCACTTAAATCAGCCTCACCGGTTTTAAACAGGAGTCCACTTTGGAAGGTGACCTCAAGGCCATTTCTTAATGGTTCAATGGCTATATCCTGTAATACAGCGTTGCGCTCTTTCTCTAACTTTAATTCTTTCACTAAATCTTGATAGGGGGGGACATAGGATCCTCCAAAGGATCGCGCCACTCCCTCTTTAACTTTCTCCACTTCTTCCGGAGAACGCGACATTGCAAAGGTGTACATTAGCACGAAAAGTCCGAATAAAAGCGTCATCAGATCGGCGTAGGATATCAGCCATACCTCTTCGCTCTCTTCCTCCTGATGCTCAATCTCAAGACCTTCTAATGACATCAGGCCGCCCTTTTAACTTCGGACTCTTTCCAATTGATTCGTTCTTGAGGGAGTAAGTAAGAGTTCAGTTCTTCTGCCAACATAATTTTATTTTTCTTTTGAGCAATCAAGATAATACCTTCAACGATAATCTTGTTCTTAATTTGAATTTCTCGAGCACTGTCGAGCAGGTTCTCTGCGATAGGTAGAATTGCAAGGTTGGCAAAGGCAATTCCATAAAGTGTGGCCACCATCGCTATCGCCATAGCCGGCCCAACATTCTGTTCAGCCCCCGGCTGACCCAGCGTTTGTAACAAAGCGATCATTCCTAAAACCGCCCCCATAAGTCCCATTGCCGGCGGAAATTTACCTAGGGCCTTGAATTTTTTTGCATCTTCGTTGTAGCGAAAGTGGATTGTTTGAACCCGCAAACTTAAAATTCTTCTAAGCTCATCATGAGAAAGGAAATTATCTTGTAACATCTCCATGCCTTCATGAATAAAGTGATCATCAATGCGATCCATCGTTTCAGTGAGCTGGGCATCCCCCGCTTTGTAAGCTTCGGCAATATCCATCAAATCACGGATGACTGATACAAAGTCGATTTTCTTGTTAAAGAAAACACGCCAGTAAAAAACTTTAAGCATCATCCATATACGATCCAGTTGAAATGAGATCGCAGCAACCGCACCGGTGCCGCCAAAAACAATCAAGGCCGCGTGTCCATCGATAAAGGCCGAGACATTATCTGTCGATGTGAAAACTCCAAAAAAGAAGACTCCACCGGCTAATAAAAATGCACTTAATGAATAAATATTCATCGCTACGTCCTAAAAGTATCCAGTGATTCCAACCATTCCACGAATGACGTTACTATCAATTGCCACCGAGGAAACCGCAAAACCCTGGCTCCACATTAAATTTAAACTGACTCCAAAATTTCTAGAAAATTGATAAATGGTGCCACCGCCACCACCCAGTTCGGCTACTGTACTCTGTACAGAAAGAGAGTCTGTCACTGACCGCACCTGAATCTGTGCCAGCCCAATTCCATACTCAACAAAGAAGCGAAGTTTTGGTCGGGTCGATGTGTAGATACTCTCATAGTAGCCTTCGACCGGTCGACCTCGGCTCCAAAGATAAAATCTTTGACCGAGTCCCATGTAAATATACTTAAATTGGCCACTGGATGGATCCAAAGAAATCGTGGCTCGCGCCAATAGCGAGCCGCGGTTACTGGTGAAAAACTCACCTTCAAGTTCAAGACTTGATGACACTTGAAAGCTGCCTGAGTCGGCACCGGTAAACCGACCTTGAACCATTCCCGTTCGGATATGTCCTTGCAATGAGGTTGCTGCTGCCTCACTGAACCAAGAAAATCCTAAACAAAGGCAAAACAGCAATAGATTTCTAGGCCGCATTCTGGCCTCCACTGCGAGCGATCATTTGGTCGGCCCAGGATTTAATGATGGGCTGAACCTCAAGGAGAATCGACTGTTCTTCTTTAATTAAGCGTCGGACATTGTTAACAAAATTTTGAAGTTTTAAATCTTTTTGTCGAAGAATCATATTTTTGCGGGTGTCATCGGCCTCGATCTCATCGACCTCAACTTGCAGAATTTCTTTCAATTTACCTCGACCGGCGGCTTCTAAGAGTATTTCCGAAAGCTCTTCTTGGGAGGCTATTAGTTCGGCCTTAGCTGGCAGACTCATCCCATCCAAAGCTTGTCTCATAATATGTTGTGGAAGATTGGAGATCAGTTGGGCTGGATAAAATTGCTCAGAAACCTCAACTAAAAACTCCTTCTGTCCCATACCCGCTATACTCTCAAAGATAGCACTTTCTTTGCCAACTCCCAGGTCACGAATCAGTTCCGGAGCTTTTTCAAGAAAGACCGAGGACTGCGACTTCGCTTTTTGACGGATTTCATTTAACATCTTTTCGATTTTAACGCCCATATAACGCATTTTCTTGGCATCCATCTGTCCACTAGCCACAGCAATTTTTTTAATGGTCACTTCATCGAGCAAACTCAAAATACGTGTGTATTGGATAGAAGACATGGTCAAGGCCAAGAGAGCTCCCACCTCCACATCATTTTTAATGCAGATCACACCCTCGCGCGGCGTGATCCCAGCCAGAAGCTGACGGGTTGACTCTTGGATTCCTATTTCAGGTTCAATCATATGATTAGAAATTCTTTGCGCGATCAATCGATCAAGGACTTTTGGATTGAGTTCACTCCGGTCAAGTTTATTGACTCGGTTCCACTTTTTACGATCCTCTTCGCTCAATAAGTCGAGGAGTGACCTTAACGAGTTCAGTGGGATGACCTTAGGAAGATAATTTAAAATTCCATTAGACTCTTTATCATCACCGTAAAGCCATTGTTTCAACATGTAAGCCGCACGTTCGGGCTGGCTTTTAATAATCTCGTCGAACTGGTCAAAACCGCTTTTCGCATCATCACTTTCAGCGCCAGCGTGCATTTCTAAAACTTGCGAACTTTCACTGTCACCGTCACTCTTTGCTTTCGGAATATCAAGTTGACGCATCGAGATTGATTCTTCAACTGCGATTCTCTTCTCTTGAATCTTAGTGTATTTCTGCGAAATCAGAAGCCCTAAAACGAATAAAACCATGGATACAAAAAGAATTGAAATAACTTCCTTAAAATCCATAAGGTAATCGATTGTGGTTTTCTCAGTAACACTGGCCGGTGTGCGGGCGCTGCTTTCAACATCTTTCTTTAATTTTTCCATTTGGGTATTGACCTCAGAAAGAAGCTCTTTTTTAAGATTGTCTTTTTCTTTGGCCACTGTTTCAAGCTTAAGGGATTGAATATTCAAATTTGCAGCCACGGGTAAACGTCCACGCAAAATGGTGCCAATCACTTGCCTTACAATCCGAACTTTAGGCTCAGGAACGCGGTCACTATCTAAGAGAATATCAATCTGAATAGTGCGGATGAGTTCTGAAAAATTTCTAATTCTCTTCTGATAAGATGTTGGCGTCTCATTGGGTGATTCCGTGGGCGTGTCGACAGACCAGACACCTAGCTTGGAAAGCGGGATTAGGCCTTCTTCCCCGTCAAACTCTCGCTTGATCTCTAACTTGGTTCGCTCGGTCAAGGGAGCTTGCGATGATTGGCCGATATTGACAGTCTCCACCCCAAGGGTTTTTAAACGAACTGAAACGTTGACAACGTAGGCTTCCTCGCTGACTAAATTGATTAAGTTTTTTTCTATTTTTTGAGTGAGATGACTTTCATAGTTGAGTCGTTGAGCCTCTAATTCAGGACGATCCACTGACACCACTTGGGCCTGTGAACTGAGAGTAAAAAAAGAGAGTAAAAGGCTCAGTGTTTTCACTCGACCGCCTCCGAAACGCTACGACCTCGGTTTACATTAAGCTTCTTTTCTAAGTAAGACTTAATGTTCAATACCTCAAGATTGGAAGGGTTACTACGAGCCGCCTTACGAAAGGCATCTAAAGCCTTGGGGTAGTCTTTCTGCATAAAATACACACCACCGCGTATCTCGTAAACACTCGCGACATTAGGGTTGTCTTTTTCAATCTCATTTAATTTTTTTAAAGAATCTTCGACACGACCGACTTGCGCCAACCTTTGAGCTTCAAAAAGTTCATCAATCAAATGATTGGTCATACGACTTCGCTGTTCGTTGAGATCCAACAAAACCCGCCGCTGACTCTCACCCATTTTGGGATCGGCACCAGTCAAGAAATCTTCGATGCTTGATAACTCCAAATTGATTTTAATATCTGAAAGGGAATCAATATCAGTCACTACGACAGATTTCGGAAAGTATCCCGTCTTACGAACTTCAACAACGATGGTGTCGGCACCACCCGTCAAATCCTGAATCTCAGAAACGTCGCGACTGGCTGGACTTTGTCCAAGACTCTGCTCGTTCAGTTGTCCGGCCGCGCGAACAAAGATCTGTCCTTGTTTGGGCGCCGATTCAATAACGATACGGCCTGTCGAACAACCACATACAAATAATAAAAGAATCGAAAGAATCGTTTTCATCACACTTCTCATCGGAAGAACCCTATGTTTCTTTATCAAAATGAGATGAAATCACCGTGGCTTTAGGCTAGATTTAGCTTAAATTGAAACACCTCAAGGTTACCAAAGTCTGGAATCACGCCCAAGGACTAAGAAAAGGCAAACGAGTTCTTGATAATAAAGATATGAAATTTCTAAGTCGCACGAGCCTAAAAGAAAAAATTATCTTATTCGTTGTGCTTATCATCTTTATCACCTCGACTATTGGACTGGTTTACTTTGATAAAATTTTTTTCAAACCGGTGGTGGCTCCGGAAGATCGCATTGGGCGACTGGAAAAGCGACGTGGGTCTGTCGACAGAAGAACCCCAGAGATGTTCGAGTTCATTGGAATCTTTGTTGGAGATCCCATTGGCAATGGCGATGCTATCTTTACAGGGGAATCCTCTTCAGCAACCGTTCGCCTCCAAGAGGACTCAACAATATTCATTGCCGCCGATAGTTTAGTGGTGTTCAGAGAAAAGAACGGAAAATTTAATATTAAAATTGAAAAAGGTGAAGTCTCAGGAAATCTAAGCAAAGATACCGAAATTGAATTTCAGACGGAAGAAGAAGCCATTATTTTGGACGGCGAGGAATTCAGTCGGTTTACCCTCTCATATGATGGCAAGCGCGGGATCGAGATCGAAGAAATCACATCTGTGGGTAAACGGCCATCCAAACCGGCGGAAAAAAATGCTGACAATCCGGATTCCCAGGCAAAAAATAGAAAACGAAGTCGAAGCCAGAACCCGTCTTCTGAACCCTCAAAGGCGACTGTCGGAGTTGAAAATGTACCGACCTCATCAAAACAGTTATTGCAAAGAAAATCCAAGCCGGTTCGAATTCAATCGGGTGTAAAAGTTCCAGACAATATTACCAATCGTACCTACTCGGCTCCATATCCTAAGCTGAACCAGGTGCTGCTCATTAAAAACGCAACCAAGGTCGTGCTTCTTCCAAAAAGCAAATGCAAACAGTCCTGCTTGGTCACAGTTAAGCTTAATCAGAAAGTCCTTTCGAAACGTCGTTTCGCACCAGACAGAATACCTATTCTGACCGTTCCCATTGGAGACCAGGACAGAGGCGTTGTACAATGGACTCTAGAAGAGACCGAACAAAAACCAATTTCTGGTAATTTCGAGGTGAGACCATTTAATATGAACGAATTTGGCAAGGCATTAAAGGCGAAAAAAAATATAGAGGTGATCGATTGATGCTATCAGTGATCTATGCCTTGGTTGTCACGCTCAACCTTGTATTTTTAACCTTTGCGATTTTACAGCTTGGCCCTCTGTTTGTGGTCTATTTTGCGGCCACCCAAGCGGTCGTAGTCTACTTGCTTTTCGACCATCTAAAAGGAACAAAAACGAAAATTGAAACTCGCAAAAACCTATTCGATGAATCGAAGAGCCAGTCACCCTCAATTGATAAGGCCTCGACTTCGATGCAGCGAATTCAGTTTGAACCCACCGAAAAATTGAATTTTGAATCCTCTGAACCCGCACCCCTTGCTATTGAAAGTCGCAACAATGAAAACTCTGATATTGAAATCCCTGCGGAGCCTCCCAGAGACCCTATCGAACAGACCTTCGAGGACGCCCCGTCATCTCAAAAATTTTATTTTCTAAAAAAGACTTTTGACGATCAAAATAAAAGCCAATTGGAAATGCTCGATCAACTCCTGGTAAAGATTCCAAAACAAAAGCGATCACTGATCGTCACCAATCTTTATACAACCACCAAGAATTCGAAAAATTTTGAGGGTTTTCTATGGGGTCAAGGGCTTGAGAGCGAAATAATATGCAATGAAATCCAACCCGGTATTGACCTCATTCCTCACCTTGGAAGCTTAGAAAACTGTCCCGAAAGTCCAACAGCTGACTACTTCGCTGGCAAAGCTTTGGATTATGATCAAATTGTATTTTATTTAATTGAAACTGAACTTTCCGGGATTCAAAGGATCCTATCGACCGATTCCGAAGACGACACCGAAATCTCTAACTTCCAGCAAATTCAACTGTAAAACCTCTCAGTTGACGGCAAACACCAACTGATTTTAAGCCCTCCCCGGTGACCATCGTCAAGACCGGCCCCTGGCCCTATCAATAGTCTCCCATGAGGCTCTTACAACCCCCTCCTAAAGCTTAAGATTATGGCTTTTTGGTTGACATTTTTGGAGTAATTTTATGTACTTAAAGAACAAACTGCGAGCCTCATCTGGAGTGAATCTATTTCTTTGATTAAAGCCCTCTTTCAATTTTCAAACCTGTTTCTTTCGGCGGCTCTGACTCTGTCTTTGATCGCTTGCCAGAGCACCCCTAAAAACCAACCTTCGGAATACGAACGTATTCAGGACGAGCTTGATGAGTTTCAGAAAGAAACCCTAGAAAAAGTTTCTTTAACGATTCGTAACGAAATTTTGCCGGAGCTTCGCGAAATTCAACTGGGGCATCGTCGGGTGCATGGTGGGCAACAAGCCAAAGTTAAAAAAAATATGAAGTCGAAGACGGTTTTAGGACGAGTCGAATGGATTCGTCTTATGGCTCCTGACATCCCCATCCGAGCCCGTATCGACACCGGTGCCCAAACCTGCTCACTGCACGCCGAATCGATTGTTGAGAAAGAAATATCCGGCGAGAGATATGTTGAGTTTTCGACACTCGATGAAAAGGGACGCACTCACCGAATGATGAAAAAAGTGGTAGAAGAAACCAGAGTGCGCAGCACCTCGGGACGATCGGAAAAACGATATGTGGTTGAGATGACTCTGTTGCTTGGTACCCGCAAGTTGACAATCAATGTGAACTTAAACAATCGTGAAAAATTGAGGCACCGGTTTCTTGTGGGAAGAAATCTGCTACTTGGAGACTACGTTGTCGATGTCTCACAATCTCGAGTCTTAGGAGATAACAAGTGAGACATTCTAAACTGGCATTGATCATTCTATTACTTGGCATTCCGGTGGCGAGCCTATTTTACAAAATGCAGTTTCTTGGCATCCAGGTGGTTCCAGAAAAAGCCTCAAATTTTTGGAGTGTCGAACTCTCAATAAATAAAGAACTGCCCAGAGAATTTTCAGTGGATTACCAGGGCGCACCCATCATGCCCATTCCATCGCTGAACAAGTACCAAAGAATCAAAGATTTGAAGCTCAATGGCGAGTCGTTAAGCGTTGACGCTCCTCCGGAGAGCAAAGACTATGTGAGCATTGAACTCATTGAAGGTCAGCCAGCCGACAGTGTTTTATCTTTTCAAATTCAACCCCGCAATGCTCAAATGGCGCAACGTGATCCTGTCGAAAACTTGCAGAGGTCAGAAAAAAAAGCTTATCTCAGTTTAGAAGGCTATACGGCGGATGAATTGGTCCACCTTAACAAGTTAAAAGACACATTAATTTTTCCGTCAGATGATAAGAAAACCAAATTTGATAAATTCTTTTACTACCTGGCTGATGAGATTGCACTCAAGCATGATTCGAGGAAAATCTCTGATGTCACCGAATTGTCCAGTGGTAGTTTTCTAGCCCAAGCCCGAACCTTGGTAGGATTGTCACGGCTTTCTGATATTCCAGCTCGGGTTATTTTTGGCGCCCTATTTTTAGAACCCAAACCCGCCAAACCTGTGCGTTATACCCGTGTTTTCCTAACCGAAGTCTTTATCAACGGTCAGTGGTCACCCTATCTACCGGAGAAAAGAATTGATGGTCAACTTGATGGCGACCAGCTTATCTTCTGCCGAAACTGTGAGTCGCAGGCCACCATGCTCGAGAACGACAATATCCTGAATCTGCGTATCGAACCGGTCAAATACGATCCGATCTCCTCAGAAGAACAATTGAGTCGCCTTGAGACAATGAGCCCGTTTTGGGCCTCACTTTCATTGCACCGGCTTCCCCTGTCGGTTCAAGCCATTATCTTAGGAATTATTCTGGTTCCGTTTGGCACAATCGCTATCTCATTTGCTCGGGTTATCTTAGGTGTGGAAACCTTCGGTATTTTTATGCCAATCCTGTTAACTCTATTCTTTTTGGAAACCTCTTTCTTATTTGGATTTTTGTTTTTTGCAATTGTTGTTCTGCTAGGGCTGGGACAACGTTATGTGTTGGACCGCTTTTATCTTTTAGCAGTCCCTCGGCTCTCAATCTTATTGAGTTTTACAATTATTGTTTATCTGCTGTTTGCAATCCTTTGTCTTCGCTTGGACATATTAACCGAGACTCAACGAAGCCTTAGTTATTTCCCAATTGTCATTATTACCGTTTTTATCGAAAAACTGAGTCTTTCTATAATGGAAGAAGGACCAATCAATACAGTTAAAACAGCGATTGGCACATTCTTCGTGTCAATCATCTGTTACGGCTTATTAGCCGTCTCCTGGTTAAAAACTTTCTTTTTTAACAACCCAGAGGTCATTTTATTTTCGGTTGGAATGAACATGCTTATTGGAAGCTACACAGGGTTCAGATTGCTGGAACTTCTCCGATTTAAAGAAGTGGATGAGGATAATGCTATCAACTTTAAGTAGGCTCAATCGCCAAGGTGTTTTGGGGAATAACAAACGTTTACGAGAGTATATTCTGCCTCTGAACAAAAGACGCTATTACCCATTGGTTGATAGTAAGCACCTGACCACCAAAGTTTTGCAAGACAACAACATACCTCACCCCGAAACTCTAGGCCTGGTTCACTCTGTCAGCCAGTTCAAGAAGCTGCATCCGCTACTTAAGGATGCCACCAGCTTTGTAGTCAAACCGTCGCGTGGAGCCATGGGCAACGGAATCATGATCGTTGAAGGCATTCAATGGGACGAAAAACGTGACAATACAATCTTAAGAACCACTCGCAAAGACGAAATTTCGTTTCAAGAATTCACCTATTACCTATCACTTATTTTGAGTGGCGTTTTTTCTTTGGATGGAACCACCGACACCGTCATGTTCCAACAGAAAATCAACCCTCACCCGGCTCTACAAAATATCTGTCACCGCGGAATCGCTGACGTTCGAATTATTCTTTTTCATGGGTTTCCAGTCATGTCGATGATGCGGTTGCCATCAAAGGAAAGTGGCGGTCGCGGCAACTTGCATCAGGGTGCTGTCGGCTGCGGCTTGCGCCTGAAAGATGGAACCATCACCTTTGTCACCCAACACAATCGACGTATTTTTAATCATCCTGACTTTCCTGATGTCGTATTAAAAGACCGAGAGGTTCCCTACTGGGAAAGCATTATCAATATTGCTGCCCAATGTGGCGAGGTTTTTCCCCTGGCTTATTTAGGCGTCGATATTGTCGTTGATCCGGTTTTAGGACCATTAGTTTTAGAGGTGAATGCTCGCCCAGGTCTATCGATACAAATCGCCAATCAGAAAGGGCTTGTCGGACCGCTAAAAACGGTGGCCGCATTGGATCGTGAGGGCATGAGTCTCGCCGAGAAAATCAACTTTTCCAGAAACAATTTTTAATTCAAAATATAAAGATTAACTTCCGCGAATCCTTTTCTCAGGATCCCCAATTCGTTGGCGGCAGCCTTGGAAAGGTCGATAATTCTTCCTTTAGCGAAGGGACCTCGATCATTAATGCGAACCACGACGGAGCGCCCGGTAGACCGACTTTCGACGCGCACCCGAGTGCCAAACTTCAAACGACGATGAGCTGCGGTAAACTCCGCCATATCAAATATTTCACCACTGGCGGTTCGACGTCCTTGAAACTTTTTACCATACCAAGAGGCCAAGCCAGACTGATACACGGACTTGGGAGATGTCGCGCAACTTGCCACAAAAAAGGTCAAAACAAAAAGTAGGCCATTCATTTGTCTTTTCGACACCAAGATGTCTCCCCAAAAAAAAAGCCGGTTCTAAAACCGGCTTTTTTATACTTTATTTTAGCTTAGTGCTTGAACTCAGGGTCAGTCGCATCATCAGCGGCGTCTTCCATATC
>CAXRIX010000096.1:0-6803 GCA_964230555.1 Bdellovibrionales bacterium
AATTTTGTAGCTCTACGAATAGGGCCTACTCATTCCAATCTCTTGGGCAATTGAGGTACTGGAGTATGATGAGTGTGTGTGATGTTGTGGTCGGTAATTCATCGAGTGGACTATACGAGGCTCCTTCGTTTGGCAAACCAACCGTTAATATTGGAGATAGGCAAAAAGGTCGTCTTTCGGCAGAATCGGTGATTCATGTTGCTCCGTCGACGACAGAGATTGTCGGGGCCATCAAAAAAGGACTGACAATGGATTGTTCCCAAGTGAAAAACCCTTACGGTGATGGTGGAGCCAGCAAAAAAATAAAACAAGCTTTAGAAAAATATGACGATTTTTCGAGTCTAATTCAAAAGAGATTTTTCGATTATTCCTTGAATCTTAAAAAGAGAGAATTGTATGAACTATGAAGACTATCGACCTCATGCCCTAGATATTAATACTACGATTAGGCAGTCCATTCAGTTGATTGATAAAACGATGGGTCAGGCATGTCTGATTGTTGACAATGAAACTAAGCTACTTGGCATTGTAACAGATGGTGATATTCGACGTTTTATTATTAATGGTGGGAATATCGATAGCCCTGTTTCTGAAGTTATGAACAAGCGCCCCTTGGTAATCAATCAGAAAACATCCAGGGAAGAGGTTCTTAAAATTTTTCGTGAGAAAAAGTATCGAAATTTTCCGGTCGTCTCGGAAGATGGTAAAATGGTCGGGTTAGTCACTTTGGATTCCATTCTGGGATTTGATGAGAAAGAAAATCCAGTGATTCTCATGGCTGGTGGTAAAGGGAGTCGGCTTAAGCCTTTAACAAACAATTGTCCGAAGCCACTTCTTAAGGTTGGGGGGCAGCCAATATTGGAAACAATCATTCAGCGACTTAGAAGTCATGGCCTTTCCAACATAATTCTTTCGGTGAATTATAAGAGAGACATGATTAAAGATTATTTCGGTTCAGGTGAAAAGTTTGGTGCATCGATCCAGTATCTAGAAGAGGATAAGCCGCTGGGAACCGCAGGAGCCCTGTCTCTGTTAAATAAGGATTACTCAAAACCAATCATTGTTATGAATGGTGATGTTTTAACAAATGTGAATTTTGACCATATGCTTGCTTTTCACGAGGACAATGACGCTGTTGCGACTATGTGTGTGAGAGTGTTTGAGTTTCAGGTTCCATACGGAGTCGTTAAGACAAAAGATAATGAGATAAAAGATGTCATAGAGAAGCCTGTGGAAAAGTGCTTGGTCAACGCGGGGATTTACGTCTTAGATCCGAAGGTTCTCAAACATATACCTGAGAATGAATTCTTTGATATGCCCAGCCTTTTCGCAAAAATCCGTAAAAATAACATGAAGACAGTCGCCTTTCCCATACGGGAATATTGGGCGGATATAGGTCAGCATGAAGACTTCGATAAAGCTGAAGGGGACTTTCTTGAGAATTTCGAAAAATGAAATATGACTGCTTACTTGTGCCACCGCATGTCGGTGGCAAAATCGTCAGCTAGGTTTTTGAAATACTCCTCGCCAGTAATAGAGTATAAAAATTTTTGTTGAGAAATAGATCGAAAAGGGGAGTAGTCCCTGTTGTATTCTTGGTACAAGTCATAGCGGTTAATTTTACCGGGCACTCTGTATTGTTCCCCATACCGATGCACAGTTAATAAGGAAGCTTTCAATATTTTTAAAGCCCCCTTACTTTTTGTGACCATCCAATAAAAATAGACACCACGAATGGCTTGAATATGGCCGTTCAGGATGTGTGATTTTTTCTGCTCAGCCAGTGGGAGTTCCTCCAGCCAAAGGTATTCGTTTTTATCGACGTATGAGAACCACTTGTTGGGTTTCTTTTCTTTTTGATGAAAGTTAATTTCAGTGAACGCTTGAAAGTATTCCTCGGCAGCCTCTAAATATTTTGGGTCATTGAAATGGTGATAGAGAAGACTGTAGGCCTGCAACATCCGGCCATTCGCATATGAAGACACCCAGCCGGCCTCCACTGAGTGTGGGCCCGTGTTATGGTCAAATTTGTATATGACAAAGCGACCCTTCTTGTTCGGTATTTCCGAATAGCTTTCGGCTCTTTCAACTAGAAGGTCGAGAAGTGTTTGCAAAGAAGGTGAATTTTGATCCGTTAAAATTAACTTCACTAAAATTTCTATATTTCTGTGGAAAGACCAAGGATTGAAGGGGTGATTATGTTCTTTTATGTACTTTTCTGGCCACGGGAAGGGGAGGCACGAGTCGAGTTCGATCGGCTCTTTGCAATTTTTGATGCTCCACCCTTTTGGAGGGTTTCGAACTGGATTTAGAAGATTTTGTTTTTCAATTAGGTTGTAATCTTTAACTTTCAGCCACGAACCATCGTAGGGGATGCTTCGGATTCCAGAAATTTGAGGAATTGATAGGCGTCCCTCTACTTGCGAGACCTTTTTTTCTAGTTTGGTAATTTTTCGTTTTAGATTCCTTTCTACCGATTTGGTTTGTTCGACGTTGAAAATAGCTGCCGCCACAACCAGAACAAGTGTCGTCACTGAGACGTAGGTCAGGCGTCGAAGACTTGACTCAACAGGTGTCATTGGGAAATGCGCCCTTGTTTTTCAATGTACTGCTTGCTGCACAGAGGACATCTCAATGAATTCTCAGTCTTGGTGTCTGCCTGCAGGCGCGACCCACACTCACACATCCAACCCATTTGTTTAGCTGGTACTCCGGCCATGAGGGCGTGGGCAGGAACATCTTTTGTTATAACAGCTCCAGCTGCGATAAAAGAATACTCCCCCAAAGTATTACCACAAATAATAGTGGCATTCGCGCCAATAGAAGCTCCTTTTTTAACAAGGGTTGTTTTATATTCGCTTTTACGTTCGATAGCGCTTCTCGGGTTTATAACATTAGTGAAGACCATGCTTGGTCCGCAAAAGACATCGTCTTCGAGTATGACCTGATCGTAAACTGAAACGTTATTTTGAATCTTGACTCGGTTGCCGATAGTGACGTTATTGCCAACAAAAACATTCTGTCCCAGTGAACAGCCTTCGCCAATTTTGACATTGTTTCCGCAAATATGGACCCAATGCCAAACTCGGGTGCCTTTGCCGATCTCTGCACCTTCATCAATTATAGCTGTTTCATGTTTTTGGAAATCCACTAGACCTCCAAGGGAAGTTGAATTGTTTTGTTTTCATCTGATGATCTGTAAATAGCTTCAAGAAGCTCTAGAGATTGGAGGCCTTGGTTGCCATCACAAAGAATCGATCGTACGCCCGAGAGATGGTTGATAACATTTTTATAAAATATAGGATGGCCGAAGCCGTAAACACTGTCGGTCTTATAACTAAGACTTGAGACATCATCTTTGCTGTCGAGTCCATCTTCGAAGTCCCAGGCTTGAATCTCATTGATGGCAATACCACCAATTTTAACGGAGCCTTTTTCACCAAGAATAGTGAGAGAGCCTTCTAAGTTTTTCGGGTAAGTGAGCATAGTCACATTTATGGAGCCCATACCACCATTCGGCCATTTTAAAGATACCGCGGCGGTGTCTTCCATTTCAATTTTTCGAGCTAATGTGCCTGTGAAGGCTTTGACTTCTTTGACAGGTCCCACCAACCAAGTAAGAAGATCGACATAGTGGCTGGCTTGATTCATTAAGGCACCACCATCAAGCTCACGGGTTCCACGCCATGGCGCTTGATCGTAGTAATCTTGGGGGCGGGTCCAAAAGACATTCACTTGCGCGAAGTAGATTTCGCCAAAGCGATTGTTATCAATAGCTTCTCGAAGTTTTTGGATAGTCGGATTCATTCGGTTCTGTTTAACTACGTAGAGATTAACATTGGCTTCGTCACAGGCAGCGATCATCTTTTGGCCGTGTTCTAATCGTGTTCCCATCGGTTTTTCGGTAAGCACGTGCACACCTTTTTGAGCGGCAAGGATGGTATGCTCAGGATGGATTCCGGATGGCGTACAAAGAGACACGATATCAAGTTTTTCACTGGCGAGCATTTCTTCAATCGTCGTGTAGGGCTTGGCTCCTTGGTCGTTAGCAGCAGCTTGGACTCGGTCTTCTTTGATATCACAAACCGCGATCAGATCGACCCTCTCCGAGAATTCTTTCAAAGCACTGAAGTGGTTTTTTGCAATACGACCGCAGCCGACTAAGCCCCAGCGAATTTTTCTATTTGCAAAATCAGTACTCATTTACTCTCCTAAGCCTTCACGACATTCGGCTGTTTCTCTAAGTAAACGCCTCTTGTGTCTATAATCAACTGTGCTTCCTTCAATAACATTTCATAAGGAAAGTCGTCATGGTCCGTAGCGAGTAATATACAATCAAAGTCTTTCACCGAGGCCTCTGTCAACTCAATGCTGCTCAGGTCAAAGTGATGCTCTCGCATTTTAGGAAACTTAGGGACATAGGGGTCGGAATAATTTATTGTGGCCCCTTTGGCTTCAAGTTTTTCCATGAGGATGACTGACGGGCTTTCTCGCATGTCATCCACATTCTTCTTGTAGGCAATGCCGAGAACTAGAATTTTACTATTCTTGATTGATTTACCACGATCATTTAAAGCATCGGTTACCTTAGACATCACATAATCAGGCATATGGCTATTGACCTCACCCGAAAGCTCAATAAAGCGAGTGGCAAGATCGTACTCTCGGGCCTTCCAGGTTAGGTAAAAGGGATCAATAGGAATGCAATGTCCGCCTAAGCCTGGGCCTGGGTAGTAAGCTGTAAAACCAAAAGGCTTGGTGGCGGCGGCACGGATCACCTCGTGAATATCGATGTCCATTTTGTCGGCCACCATTTTCATTTCGTTCACCAACCCAATGTTGACGGCTCGGTGAATGTTTTCAAGCAGTTTTGTCATTTCGGCTGTGCGGGTTGAGCTGACGGCTGCCACTTGATCGATGATTTGCTCGTAAAGAGTTTGGCCAACGTCAAGACAGTCACGGGTATAACCACCGCAGACTTTTGGGATGGTTTGAGTTTTAAAGTCTGGGTTACCTGGGTCTTCTCGTTCTGGGCTGTAAATTAGAAAATAGTTTTCACCGACTTTGAAGCCCTTTTGCTCAATGTAGGGAAGAAGGATTTCATCTGTGGTTCCCGGGTAGGTGGTACTCTCTAAGGAAAGGACTTGCCCTTCTCGCATGTAGGGAGATATGGCATCCATTGTTTTTTCAATGAAGGAAATATCAGGGTCGCGATTTTTTGTTAGCGGAGTGGGCACACAGATTATAAGGGCGTCGGCCTCCTTTATCCGAGAGAAATCAGTTGTAGCGTCGGCTTTTGCCGAAAAAGCTTTTTGAATGTCGGTACTTTCAATATGCTTAATGTAGGTCTCGCCGTTTTTTAGTTTAGTGACTTTTTCGTCATCAACGTCGAATCCGATAACGGGAAAGTCCACTTCTCTGAATCGAAGAAGGAGTGGCAATCCAACGTAACCAAGCCCAATAATGCCAATCACTCCCTTGTGGGATTTGAACTTTTCAATCAATTCTTTTTTCATTCGGGACTCCAAATTTAGGTCCTCAAACTATAGTAATTCTGCCATTTTTCAAGAACTTGGGATGCTCCGAGAAATATTACTGGAAGTAATCTGAGGAGCGGTGCGCCGAGTCAATAAAGGAGAGGGAGTAGGAAAAATACCCTTCAGATTGAACTTAAATGCTGTAATTCTTACCTTTGAGATCTCGGCGAGGAAGTGGAAGGGGGCGAATCTAGGGCTTATGGGTCACACTCCTAAGAGCGTCGTCAAAAGGCACCCGAATAGATCCTTCTGTCTTTTTGGTCTTTAGCCAAAGGAATTAAGTAAGGGAATGAGCTTCGGTGCAGGGCAAGGTGAATTGTCTCGGGAGGGGGGAGAGGATAGACCTCTTAAGTTATGAAAAAAGCTAGTTATTTTCCACCCCTGAAAAGCCTGCGCTTGCGACACGTTGTGGTCGATGTTTTTTTGATGGGGGCCAGTCTTTGGCTCAGCCTTTATTTGCGCCTTGGGGGCGGGGTGTTTCTTTACACCGATAACTTCCTTTTCTATCTGCCGATCTTTATTTTTGTACGGCTGGTTTTTTTCTACCTCCTGAATATCTACAATTTTATCTGGCGGTACGTTTCAGCCCGTGATGCCTTTCGGTTGGCGAAAGCTGTGGGGATTTCGTCGGTCTTTCTTTTGTCCATTAGCTTTTTGATTTCTGGGCGCTTCGGGTTTTTGCCGCGAACGGTTTACTTTATCGATGCTCTGTTGTTGCTGATCTTGATGATGGGGGCGAGGCTTTTGCGGCGTCTCTTGTATGAAGCCCATCAAGACGCCGGCACTGAGAATCGGGGCCGTCGCGTTATCGTTTATGGTGCTGGCGTGGTCGGAAAGAACTTGGCCACTCAGCTAAAGTCTCCGGGCAGTGGGTTTGAGCTACTGGGCTTTCTTGATGATGATAAAGAAAAGCACGGTTTGAATTTGGATGGCATGCGTGTTTGGGGTGGTATTGAAGCCCTTGAAACTCTTTTAGAAGAGATGCAAGTCAATGAGGTGTTTTTAGCCGGCCCCATGGATCCCAAAGTCTTGCGGGAAATTGTCCAAATCACGTCTCGCAAAAACATTCGTCCGCAGGTGGTTAAAGGGGTCAGCTCCAGTGCAGTGGACACCACCATTCGTCGCATCAGTCTGGGGGATCTTTTAAACAGAGAGCCCGTGCAGGTCGATGCCACCCCTTTACGTGAGCTGTTTCAGGGTAAGAAAGTCTTAATCACAGGGGCTGGGGGTTCGATTGGCTCGGAAATCACTCGTCAGGTGTTGGGG
>CAXRIX010000097.1:0-3046 GCA_964230555.1 Bdellovibrionales bacterium
GGTTAACAGTTTCACCAATGACCTTTTTCTTTACATCCATATTTTCAACGATGGCTTCAACGATCACGTCCAGTTGTTTAAAACCGGCGTAATCAGTGCCGCCAGAAATATGTCCCATTTTTTCGTTGAGGTCATACTGGGTCATACGACGTCGCTTAATTTTCCCATCCCAAATCTTGCGGGCGGCTTCAAACCCTTTGGCGATGGCGTCGGTGCTAATATCTTTTAAGCGCACAAACACACCTTTGTCGGCGGCCACGTAGGCAATGCCCCCACCCATGGTTCCAGCACCTAAAACACCCAAGTGCTCGACCTCGTTGGCTTTAACGTCACCTTCAACTCCGTTGCGTTTTTTAACATCTTCCATCATGAAAAACAGATTGATAAGATTTTTTGAAATCTCACCACCGGCCACTTCACAAAAACCTTTTTTCTCGATTTCCATTGATTTGCGCCGATCCGAAGATCCCGCGGTTTTACGAATAACATCAAGGGCGACTAAAAGTGCCGGATAGTGGCCGTGGGACTTTTTCAGGGTCATTTTTTTGGCCTGACTGAAAACGATGGGCCGGCCCAAAGCAGATTCTAAAAATTTGTTCATGATTCCATTAGGCTCATGAACTTTTTTGCGCTTCTTCCCGCCTTTAGAAATTATATCTTTTGCCATCTCCAAGGCCTGCTCTTCTAAAATAGCGGGGTGAACCATCTTGTCCACCAAACCAATTTTTAAAGCTTTTTTGGCCGGCACCATTTTACCAGCCAGTATGATATCCAAAGCGTTTTGGACACCGACCACACGAGGCAATCGAACACAGCCTCCAAAACCAGGAATAATACCAAGTTTTGTTTCGGGCAGACCAATTTTTGTTTCATCGCCGTCACTTGCAATGCGATAATCACAGGCCAACGACAACTCACAACCGCCTCCGGCACACGCCCCATGGATGGCAGCGATTACTGGAACCTTGAGGTCTTCCACAAAATTCATGATCTCTTGGCCCGATGATACGGCTTGTGCAAAATCGTCTTTGGTTTTTAAAGATTTAATTTCGTTGATGTCGGCACCGGCGATAAAGATTTTCTTTTTTCGCGAAATTATAACCGCGGCTTTGTAATTTGACTGATTGATTTCCTCTAAAAGCTCTTTCAATCGTGTCATGATGGGTGTGCTCATCTTGTTGGCGCTCTCGCCTATATGATCCCATTCAATTAATGCCACATCATCTTTCGGAGTGATTTTTAAACTTTCTTGAATGCTCATCTTATCCCTCGTTCTCTAGAACCATGGCTCCACCTTGACCACCGCCGATACATAGGGTGGCTAAGCCAAACTGCGAACCTCGTCGTTGCATTTCTTTCATTAAAGTTAAAACCAATCGAGTTCAGGTGGCTCCCACCGGATGCCCCAGAGCAATAGCTCCACCATTAACGTTGGTTTTATTAAGATCAAGTTCACCGACCGCTTCACTCAATCCTAATTTTTTCTCAGCGAAGGTTTTCGAGGCCATCGCTTCACGGCAAGCTAAAACCTGTGCCGCAAAGGCTTCGTTCAGTTCAATCAAATCCATATCTTTTAAAGTCAAACCGGCGCGTTTTAAGGCAATCGGCGACGCATAAACTGGACCGAGACCCATTCTTTCAGGTTCAAGCCCAGCAAAGGCGTAACCACGAATGCGGGCGATCGGCTTGTAACCTTCCGCTTCGGCTTTTTCTCGACTCATCAATAAAACCATGGCTGCGCCATCAGTCAATGGACAGGCGTTGCCGACCGTGATCGATCCCGTTCTGCGATCAAAATAGGGTCGAAGCTTCTGCAAGGCCTCCATGTTTTGCCCTTCGCGCGGTCCAATGTCTTGCTCAACAACTTCTTTGTAATGGGGCGCCAAATACACAGGTGTGATTTCCTGTTGTAAACGCCCTTCTTTGGTGGCCGCCACCGCACGATGGTGGGATTCCATGGCGTAGCGGTCTTGTTGCTCACGACTGATGTGAAATTCTTTGGCAAGAATCTCTGCGGTCTGCCCCATATTGATGCCCACAAAGGGATCTTTAAGAGCTTCCACAATCGACACTCTTGGCGCTAAGTTTTTAAGTTTCAATTTTTTTAACGCTGCCAATTTTTTACCCATGGTTTTGGCCGAGTAAAACTCGGCAAAAATATCGGCAAACTTTTGATCAAATAACAATGGGGCTTGTGACATGTTTTCAGTTCCCCCGGCGATCACAGTATCGGCGACACCGGCTTTGATTTTATCAAAACCGCTGGAGATACTCTCCAAGGCCGAGGCACAGTTTCGGTGCACCGTGTGAGCTGAGGTTTTCTGTGGGATTCCGGCTCGCAATGCCACCACTCGGCCAATATTCACCGCATCAGACGGATTGCCAACGCAGCCCACAATGACTTCATCAACCCAATTCGTATTTAAGTCCGTTTTGGCAATAAGCTCTTGTAGTGCCACCTGCCCCAGTTCGGCCGCGTGGACCTTTTTAAATTTTGTTCCTGCTTTTGCAAAAGGGGTTCGAACGCCCTCGACAAGGACCACATCTCGTGCTGATTTGTCCATCAATTGTACCTCCGGTATCAAGGCGGACATCATGCCACGTTTTCATTAAGAAGTCCCCTCTCAGCCAAAGACCCCTCTGTTTTATGCAACGCTTAAACGTCAAAGGCCCCTTTCCCATTCGACACCCTCGGAGCACTATAGTAGAACTTCGGTTTTACAATGAATTTGGTCACCTATGAGGTCATTATGAACTTGGAAAAACCGGCGTTGCAATACCACTCCTCAGAACCTGCTGGAAAAGTAAGCGTTTCTTCTCCTAAACCCTGTAGCACAGAGTACGAGCTCTCCTTAGCCTACTCCCCGGGAGTGGCTGCTCCCTGTAAAGAGATCGCCAAAGATATCACCAAAACTTACGACTACACCTCAAAGGGCAACCTGGTCGCAGTGATCAGTAATGGAACCGCCGTCTTGGGACTTGGAAACATTGGGCCCGAGGCCTCAAAGCCGGTTATGGAAGGTAAGGGCAATCTTTTTAAAATGTT
>CAXRIX010000098.1:0-57685 GCA_964230555.1 Bdellovibrionales bacterium
TGGAAGAGAGGGAAATGAAAAAGATAGAGTGAATAAGAGATTAACCCTAAAAAAACCAAAGGCTTTGCTGACAGAATACGCCCCAAAACCCCTTTACCATTCAATAACAAGATCAAAAAAACACAGGCCAGACTAACCAGAGCCCGAGGCAATACAGCATACAGTGAATCACCTAAAACCACCCCTATAATAATAACTTGAAAAACAAAAATAGACACCCAACTGTAAGCTTGCAACCGTTGTCTGTTGACTTCATTTTGTAAAATATAAGCAGCCCAAGCCCCACCCAAAAACTGCCAAAACCGGAAAGGTGACAAAAAGAATACAGATGATCCATGATTTGAAAAGCTTAGATACAATGTAAAGAAAGCACAGAGAATAAGACTTAATGTCTCAATTCGAATAGAGCTTTTGAATTTTTGCACGCCGACCATTAAGACCGGAAAAATAAGGTAAAATTGTTCTTCGGTGGATAAAGTCCAGGTGTGAAGCAGTAAACTTTTCGAGTGGATGAGAGTTCCGTACCCGTCTTGATTGAAGAAATAGATGTTCGAAATCATTAGGCTTGAAGTCAAAGCCTCCCAAGACAATTTCAATAAATCAGTGGGCATTAGAAACAGCCAACCGAGGGCCAACGTTACAAGGAGAGTTAGAAAAAGAGGCGGGAGAATGCGTCTGACCCGTTTTTCGTAAAACCATAAAAAGGAGAATCGACTCTCCATCAGAGCTTGCAGGATCTGTCTCGTAATAAAATACCCGGATAGTACGAAAAAGATATCGACACCGAGAAATCCACCAGAAAATAAATTGTCGCCAGCAATATCTAATTCCAGGTGGAAGAGAATGACTAAAAGGACAGCCACACCTCGAAGTCCATCCAATTCAGTTCGACGCTCTAAATTCATAATAAAATTCTAAGTGAACTTATGAAAACGTTGTAGAGGGCGTTAGTCCGAGACCTCCTAGACCTCAGAAGTCCTTTATTCACAGGCCTCTCCTTCCTTTGCGAATGCCCCCGGTAAAGAAACTCGACGTTTGTAGGGTTTTTAATGAAATCTTAAAGTTCGCCAAAAAGCCTCCGAAGAGGTAATTAACGATAATAACCGCCATTGGGGGGATAAGGAAGAGATGACGTATCCGGCATCTTAGAATTTTCAACAAGTGGCACGTCGTGCGGTTTTATCGTTTTTTTCTTCTCTCAAAATTCCACAAAATTCGACTCATTTTTCCCGACGGACCAGCCGATCTATAGACGATCTCTTCGATGGAGGCTTCTATGATTATCACCAATATTGAGATTGTCCCGGGACGTGAAATTGTTGAACACTATGGCCTGGTACAGGGTTCCACGATCCGCGCCAAACACGCCGGTCGCGATCTGATGGCGACGATTAAAAACTTTTTTGGTGGCGAACTTGTCGCCTACACCGAGTTGCTTCATGAAAGTCGAGAAGAGGCTCTCAGTCGAATGAAAACCCAAGCTCACCACATGGGTGCCGATGCGATCGTCAATGTGCGTTTCTCCACATCTTCAATCACCGCGGGTGCCGCTGAAATCCTTTGTTATGGCACCGCTGTAAAACTCGGGTAACTATGAAACTCTTATTTTTTATAAGTCTTTTTATTATTGGCTACCTGACCGGACGTCACATAGAACTGCGACACTTTCAATCCATTCGAGATCGCGAAGAGCGTTACCACCATATCGCCATGATCAGTGGCAGCTGGAAAGATCATATCGATCCAGAATCGGACTGTAAAATGTTTGATGGAAGTGTTGTCGTTGGTGCCGACTATTTTAAAAGTGTGATCTCGGGTCTGCGCGCCGTTTTCGGTGGTGGCATGAACAACTATGAAACCTTACTTGATCGTGGAAGACGTGAAGCTTTAGTTCGAATGCTCGCCGATGCGGACCGCTGGGGCGCCGATCGCTTGGTCAACGTAAGAGTTGAAACCTCTGTGATCGGTAGTCAGTCCGGCAAGCGTGCCCTGCCCTGTGTTGAAATCCATGTGTATGCCACAGGCTTGCGAAAGTTAAGACATGAAGTACATTCCTAAACGTGCCCCGGAAGGGATTAATGCCAAAACCGAATCACCCTTAAAGGATGCGGCGTTCCTACTCAGCTTAACCGCCGGTCTGATCGCTGTGATTTTTATTGGCCTGGGATTTTTCACAAACCTTGTCGTTAAAAAGATCGACTACGGAACTGAGACTCATCTTTTTCAGAGCATGAAGACTCCGGTCAAAACTGAAAAAGAAAAAAAGATTCAGAAACTCGTCGACCGACTATGGAGCCTGTATCCTGAAGCGAAAGGCTCTCATATTGACGCCGGCATTATCGCTTCCAAACACCTGAATGCCTTTATGGGTATAGGTGGGCAAATGAAAATCACCACGGCTTTAGCTGAAAAAGCCAAATATGAAAACGAACTCGCCTTTGTGATCTGCCACGAAATTGGCCATTTCTACAATCGTGATGTCTTAAATGGAACGGGCCGCAGCCTTGGGCTCGCCTTTATACTTTCTTACCTCGGCTTCGGGGACTCCCTGGACCTTGTCAGCTTAAGCACTGAATCGCTGACTTTGGCGTTCAGTCGCAAGCAAGAGCAGAAGGCTGATGAATTTGCTCTCGATTGCATGAGGCGTGGTTATGGACACGTGCAAGGACACGATAGCTTCTTTAAATGGATTATTAAAGAGGAAGCCACCATTCCCCTAGCCGGCCGCAAAGCTATGTCCTTCGTGCAGTCTCACCCCTTAACTGAAAGTCGGATCGAACACCTTAATCAGATTATTGAGAAAAACGATTATCCAAAAGCTGGAAAACTCACGCGTTTACCGTACCGGTAAACCGATGTCTCAAATTGAAAAGCCAAGTCTATTTTTCAAATCAAATTGAGATTTTCCCAGGGAGTTTTGTAAACCTTTTAGATTGTTCGCTATAATATAGTCAGGGCTTTTTTGGGGGACACGTGCTGGTACGTTACAAGACATTGTATCCTATTTTGTTGCTAGGTCTGTTTCTTAGCTTTCAGAATTGTGGCGACCCTTTTCAATCACAAGAGGAAGACTTGCCATCAGTCAAACCCCCGCCGAGTAAAAAAGACAATGAAGACATTCTTTATCAATCCCAGCTCATTGTCGATTTGGCGCAACTCCGCTACCAAGTCAATTTAATAGAAATCGCGGGCCCCCCTCCCGAGTATGAATTGCGGTTAAAGACTTCAATACGAGGTGACCAGCAAATTACCTATCGTGACCCTATTTTTGAGGACTACCAGAACTACCCACCTCGGGCCATCTACTTGGCAATGCCTCAGCAGAATGCCCCGAAATACTTTCTTTTTGTTAGTGATAATCTGTCAAAAATGATGGTCCTTCTGATCCACCCCGATGAAACTGTCGAATTTCTTTGGGAAACCAATCAAGTTTCTATAAGTTCTTACCAAGATTTTTTAACCAATGTGTCTCCGGAAATACACTTGGGTGTCCACTACTTGATTGTTCGAAATCAAATTGTTGCTAATACCAACACCATCAATTTAAATATTTCAACCTGCGACTTGGAATTCAATCAGATCACCAATGGTCAGTGCGTTGGCGGTGTACGCAGCTGCGACATTGCCAATGGCACGGGAACCCAGCAATGGCTGGGCCAGGACTGGGGACCTTGCATGTTGACCAGCTGTAATACCGATTATCACGTCACTGAGTCTTCGACCTGCGCTCCCAATGTGATTGTTTGTGACGACCCGTCACCTGGTTCGGTAGGAACTCGAACTTGGAACCCTATCGATGAAGTTTATGACGATTGCATTATTAATCAATGCAATGAGTCTGGCTATCATCTTGAGGATAACAGTTGCCTTAGCGACACCAAGGCTTGCGAGATCGACAACGGTTTAGCACAAGAAACCTGGAATCCGGAGACCCAAGATTACGGCCCCTGCACTCTCACCGCGTGCAATCAGAATTTTATCGAATTTGAAAACAGCTGCCGAGCCGAAAAGCGCAGTTGCACGATTGCCAATGGCAGTGGCGAAGAGTTGTTTGACATTGAAACCGGTGAATACGGCGTCTGCACAGTGACGGCCTGTGATGCTGATTATGAAATCACCGGTAATTTTTGCCAGTACAGAATTGATGGTTCTAAAGTCTATTACGCACAAGCCTCTGGTATGACCGCCACTGAGGTTCGGAATGCTTGCAATAGCTTCCCTTTTTCAAAACCTGTGGGTTGCTTATCAGGGCGCATTCGTGAACAAGGTGCCCAAGGTCACATAGCCTACGGCTACGGCACCGAAGGTGAATTCACGGCGGCCGGCACTCATGCCTTTATCGGCGAATCCGTCACCCACTACTGCTATCAAGAGGACCAGGAACAGACCGGACAAAACTTAGACATCTTAGTAGGCATAAAATGTTCGAACGTTGAGACAGACGGGCTCTTTTACTTTGGATTGCCAGCACCTAGCGGTGCCGGTGACGACAGTGATGGCAGCGGAACTTCTGATGAGTTCAGTTGCGATCCGGGCGATTTTGACGACTGTCGCCAATGCGACATCGCCAATGGTGTCGGCGTTCAATTTCTGACTGACACCGACACTTGGTCAGACTGCAATGCCCAGTCTTGCGACCCAGGCTTCGAGCCCGTGGTTGATGGCAACTCGATCACTTGTCAGCAGTAAAAATTCGGCCTCAGGGAGGATCGAGCGTCGTTGGTTATGCTTTCGTTAATTGCTCTGCCGCGCCAGGAAAATCGGGAGGGTGATTCCAAAGACTTAAAACAAATCCACCATCTCCACTGCCCGTTGGTTTACAAGCGATGGCCCCCATCTCTCGGAGGTGTTGCATGTGATCGTCTAAATCTTGGCTCAGCAGACCCCAAGAATCAAAACAGTCACAAGCCAAGTCGATAGAATCTTTTAACATTGAAACACTCCCCGGCTTCAACAAGGCTTGGCGGGCCAGGCCGACTGCTTTTTGCATCCGCTGATCGATATCTTCGCCCAACTCTGGTTTTTCAGAAAGAAGCTTTTGAACTCGTGTGATGCAGTCTGAAGTCACGCCTCTTTTTCCACAATAGGAAAGATAAAAATGCGGCTGCCATTGTTGATCAAAAACTTCCATCACACCCGGCTTGCGAAAACTCAGCCCTTTATTGTTCAGGGCCACCGCGACATCAACTCCTGAGCTCTCTCCGTGAAAAAGATCTTCTAAATTCTTTGAGAAAGGAAACTGATCCGCCTCTTGCAAGTAACCCAGGGCGGTCAGCCACTTGGCAAGACTGACACAAAGTGTGGCACTCGCACCCATGCCGGCACCCACCGGAATATTACTTGTCAGCTTTAAGCGTCCCTTCACTTGATCACGACTAAGATTTAAGCTTTGCAATGCCTTTTCCATGACACCCCAAAAAGCCATCTCTAAATCGGTGTTCTTATGGTGAATCTCCAGCTTTAGCTCTGGCCCCTCTTCAAACTCAAAATCTAAGTAGCGACTGGCCACCGGAAAAACCAAGGCTGTGCCTCCACGCAAAACGGCGTGCTCACCCGCCAAAATCCATTTGCCATGGGTCCTAAACTTTAGCAAAACCGATCTCCTCAATATCACTGAGACAGGTCCATTGATTTTTTAAAGTGTGTTCGAAAAACTGAAGACTCAGTTGTTTTTGGTCTTTTCTCCACAATAAGTGAATGTTGGGCCCGGCATCCATTGTCACCAAAGGACCATCACCATGGGATTCCCAAAAGCCTCGAACCTTATTCAGTAACGTGATCGTTCCAGGAAGAAAGTATCCGAAAGCGGGCTGACTGGTTTCAAACAAGACATGCATATCCCAAAATTCGGCCCACAATGTTTGATACAAAGAGGACCAATCCATCGCGCTTAAGTCATGCTTCACTTTTTCCAGTCGCTGGTCCGAACGCTCAACGCGGTTTGCAAAAAGCAGACTGCTGGCCACGCGTCGGTGTGCCTCAGACGACGAAACTTCTTTGGCGCCCTGGCCGACCAAAATCACCATATGACTTAATTGCAAATTATCTACAGGAAAGGGACGCACGCCCTCTCCATCCCAGATCACCAGCCCCTGCATAAAAGACCGGCAGGATGATCCCGAGCCGATCGCTGAAAGACGCACTTTCTCTTCCATAGAGATCGACTTCCCAGACAGTTCTGAAAATGCCAAACAACAGACTTCGGTTAATGCTGCAAAACTTGAGGCACTGCTGGCAATTCCACAGTCGGCTGGAAAGTTGTTGGCTGAAGCCACTTCAAAACCACCTGATACTGAAAAATAGTCTTTCAAACGCTTTAGGTGATTCAAGTACTTGTCTTTACCTAAGTCACTCATAGCAAAAGGGAAATCACTGTCTAAAGGGACCCACTTATCCTGACTCGCCTGTTTTAAAACAACCGTGGTCGTTAAATGATTCAATGTCCATGAGATCGAGGCGTTGGTGGGAATATTCTTTTCGTGGTCTTTTTTCCCCATGTACTTGATCCAGGCAATGTTAGAGGGGCACTCGGCCTGCCATTGCTTAGCCATGGCTGATATCTCCAAGAGCTCGATCCCAATGCAAGGGAACATTGGCTTTCTCTGACAGATTGTTCATATAACGATCAATCTTACCTGGAAACTTCACTCCTTTGGTGGTGGTAAGACAGCGGAGTGAAGAAAAAACATGAAAATCGTCCAAGGTTAGCTCATCTCCCCAAAAATAAGGCCCCTCGCTAATGAGATCTTCCAGAACAAGAAGATGATCATTTGCTTGCGCCAATAAATCAGATGTCTTTTGTAAATTTTCAGCAAAAGGCCCAATCGAGTTTTCTTTTTTATGGGTAAAGTACTGAATCGCTGATGAGGTGGCAAATTCAGGAAGTTCCATTTTAACCCAACGAGGCATAGCCAAAGCATAGTGATAGTTTCGCACATCCTGAAGCCACTGCTTCAGCATCTCGTTCCCCCGAGAGGCTTTGACAATGGGCTCACCAAACTCCGAAAGACCATCAACGTATGCGATAATATCAAGGCTTTCCGGAAGAGCCTCGTTATTGTTTTTCACCAAAATCGGTAACATCTTCTTACCAATCAAAGTGATTGGAGTTTCTTCATCGTCATTAAGCAGAGTCTTAACTTCGACAGGAATATCTTTTAAACCGAAAATCATACGAGCTTTTACACAGTAAGGGCAGTGATCATAACTGAATAAAGTCAATTCGACCTCCTGACAACGGCCCCTGGATGGGACTCGCTTAAACATCCGATATATTGAAAGTCCTGATCGTAACTGATTTCTTTTACAATCTCCGCGCTCGAAGTTTCGGCGACAATGATCACGGTGTCCATACCCATGGCTCCACAACCTTTAGCCGCTAAAACCGCCGGATGCTGACGTAACTGATTCACACTTTCCTTTACAGTCTTATTACTAAGACCCATCTCATCCAGTATGTCATAATAATAATTAAGTGATTCGCAAAAAACTTTTAAATTTTGTTGGTCAAACGAGGTTCGCGCCGCCAACAAAATAGGTATTAAACTTCTAAGGTCTTTTGACTTTAAATCTTTTAAATGTTCATGGGTGGCCAACTTTTTACCGGTATGGAAAATAAAGATATCATACCCAGGAAACGGCCACGCCAATTTTTCAGCCACGAAATTCATTCCATCATACCAGCAAAGACCACCACAGACCTGGGCCACCAAGTCGGCACCACTGGGTTTGTATTCGCCGCCGGCATAACCTTGGTACTGAGGAACAAAGTCTTGCAAGTTGTTTAAAATGGACAGCGACTGGTCACCGCCGCCTTGGTTGACTTGGGTGTCATAAAGGTAAACCGCCAAGTACTCAGCCGTCGATCGCCCAAAACCTCCGCGGCCATCATGCGGATCTAACACTGAAAAACCGACGTCCGTGTGTTTTAGTTTTTGTCGTAAACGTCCGGCTGGGCTTTTCTCATGGAATCCAAAAGTCTTGTCTTGAATGGTTTTTATAAAAAAAGCCGGAGCAGTGGCCGCGACCATCGAAGCGGTGCCATTGATGGCCAAATACTCACCAATAATGAAGGTTTTGCTCGGAATTTCAAAAACCAGGTCTGCAGATGACGACATCAGCGGACACTGTTCTCTGAGGCTGTCGTTGGCATTTGCTGTCGCAAACCTTGTAATATCTGCCAGGCATCGGTGTGGGTGATACGTTTTTTTACCGCCAAAAGCTGCTCAAGCTTTTTTTGTAAAGGAGGCGTCTCATCCGGTGTGGCTCCCACCCCAAGTGTGAGGTTTTTAATATGAAGCTTCATATGACCTTCAATAATACCGACAGTGGTCAAAGCTTTGAGGGCTCCCAAGTTTTGCACTAAGCCCACGGCGGCGCAAATACGAGCCAATTCATTAGCACTGTGAATGTCTAACATCTCAAGGCAAAGTCGCGCTGTTGGGTGTAAAGAGGTCACTCCTCCCACAGTTCCCACTATAAGTGGTGCCTTGAAAAGTCCGGTCAAGGTTCCATCTTGATATCGCCACTGGGTAATAGAGCGATACTGACCACTGCGTGCGGCATAGGCATGGATTCCCGCCTCAACGGCGCGCCAGTCATTACCGGTCGCTATCAAAATAGGATCAATCCCATTCAGCACACCTTTGTTGTTGGTGGCCGCTCGGTAGGGGTCGTTCTCGGCGAACAGCGAGGCCTCTTGAATTTTTTCGCCCATCTCTGCATCGACGTTATCCAACTCGACGGTGGCAATGGTTAACTTGCTATCCACCAAATTGGATAGGATACACATTGTTACTGTCTCACCGCTGACATCTTGAATGGGTTTTTTCAAATATTCGCAAACCTGGTTAATCATATTTGCGCCCATGGCATCACATGGATTGAAATAGACGTGGAAAACGGCCATTTTGTCGTCGTCATCACGCTCCACCGCACGCAGCTCGATATCTTCGACACCGCCACCGCGTTTCACCATTGAGGCCGCGACCTGCTCATTCACATCTTGAATCCAGGCCTTTTTATTTTCCTGTAAAATCGTTTTTAATTTTTCAAAATTTTTAACTCGAGCGATTTGAATTTGACCAATAATTGTTTCACCAACAGTTTTGGTACTAATTTTTCCATTTTGCCCAATCCAACGAGCGGTTTTACTGGCAGCCGCAATGATCGAAGTCTCCTCCACCGCCATCGGGATGACACGCGGAACACCATCGACCACAAAGTTGGTCGCCACTCCCAGGGGCATCTGAAAATAACCGATGGAGTTTTCTATAAAGTTGTCAGCAAGTTCCAAACCATGAACACCCCCGGCATTCAGATAATCAATATCGGCCTTAGTCAGAGCGCCCACTTCAAGAAGTCTTTGAAATCTTTGGTCGCGATTCAGTTTTGAAAATCCTTTGAACATTTCTTTTATATCCATTTTAACAGCTTCCTTTGTCCAACAAGAGATCTTACGTTTTCAATACCTAAACAAAACATAGCCACCTTTAGCTCACGTTCCCACTGATCCATGCGAGTCATTAAGGTCTCCGTACCCTGTATTGCCGCTTCCAGTATAGGTTTGGCTAAGCCTACTTTTTCTGCACCCAAGGCCAGAAGCTTGGCCGCTTGCAGCCCATCACGAACTCCACCCGAGGCCCAAAGCGGCACTCCGATGCCAGTTTTGATGCCATTTTCTAAAGAGTCAACCGTCGAAATACCCCAATGCCCAAAGGCTTGCGCCACCTGGTATCCAGACTCCTGTTGTTGCATTCGCAATCCCTCAACACGCCCCCAATGGGTTCCTCCCATTCCACTCACATCAATCGCGGCAAGACCTATTGATTTCAATCTTTCAAAAGAATCTTCAGAGAATCCACAACCGGTTTCTTTAACAACCACGGGAACGGAAAGGGAGTCTGTGAGTTTGCCCAAGGCCTGCAAGCCGCCTTTAAATTGTGGCGTGCCCTCAGGTTGAATGGCCTCTTGCAATGGATTGCAATGCACCACTAAAAACTGCGCCTGCAACGAATCCACCAAACTTTGAATTTGAGCCACCGGACTGGCAATGACCTGAGACAAGCCAATGTTGCTAAAGATGATGTTGTTAGGAAATTTTTTTCGTAATTTTTCACATTCAAGGTTAGCCTCTGGATCGAAAAGCTGGCGCCTCTGCGAACCAACTCCCATCATCCACCCCTTCTCAGCACAAGCCGTGAGAATCGCTTCATTGACAGTACCGGCGCCATCATGGCCCAAGGTCATCGAACTCACAAACAATGGTGATTGCAGCGAGGCCCCAAACACTTCGGTATTGAGAGTGATGTCTTCAAAATTAATTTCCGGAATAGGATTGTGTTGGAATTGCAGGCGAGAAAATTGATCCACAAAAGCCTGGCTCTCATCACGCAAAGATATTTCGATGTGGTCCTTCTTCCTCTTGCTAAATAGATCAGAGGAAGTTTGCTTTTCGGTTTCCAATTCCTCTCCTCTTTAGAGAGACTTTAGAACAGTCTGTGGCTGGCGAGGCGTATGCGATGGCTGCGGCGATCGATTGAGCCTCTTTATTTCGGCGTCCTAACCGTTCGTTCAAAAAACGAACGGCTTAGGATGTCTTTTTATTTCGCCATCACCTGTTCAACAATTTTTGTGAAAGCCTCTGGATCAGTGACTGCAATATCGGCAAGAACTTTACGATCCAACTCTAAAGTTGAATTGGTTAAAGCTCCCATGAATTTCGAATAACTTGTTCCATTCAATTTGGCGGCCGCTGAAATACGGGTGATCCAAAGTTTACGGAACTCTCTCTTTTTCGCTTTACGATCGCGATAGGCGTAAACCATTCCACGGTCATTTTTCTCTTTCGCAACAGCATAGATTCGGCTGCCTGCGCCACGATAACCTTCGGCACGGTTTAAAACTTTATTACGACGACGACGGGCTTTGACTCCTCTTTTTACACGCATCTTTTCACCCTCCTACAGATTCAAACACTTTTGAACGTTAGGTAAATTCGCAGAGTCGACATATTTCATATCACCGAGGTGACGCTTTCTCTTGGAACTTTTGTTACTTAGAATGTGACGGAGGCCCTGTTGAGCACGTTTGATTTTGTTTCGGCCTTTTACGCGAAAGCGTTTTTTGGCACCAGAATGAGTCTTCTGTTTCATCTTAATGTCCTTTCCCTAGAGGCGAAGAATTAATCATTAAACCCTTACTTTCATTAGCCTTTAGAAGATTGCAGTGTTTTAACGCATTTCGACACCTTTGTCCACTCCCGTGGAGAGATTTAAATGTCAGTATAATCAGGCACTTACAAAAGAAAAACGTCTCAAATTGGAACGTGTCATTTCATGTCAAGCCCAACCCTTATTATGAGAGACAAGATACGGGGGGTGTCGTTTTGCTTTTTATTCGATTTTTCTTAATAATTCTGTCCATTTTTTCGATCGCAGCTCAGGTCATGGCCATGGGGTCTCGTGCGCCCAAAAAGGCGGCCGCAGAGTCATTTGACACCAATTACACTCAAAAGGTGGCACTCTCGTCAGTGCCCGCAAAACACTTTGATCGTCGATTCAAAATTGACTGGAATGATGATGGTGTGATGGATCGCTTGCACTGTGACTCTAGAAATTTGCGCGTTTTTGTCCGCAATGGAAAGAAACTCAATAAAAATTTGTTCATGTGGCGAGGACCCCATCGAAAAAAACTGGGCAATGGTTCAAAACGAATTTTCACGGGCTGCGAGGTTATTGAATTCAATAGAGGACTGCCTTCAATTGTGGTTTCCGCGGCCTATGCTCATCCCCGTGATGGCGTGCGCGTGCGCAGTGAACAGTTTATTATTCACAACCTTGGCAACCGAGTGCGAGTTCGACACCTTCGAGCCACTCTCAATGGAAAAAATATTCTGTATAAAGCGGCCTCGCGCTCTGTGAAGTGCACCGAATACCCTCGGGCACTGGTCCGAAAGGGTTACAAACCGGGTTTTCTTTGTTTCTTTGCCGGCTACGACAGCCACACACCCAAAGGCTATGGGACCATGGCATCACTTATCAAACTGGAAGAACGACGCAATGGAGATTTAGTCGCCAAAGACTTAACCGGTTCCTCCAGTCTGCCCTGGTACGGCGGGGTCAGTGGTACGCCCTGGGGCGCATTTGCTACATACAAAGCCGGTAGTGGCGCCACTAAAACCGATGGTCCCCATATGATGGGCAGCGCCTTTCTCGACTACAACAGAGACGGCCTTCCCGACTTGTTCACTGTCGGCCAACATGCCAGTGTTCGTCAATCGCGCATGATCATCGATCGCAGCCGTCGCGAGGGCATTCGCTTTGACACCGATAAATTATTGAAGGCACAAAACGGCAACATGACCGAGTTTCTGTCTATCCAAGCCATCAACGAATTTGATCCTAGCATCGGTAGAAAATGTCTTTACCTGACTGGTGAAAACAACGATGGACGTTCTCATGGAGCGGCAGTCCACGATCACTTTCGATGTTATGAGCGAGGACAATGGAAGCGTCACGATCTTCCGATCAAAAACTTTTCCAGTGAATACCAAGGCGCCGCTATTCGTAAATACCGCGGCAAGATTTACTTAAAAGTCCCAAGATTCAGAAGGATCAAAGGTAAAACCCAAAAAGTCCGCGACTTCCTATTTAAAATTCGTCGCTAAAACACAAAAATTCCTTGCTCTACGGTGATCGAAAGAGCAAGGCAATGGATGAGCCACCACAGAGTTTGATGGCCCAAAACATCGGCGGCACCCTCTCTCAATAAGAACAAAGGGTTTCTTCGCACGAATCCGAAAACAAAAGCCACATTTACATGTGGCTCTTTATTAATATCCGTCGACTTTAAAAAAGACTTGGCCATTCAAAACGTCCCCTTTGCGACTAAGCAAAGGGCTATCGTTCGAAGTAAGCACTCAAAAGGGTTTAAGAGTTTGAAGCTTGTTTGCTGGCGTTGGCTTTTTCTTTTTCTTTGGCCGCTTTGTACTCTTTAACTTTGGTGGCATCAGGAGCCATCACTACGAACAGGTGACGCCCTTCCATCTTCGGTTCAACCTCAGGGATGGCAAGATCTGTCAATTGCTCGATCACTCGTCGTAAAACCTTGGCTCCCACTTCTTTGTGGGCCATTTCCCGACCTTGATAACGTAGGTTTACTTTTACCTTATCACCATCAAGTAGGAACTCGCGAGCTTTCTTCATCTTGGTTTCAAGATCATGGTCATCGGTTCGAGGTCGAATCTGAATCTCTTTAATAGAAATAACGGTTTGCTTCTTTTTTGCCTCTTGAGCCTTCTTCTTATTTTCGTATTTCCATTTTCCGTAATCCATCATTTTACAGGTGGGCGGTTTGGCGTTGGGGGCGATCTCTATCAGATCCAACCCTTTTTCTTCAGCCATTGATAAGGCCTGGGCAGGTGCCATCACGCCAATCATTTGTCCCTCGTCGTCAATCACACGAACCTCACGGGCGGTGATGCGATCATTCACTCTGTACTTTTCTTTAGGTGGGGCTTGTCGCCCTCCACGGTGTCTTCGAATAAGGTCCTCCTTGTTTAAACCTTCACCAGACTCAATAAACTTTTGGTCTCAATTTCTTGTTTCACTGTTTTAATAAACTCTTCAATTGTCATGGGTTCAGTGGTTTCACCACTGCGGACTCGCACAGAAACTTTGTTCTCTTCCATTTCTTTGTCACCAATAATCATCATGTAAGGAACTTTCTGTAGCTGACTCTCACGAATCTTGTAGCCTAATTTCTCGTTGCGGTCGTCGAAATGAACACGAATGCCGACAGCGGCCATTTGCTTTTTCAGGTTTTGACAATACTCGCTCTGTCGATCCGTGACGTTTAAAATACTGACTTGAGTCGGACACAACCACAGAGGAAAACGTCCGTCGGTGTTTTCAATATAGATACCGATAAAACGCTCTAATGTTCCTAAAATCGCTCGATGCAACATCACGGGCTGATGCTGAGTATTGTCTTCACCAACGTAGGTCAGCTCAAAGTTTTTTGGCATATTGTAGTCGGCCTGAATTGTTCCCAACTGCCAGGTTCGTTTCATGACATCAATAAAATGAACTTCCACCTTAGGACCATAAAAGGCACCGTCTCCCGGAGAAATTTCATAGTCGATTCCAAGATTTTTCAAGGCCTCTTCCAGAGCCTCTTCGGCGCGATCCCAGTCCTCTTCACTGCCGATTCTCTCGGCTGGGCGAGTCGCTAGATAAACCTTAAAGTCTTTTAAACCTAAGGTGTCGTAGGTTTCTTTTAGCATCCCCATAAATGTGGCGATCTCATCAGCCACCTGATCGTGAGTACAAAATATATGGGCATCATCCTGGCACATAGAACGAACACGGGTCAGACCATGTAAAGCCCCACTGGCTTCATAGCGATGCAAACGCCCAAAGTCCGCGATTCTCAAGGGAAGATCACGATAAGAGTGCTTGTCTGCCGCGAACAACAAACAATGGGAAGGACAGTTCATCGGCTTCACTCCCGTGATGCCTTTTTCGCCCAAATCACTGAAATACATATTGTCTTGGTAACAGTGATAGTGTCCCGAGGTTTTATAAAGTTCGACGTCGAAAATTTGTGGAGTGATCACTTCTTGATAATTATATTTAATATAGAGATCACGAATATAATTGGTCAGCTCATTATAAATAATGGTGCCCTTACTAGTGAAAAAAGGCATTCCCGGCGCATAATCATGAAACATGAAAAGCCCAAGATCTTTACCCACCTTGCGATGATCACGCTTTTTAGCTTCTTCTAAGAACTGCAAATGTTCTTTCAATTGTTTTTTATCGTGAAAAGCGGTGCCATAAACTCGTTGCAATTGCTTATTGCTCTGATCACCACGCCAGTAGGCCCCAGCCAGGCTCATCACTTTCACAGCTTTCACCTGTCCGGTGTGCTGAGTATGAGGCCCGCGGCAAAGGTCAAACCATTCACCTTGTTTATAAATAGACACTTCATCATGCCCAAGATCGCGAATGATCTCTTCTTTGTAAGTTTCACCCATGCTGTTGAAAGTCTCGATGGCTTTTTCAGCCGGCCACACATCTTTCTCAATAGGCGTGTTGCGCTTAACGATCTCTTTCATCTTTTTCTCGATCTTGGCAAGATCGTCTTGAGTGAAAGGCGTTTCCGGGTCGAAGTCATAATAAAAACCGCCGTCAACAACCGGACCGATGGTGACTTTCACTTTTGGAAAAAGTTCCTGCACCGCCTGCGCCATGATATGAGCCCCGGTGTGGCGAAGAACTTCCTGGCCCTCTTCCGATTGAGCCGTCACAATCGCAAGCTGATCGCCATCCTTAAGGGCTGTGCGTAAATCCACGACCTCTTTCTCACCGTTGACAAAGCCGCCCACGGTGCTCTTCGCTAGGCCTTCTCCAATAGACTGCGCCACTTCAAGAATTGTGGGTTCATGATCGAAAGTTTTTATTGAATTGTCGGGCAAACGAATGTTGATTGAAGACATCAAGAGATCAAAAGGTCATCGTAATAAGGTCGGTAGGATAGACTAACATCACTATCTTTATCTCTAATAATGGCTGTTAAAGCAAGTCCAAATTCCCCTCAAATCGAAAATACTGAGGTTCTAAGGCCTCTATGTGCCAAATTAAGACAAATGTGTCGGAGGATTAATCGATTTCAACAGATAAAATAAAAAAAGGAGCCACCTTGGGCTCCTTTTTTAACTTTTTGAAAATATCGGTTTAGTAAGTCACATGATGGCTTAAAGACTCATGGATACGAGGATCTTTAACCGGCACCAAGTTGTGCTTCTCAAGCCAGCGAGTCACAGTAAACAAAAAGGCGCCTGCAAACCCAAGGAAAGCTAAAACTTCCATCCAAGAAAACGCCACAAACTCATTCGTAAAGTTGGGGTAAACCATCCAGAAGATATCTACGTACTGCATAATCAAAACTAGGCAGCACACCATCACCAAGTGCTTGGGAGTCCGCTTGGCCCAACGAGGCAAAAGAGCGATAAAAGGTACAATGAATTTAAAAACCAAGAGGGCCACTGAAACTTCCATCCAACCGCCATGTGTGCGATGCAGATAAAAGACCGTTTCCTCTGGTAAGTTAGCATACCAAATCAACATGAACTGAGAAAATGCAATATAGGCCCAAAAAACGGTAAAGCCTTTTAAGAACTTGGCCACGTCATGCACATGCTCCATTGTCATCAAACCCGTCACCCACCCTTTTGAACGACAATAAAGAATCATCAAAATCAAAAAAGCTAATGTGGATTGAAAAAGACCGGCAAAACAGTAGACACCAAAAATTGTCGAAAACCAATGCGGCTCAAGACTCATTAACAAGTCCACACTAAACAAGGAATAGCTCAACGCAAAGACCAAAAGAAAGGCCACTGACACAGGCACCAGCTTATGAGTCCATTTTTCATCGCCGTCGGCATCTTGAGAAACCGAGTATCCAACAATTTTCTTACTAAAAAACCACCAAAGACCCATGAACAGGACCATACGAACGGCCCAAAATCCCAAGTTTAAATATCCGCTTTTACCTTGCAGAATGGCATCAGCCGCCACAGCTTCGGCATCCAACCAAAGATAAAGGTGGGAACCGGCAGCCAGAAGCACCAAGCCTCCAACAAAAACCACTGGGAAAAAGGCCGTCATGGCTTCCGACATTCTACGAATGTTGACACTCCAACCGGCTCGTACCGCATGTTGAATCGCAGTAAAAAACAATCCACCAACAGCCAGTGATGTAAAATAAAAATAACTTGTGAGGTAAGCATGCCAAACCCGCTCGGTATTGACTGCAAATCCCGCTGCCAAACCAGCAAGTCCAAGACCCATTAACACCATCAAGATGACTTTGCCGTTACCGGGTAATTCAAACTTTTTTGGCTCAACTTTTTCAACTGAAACTGAATGCCCCATTATTGTCCTCGCTGAGTTTTCTTTTGAAGTTGACGAACATAATTAACAATAGCCCAACGATCTTTCTCGTCTGGAACCTGATGAATATAGCTACCCATCAGACCTTGCCCGGCCGTTATAATGTGAAAAATTCGACCATCTGGATAATTTCGAATTTTGTCGGTCATTAACGACGGTACCACCACAGGCTTCCACTTTTCGGCCACCGGCCCATCGCCTTTTCCACCTTGGCCATGACAGACCATGCAGTAATTTTCAAAATGAACTTTCCCCATTTTTACCGATTCAGCCGAACCTGCCGAAGGGTTTTTCATCTTTTGCCCGGCCTCTTCAGGATTGTTCCAATAGAGATAGGGCGTGCGATTGGTTGGCCAGGTTCCCTCTGGAGGCGTCAACATTGAACCCTTTTCGCGATCATACGGATGAAAATCTTGAGCCTTCAAAGCCGGCTGCTCCATCATATCCTGAATGATCTCGACGTTGGGTTTGTTGCCATCAGGGCCGCAACCCGTGATCAACAAACCAGCCACTGTCAATGCCACCAACAAAGTGACACTGCCAACAACAGCCACCACGAGAGTCTTCATTACTTTGATTAGTTCCAATAAAATACTCATCATTAATACTCCGCAACTCTCTTCACTTCATCGGCCCCAAGCTCTTTTAAAAAGGCTTCCACTTTTTCTACGCTGTAACCTTCTTCATCATCGGGGACCCAAAGAGCAAACTTATGTGAGGTTAAATCGCGATCGATGATCGGCGGGTCCACTTTCGGTAAACCATTAAGAAAAAACATGGCTCCCACAGAAAACAAGGCAGCAAATAGAATTGTTAACTCAAATGTAATCGGAATAAAGGCTGGCAAAGAGAACATTGGTTTTCCACCAACGTTGATGGGCCAACTGACCGCACTTGTCCACCACTGCAACAAAAGTCCACAACTGCAACCGGTGATACCAGCAATAAATGTTACATAGGGTATGCCGGATCTTTTGATACCCACAGCTTCTTCCATTCCATGAACAGGGAAAGGTGTGATGGCATCAAACTTCTTATAACCAGCATCCCGCATCTTGGCGGCAGCCTCTAATATTTTAGCGTCATCACTCCAAATTCCAGCCACACCACTTTGACGTTTTGCCATTAGTGACCTCCCTTTTTCTTGCCCACATAAAGAACAGGTTTAACCTCTGCAATCGATATCGCCGGGAAAGCCCGTAGGTAAAGAAGGAAGAGAGTTAAGAACATTCCAAAACTTCCAAAAAGAATGGCCGCATCGTAGACGCTCCAGTCATACATGCCCCAGTTTGAGGGCAAGAAATCCCGGTGCAACGATGTGACGGTGATCACAAAACGCTCGAACCACATTCCAATGTTGACGAAGATAGAGACCACAAACATGATCGGAATGCTTCGTCGAGCCGCCCGGAACCAGAACACCTGAGGCACGAAAACGTTACAAGAAAACATAATCCAATACGACCACCAATAAGGCCCCAAAGCTCTGTTGATAAAAGCGTATTGCTCGTATTTCACACCGGAATACCAAGCGATAAAAAGTTCTGAACAGTAAGCGTAACCGACAAGCATACCGGTACACATGATAATTTTGTTCATCGCCTCCATATGGTCGATGGTGATGTAATCTTTAAATTTTGGGAAACCAATGCGCACCAACGTCAGCAGTGTAACCACCATACCAAATCCAGAAAAAATCGCTCCGGCGACAAAGTAAGGAGGAAAAATCGTGGTGTGCCACCCTGGCAACGAGGCCACGGCAAAGTCAAACGATACGATGGTGTGAACCGAAAGAACCAGAGGCGTAGCTAAACCGGCCAGCAACATATAAACCATCTCGTAATGGCTCCAGTTTCGGGTCGACCCTCTCCAGCCCAAGGACAAAACACCATAAATTGTTCGGCGAAGTTTGCTTTTGGCACGATCGCGAACGGTGGCAAAGTCAGGAACTAAACCGACATACCAAAACACGATTGATACAGTCGCGTAAGTTGAAACGGCAAAAACGTCCCATAAAAGAGGCGAACGAAAATTCACCCACAGAGGTCCCCGTTGGTTAGGATAAGGCAGTAACCAAAAATCCAACCAAGGACGACCGGTGTGAATCAGCGGAAAGATCCCGGCCGTCATCACCGCAAAAACTGTCATGGCCTCGGCCGAACGAGCCACCGAGGTTCGCCATTTTTGACGAAACAAAAAAAGAATCGCTGAGATCAAAGTTCCAGCGTGACCAATACCAATCCAAAACACGAAGGTGACAATATCTGTTCCCCAGCCCACAGGATGGTTGGTTCCCATAAGCCCCATACCAGTAAAAAGAATGGTGGCGACACTGGCCAAATAAAAGAGCAACAACGACTTGGCTGAAAAGAACATCAGCATCCATTGCTTTCCTGGCACCGTTTCTATGGGCTCACAAATGTCATCGGTAATATCTTTATAAGTCTTATCACCAAGTATTAATGGGTTACGATCCATCATTAGTGACCTTCCTTGTGATCAGTTTCAACTTTATCAACGTCCGAGTGTCCAGCTCCGTGTCCACCAGGGATATGCTTGTCTTTAACCTCGGAGCCTTCATGCTCGGGCTGTCCATGACCGCCACCAATGGCATGATGCCCTCCTAACTCACGATCCGTATTTCTAACTTTCGCAAGGTAACGAACCCGAGGCGCGGCATTGAATTCTTCAAGGAGAGTGTAGTTTCTTTGGCTTTCAAACCATTGAGTGACTTCACTGTTCTTGTCATTCAAATCACCAAAAACGATGGCATCGGTCGGGCACACCGACTGACACGCAGTTTTGATATCGCCATCTTTAAGATCTCTTTTTTCGTCTTTGGCGATGCTTTTAGCTTCTTTAATACGCTGAACACAGAAGGTGCATTTTTCCATCACACCTCGAGTCCGCACCGTCACATCGGGGTTCAGAGCCATATGCAATGGCTCGCGACGGTGATGACCATCATAGTAGAACCAGTTGAAACGACGAACTTTGTAAGGGCAGTTATTTGAACAGTAACGAGTTCCAACGCAACGGTTGTAAACCATGTCGTTAAGTCCCTCATCACTATGAACGGTCGCCAACACCGGGCAAACCGTCTCGCAAGGCGCGTTCTCACAATGCTGACACATGACCGGTTGAAAAATAGCATCCACAGATTTCTTTTCATCACCGCTGTAATAGCGATCAATGCGAATCCAATGCATTTCTCGACCGCCTAAGACATATTTTTTACCGACAACAGGAATATTGTTTTCCGACTGACAAGCCACCATACAAGCCGAACAACCGGTACAAGAGTTTAGATCGACTCCCAATCCCCATTTGTGACCATCATATTTGTGCTGACCCCAGATACTGAAAACTTTATGTTTATGAAGTCCAACATCGCCCGTCTTTTTGAAATGTTTTTCGGTGGTTTCAACCGCCAACTGACGACCTTCCATCGTGTGATGGCCTTGAGTGTTCGCTAAATTATACTGCTCACCTAAGGCTGTCAGTTTAACAGGAAAACCGGCGTACTGAAGAAATCCATTTTCTGCGACGACGAAGTCTTGAACGTTGAATCCGATATTCTTTTGAACCTCTCCACCCTGACGTCGACCGTATCCAATGGCTACCGCCACCGAGCCGGCGTTTTGTCCGGGAGCAATATGCACTGGTAAATTCATGGTGTGAGCTTCTGTTTCAACCTTCACCATGGAACCATCGCGAAGACCCATTTCGTCCGCTAACACCGGAGAAATAATCAAGTAGTTGTCCCAAACGATTTTACTGACAGGATCCGGAAGCTCTTGCAACCAAGAAACGTTGGCCATGGAGCCATCGTGCAATCCGACTTTTCCGTACAAAGACAACTCAATGTCAGAGTCCGGCGTTGTCACCGAAACTTTGCTAAGCGCAGCTGGATTAAAACCATTGCTTCTTTCCTGGCCGTCAAAAGTTGAGCCCATGAAACCTTTTTGCAGGACATCATACCAACCCTGTTCCGAACCAACCTGATTCATCCAGCGTGACTTTAAGTACTCGTAATAATTTTCTTGATTGGCCACGGGCTTATCCATGGCTTTTGACCAAGTGATTAAAGAATCACCAAACGATCGCGTGTTGTGCAATGGCTGAATTGTTGGCTGCTGGATAACAGTAAGACCAGGTTCAAACTCATAGTCTCCCCAGTTTTCCATTTGATGCCCAGCTGGCACCACATAATCTGCCATGCTGGCCGTTTCATCCATCCAATTATTAGTTGCGACCACAGTCTCGACTTTTCCAAGAGCCTCGGCAAATTCAAGATTGGAGGGTAAATTATAAACCGGGTTCACATCATTGATAATTAGGGTTTTCACTTCCCCTTCACGCATAGCGTACAGCAGTTCTTGCAACGACCCGTCGGACGATTCGGTCGCCGTTAGACCATGACTCCAATGGATTGTGGCCCCATTGTTACCCAACAAATCATTCAAGAAGTTAACCGCAATTTGCAATGAAACCGCGTCTTTGGTTTTGGCTTGTAAACCACCGGCAATAACCACACCCTGACCACTGTTGTCGGCCAAACCTTTAACGATCGCCGCAAAGTCTTCGTGGCTGAGACCCATTTTTTTGTAAACATCTTTGTGAGGTTTCGTGATGCGAAGAGCCTCGGGGCCTGCTGAAGCACGGTTTTGCACAAACGCCAACTCGTGAATCATGGCAAGAATCAAAGGCAATTGCTGAGACGGTTTGATGCCAAAGTTGTCATCGGCATTCAACGAGGTCAAGCTCGGTACTGACTGAAAAGAAACCAATCGCGACATGCCGTTTTCAGGATTTCGACTGTCTTTAAACAACTTACTGGACTCGGTGGGATTCAAGTAAGTTCCCAAAAAGTCGCCATCCACAGAAACAATCATTTTTGCTTTGTCGTATCGATACTTAGGAACGGCGGCCTGTCCAAAACTTTGTTCGGCCGCTTCGCGCACATCCGATTGATTGACGGCCGTCCAAGTATGGACTTTCGCACCGGTGTTTTGCGCAAATTTGTTAACCAAGTTTTTCAAACTAGGAGACGGAGTTTCAGTGGTTAAAATGCGAACTTGTCCCTCACCCAATTTCTCGACAATTTTCTCGTCAATGCTGCCCCAGTCTCGAGGAACTGAGATCATTTTTCCGCGCCGAACATCATCGCCTTTTTTATATTGAGAGTTGATTGTCGGATTGCGAACTCGATCGGGATCATACAAACTTAATAGCTGCGAACTGCCGCGAACACTCAAACCTTTTCCGTTACCTGGGTAATCGGCATTGCCTTGCAAATGCAAAGGGCGTCCTTCGCGGGTTTTTACTGTAACCGCGAAACCTTCGCGACCATCAAAAAGACTCGAAGCGTAGTAGTTGGGTAAACCAATTACCACCTCGGAAGGTCGCTTGTTGTAAGGAATAATTTTTTGCACCGGACGGCGTACACAGGCCGCTGACGATAGAGCGATACTGGCTCCCATCAATTTCATAAATTGGCGTCGGGCCAAGCCACTTTTTTCAACCCCTTCTTCATCTTTTAAAGGTGAGGATTGAAATTCTTTTTCGGCCTGTTCGAGAAACTCAGGAGTCTGATACTTTTCGTCCAAGCTTTTCCAGTAAGAGTTTTGCTTTGTGTCCTGCTGATTTTCCATATTAACTCTTGCTCCTCTTAGTGGTGACAGGTTGAGCAGTTGACCGGACCTTTAACATCATAAGTATTGTCCGGATGATTATCGCGGTGACAATTCACACACCAGCCCATGCTGAGGCTACTGTGTTGTCCCACCACGTCCATTTTCTTGATTTCGCCATGACAGGTTTTACAGGCGGGGTAGCGGTCTTCAGCCGAACTGAATTTTTGCACGTGCCGCTTGTGATTGAATTTCACATGGTCGGGAAGCATATGAACCTTCACCCAATTCACGGTCTCTCCTGCAAAGTATTTTTCTTGCAGTTTTTTTATATGAGGACTGTCGGTTTTCACAACCTGGTGACAGTTCATACAAATATTTAGACTGGGAACCGCAGAGTGATTGGCCTGTGCCACCTGTGTGTGGCAATAGACGCAAGCCATTTTGTACTGCCCAGCATGTAACTTGTGGGAGAATGGAATGGGCTGTTCCGGGGCGTAACCTTGATTGTAACCGATCGATCCCCACTTGCAATTGGCGAGAAAGAACGGAATCAAAAGTAGTGGGATGAATTTATATGTTCGCTGAATCAAGAACATCGACACTCCTTCAATTGTGACAACAACAGTCACTAACGACAAAAGTCCTCCTGCCGATTTCGTTTCGGACGAGGGACCTATTGGATTTTCAAAAGCCTTTCACTTTTAAAGTATTACCGCACAATTGTTAAGGAATTTAAGGGACTGCTTTTTATTTAAGCATTCATTGCTGCGCCTTAGCATTGGCTCCAGATGTGACTTTGAAGAGACGGTTCCGATCCTTAAGGTGAAATTTTTCCGTAAATCTTAAAGGCGCCCGACGCAGAGATATCACACTTCACCTGGCAAATTATGACTGAGAATAAAAAATTAAAGGGCGGTGTGGGAAGCACCGCCCTTCAGGGGTAATGGGGTTAGGGTATGGGAATATGGGGTCAGGGCTTTGTTTGGGGTCAGCACCCTGATGCTTTATTACTAATACACGAAAAGTGCCAAGGACCCTCGCCCTCCCACTAATATATAGACTCTGAAATCAAAAAAATAAGGTGTGCCAATGAAACGACAATTTTTGTATTCAATTGTCAGGATTCATCCAACCCTGTCTCAAGATGTAACGTCTCAAAATAATACAGTTTTATTGAAGCTTACCGAAGACCACAGAAACCCATGGTCAAGGGCCGCTTGGGCTATGAGCAATGCAACTTCGAAAACACCGGAGCTTGTCGATGGCCGACTCCGATCCAAATCAGGAAAAAGACTCTCCGATATCTTTTCGGGCCCGACAGAAGGGGCTTCCACACAAAAGGTCTCTCCCCTTGCCAACCCTTCTTTTCAACGGAGCGACAACGAAGTTTTAAGATGAGGGTCTAAACCTTCCCTTGGCAAGGTGTCGGCAGAGAAAGTGATTGGCTTACAGGGCGTCCGCTCGCTGAGTCTTAATCCCACTGACCACAAGTGCAAAGTCGGCATCGACATCTTCGGTCTCGACATGGCCATCTTGATTGATTTCGTTGGCGAAAACCTCCACTGTCCATCGACCGGGCATCGGCTTATCAACAAAAACATTTTCAACCGTATTCACGGTATCAGCCACCCCGCCCGGCTCACTGAAATTATTTTCGTAGAGACCATAATTGCCATGAAAAACGCGACCATCGGGAGCCGTCACTGTTAAGTTAAGATCATTGACGCGATGAATTTGGGCTCCGACCAAACCATCCGGGTCGCTGTAGACCAATGTCGCCGACAGTTGCGGCGTGTTTGCCTCGACTTCAAATTCATAAATCTGTTTGTCCAAGGGGGCCAATATATGGTCCTCATTGATCACTTGCATATGATTGCGTTGGTCATACAAGTTCTGCAAATCCGGATGCCCCCACCCTTGGTGAGTTCGGGTCAAATCATGGTCGGCTCCTAGAAACGAATACTGGCGCGCCGAATTGATAAGCAAAGCCTTTGCCGTCGAAGCATGAGGGCGATTGGCAAACCGATTCTCCTTCGGAAATTTTAAAACGTTTCCAAACAACCCATCGGTAAACATCTCGATAATTAAGCCAAGGTGACCATTCACAATGGGGGTGGCGGCACTGGTGCCACCGAACGTCGAATATTTTTCACTGCCAGTGGTGTGAATGTCATCGTAATAAGAAACGATGTCAGGCTTGATACGATTGTCGGTGGCCGGGCCAATGCTGGCTCCACCCAGCTCCCAACTGTCATCTGCAAACGAAGTATTATTACCATGGTGAACCGCCCCCACCGAAATAATATTCTTGGCCCAGGCTTGTGGCCGCGACTGCTGGCTACTGCGATTGCTTTGCGACTGAGTCACTGGCAGATCCAGTTCAAAAATAATTTTATCCATTTCCAGAGATCGAGCCGTGTACTGATCGGTCGTCGGTGAACCCCATGAGGCGGTTTGCAGTAGTATTTTATGATCTCGAATCAGTTCATCAGTGAGCTGTTGGCGATTGTCTTTGTTGTATACGAACTTATTATTGGTGTAGTACCCCTGAGCACGCGGCATAATACCAGTGGCCAAAGTATCACCGGCGCCACTGCCATAAATGATTCCAAAAGTTTGCTGACCATGATAGCTGGAGGCGCCATCTCCAACGGCGATCGGAGCCTGACGAAAGGTATCGGCGACAAAGTCTTGGTGGTCTTTATAAACTCCTTCTAAAACATGACCGCGAATGCCTTCTCCCTGATAAGCACCTGTGGTTTGGATTAACGAGGTCACTCCTCCCTGCTGCAACACCACGTCCATGTCCTCTTCGATACGATCAGGACTCGTCTCCACCCATAGAACTTTGGGGTCCTCAGCTAAAGCTAAAACGTCCTGCAAATCACCATGAATGGTAAGTGCAAAAGAGTCCAAACCATTGTGCAAAATAGTGAGTCCCAATTGTTGAGCCTGACTTAAAATGGCTCGACGATAATGATCAGCAATCGGCAACACATCATAGGCATCCTCAGTCAATGAATCCGGATTCACCCAAAGGGTCGATGGCAGACTGGCAAGCTTGTAAGCACTGCCGAATTCAACCACTTTTTTGACATGAGCTTGAGTCTCTAGCTCAATCATTTGATCGCGACGACCTTTCACTAAAAGCGCATAATCGGGCACGAATTTGACAATCTCTATACCTTGAGCTTTCAAGTCCTGCTGATAAGCTTGAAAAATAGTTGTCTGAAACTGAATAATAAAAAGTTGAGGCTCGGAATCAGCGACTCGGCGGTCGCCAACAAGAGGATTGGTGTTTAAGCGAATTTGCCCGGAATGAACAAAGTTTTTACCATCAATGGAGAATTGAGATGCGCCCCGATGAGCTTCAAACTCCACTCTGTGACCGTCGACTTCAAAGGCAACCGCCCAAGACGAGGTGGCAGAAAAAAACCAGAAAACAAATAGAAAGACCAACGAAACCTGTTGAAACAAATGAACCTCCATCCTTAGAGTCACAGACAGTCTAGTGATCCCCCGATAGAACTGGCAAGGAATGAGTTCTACTTATGATGTCACTATCTATAAATTAATAAGAAGCTAAATTTTATGTTACACTTTAGGCGACACGCCCGTCGACGAACTGCATTTCATGGCGCAAGGCCATAGCAATGGAAAATGGTAGTAGAGTTTGAAAGTTAAATAGAGCGCCACGCAAATCGGTGAACTGGATGCGGGCATTGCGCATATTGGCTCCGCATAAATTGCAGTCTGAAAGATCCGTACGCCTCAGATCGCAATTCGAAAGATTGGCTAAGCGAAAGTCGGATCCGCGAAGATCGCTGGCTGACAGATCAGAATACGAAAGGCACACCGAACTTAAAGATGATTTCCTCAAAATTCGGTGAGACAAATCGATGCCGCTGAGATCACGGTTGGCCAATTGAAATAACAGCTTTTTAGCCGGAAAGTTTTTTACGGGCTTAATTTCAGTATGTCCCATACTCCTTCCTCATGTTTCAGTGTTTTGAACGATTTTGTACTTCCATCACAAATTCGTTCTTGTCAGCATCCGCATGCAAACCAAAACCGTTAACAATAGTCCCTTTGTGCTCGGTTTTCAGACAGCGAATTCCGTAAACAATCGATTGATTGTCGGGATCAGAATCGGCTTCGACTCGGATGGTTTTGTCGATCTCAACGTCCTCTGGACTATAGACTTTTTTGTCAGCCCAAAGCTTCCCATCATGGACAACGAAGTTTTTGGTATAGCCTTCGCTTTTGAGATCGGCGATCACTTTAGTCATCTTATTAGCACTCTGTTTAATATCTTCAGTCGTTTTCATACTGTCAGTATAGCCAGCGGCTACAATAAGGTATAATTGAAATTTCTTTTACATTTAATAAGAAAAAATCTAATCGAAACACCCAGAATCGATTCAACATCTGGGTGCAGCAAGGCTTTGGAAGAAGGCTTTACTTCTGTTGCGGGCTCGGAGCCGCGTACTCAACAAACCAGGCGTAACCCACATAGATCAGGTGGATCACCACAAAGCCAATGACATACTCCATCCCCCCGGCTCCAAATCCATAGGAATGCAGGCCGGCGCCCAGGACAAAGTTCACGCCATACCAGGCCATGATCACCAAGCTAAAAGAGATGATACTTCCCGCCAACATACCGAAGTCTTTGACCCAGCCGACAAGACGGGCGTGAAGAATGGCCAAATAGCCCATTAAAGCGATAAACGCCCAGGTCTCCTTAGGGTCCCAACCCCAGAAGCGGCCCCACGAGTAATCCGCCCATACACCGCCAAGAATGGTTCCCGCAGTTAACAGAACCACACCCACCTGGATACAATTGTAAGACACTTGGGCCAGCTCACGAATTTTCTTTTTATTGCCTTTGCGATCTTTAACATGAAGAAATAGACCATAATCACCGATCCCAAAGGCCAAGAAAAAGGCCGCATAGCTCAGGGTGATCGTCATCACATGAATTGTTAACCATAGGTTACTTCGCAGCACTGGTTCGAGAGGCTGCAGGGTACTGTCCAGAATCACCGGTGCAAAATCAGCAACCAACATACAGAGTGTTGCGACGATGGAGCCCACCAGAGGGATCCAGGTCTTCTTGCGGAGAAATCCAAAAATGGCAGCAAACAGAACGACACCCCAACCGACCCAAACCACAGTTTCGTACATGTTTGAAACCGGGGGACGTCCCGTGATTATGCAACGAAGTGCAAAACCATAAGTATGCATTCCAAACGCCAATAGGAAAAAGGCGCTCCCCAACTTTGTCATGAGAGACCGAGCAAACAAAAAAGAAAATGTAAAAACCAGGGCGGCTAATAAGTAAAGGATCCAAGTCCAGAAAAACGGCTCCAATGTTTGATAGTGCACTTCGGTCCACATATCTTCTGGCTCCGGATACTTGTCTCCCCCCACTTCTTCAGCCATCGCTGTGTAAGCCGCAACGGCTGCGTCCAAGTCTTCTTTGCCCGTCTTTTTCTCGGACTCTTTCTGACTCACAAACTGAGTTGAATAGGCGGCCAACATCTTGAAAAAGGCTTCACTCTGTTGTTGATCCAATTCTCGTAAGGCTTTCCAATTGGTTGATTCGTCGTCCTTAGCGGGAGGAAAAACTTTGATCCCGCCCTGGGAGATACCAAAGAATGTGAGCAATTGGCTTTCAAGGCGCTGAATCGCCTGATAGTAAGCATTGAGTTTTTCCTTGCGCGCGGCACGCACCTGCAGATCACTGAAAAGTACGTTCAATCGCTGGTGGGTGCTGATTTCTTCGGGAGTAAAGTATTTTTTATCTTTTGGAAAACCGAGGGCTTTTTTTAATCCGTGGTGATCAATTTTAATAATTTCTTTTTGCATCCACGGCTCTGGAACGAGAATCCAGGTTGTTAAAATATCAAGGGCCGGTTTTTTTTGGTAAGTTGATTTGCCATGAATCAGCTGCAACATTTCTTGTGCCACTGTAACCATGGGCTTGACTCGCCCCGACTCTTGCACCGGCAAAGATTCGAATGTGAAACTCTCTGCAAACCCCAAGCTGGGCAATAAGAACAACAGAATGAACAATCCTTTTTTCATCATGACTTCACCTTTTTCGATCGAAAATAAAATAAATGGATAATACCAAACACGATCATTAGACTGCCCAGGTATTTAAAGGGACGCCCAGGATCGTAGTTAACAGACAGAATCGACATTGTCGGTCGTCCCATCTCATCTTCTTGAAAGCTGGATTGATAAAATGTGAATCCCCCATAATAGAGAGGCTCATTCATCGAGATTGTCGTCGAAAGCTTCTCACCTTTTGGGTCTTGAACTGTCACATCGCTCTCGTAGGAAGCGGCTCGACGCGTCCCCTGATAGCGCCCGACCCGAAACTCATCCAGTTTCAGAGCAAACTCTAAGGGCAACTGACGATTGCCATAAATCAACACATGGTGGGCGTCATTTGAAAACAAACGAACTGAGGAATTCAACCCTGTCCAATATTCGTTGCCATCAAACTGAAAACGAATCGCCTGAACAGTCCCCTCGGCCTTGCTTTCAATGGGCTCGTACTCCCAGCGTTGCTTGGCGTGGTTCATAAATTTCAGAATGCGAAAGGTGAGGCCCATCCATCCCGTCTGAATCGACTCCCCAGCTTTCACCGTTCCCGAATCGGTCATGCCATTTTTACTGGCGGTAAATACTTTGTAATTAAGCTGTTCGGATTGGCCATCGGTTTCGACCAACAAGACATTGCCACCCGTGTATTTAAAGAGACCTTTTTTACCTAACACAATTTTTGCTGGCCCCATATTTTTGATATCAAAGGACTCTTTGCCAAGTAATAACCAATCCGATTCACTGACTCTTTCATTGGCAATTTGAAATCGTAAACCAGCGCCATCTGTCACTTTGGTTGACTCTTCAATCTTGTTCTGTGGAATCGCGTAAGGACGATAGCCATCGATGACTATCTTGTCGTTGCCGGCAGGAACCACAAATGGGTTTTCTGGCGACGGTGGATTTTTAATGAAATTCACTTCTTGTTCAAAAACAGGGCGCATCCCGCCAGACATCAACCCGCTATAAAGAATGATATCTGTCTGCCCCACAGTGACTGTCTTGCGAGTCTCGTTGATATTGAAAGCCATGGAGCCATCGACGCCGTAATAGCGTGTGGCGATCGAGCCACCAATCAAAATTAAGATTCCAACATGCGCCGAGATGAAGCCCATGTGACGCTTTTTCCACGGATAACGATCGATGATAACCGCAATCAAATTTATCGAAAGCAGGAGAAAAATACCATAGGAATACCAAGAGTGATAAACGGTCTCTTGGGCGCGCTTGGCATCTTGATAAATCGACTCAACGATTGTTCCCCACGCCGACATTGTTCCCATTGCAAGAATCACAAAAACAGCCAGCTTCAAAGATGCGAATTTTTTGTTTATTTTTCTGAATGTCGATTGTGACTTAGCCATTGAGCCTCTTTTGCAATCCGCTTTGTATGGCTGACAAAGCCGTTTCAAGTTTTTTCTGAATTGCACTTAAGTTTTCAGTGTTCAATTGTTTGCTATCTTCGTCCATATATTGTGCCCTATTCAATTCGATTTGAACAGTATGGAATCCGCTTTCGGGTTCGCCATAGGTTTTAGTTATCCCACCACCGATATAAGGCCAATTGTAAGCGACCTGAAATCCAGCCTGTTGAAAGGCGTCAAGGACCTCGTCTTTAAAGTCTGGCGCCGCACTGGTTCCATGCTGGTCACTGATAACAACCTCAGCCCGCTTTTCACCAGGGTCGGGGTGAAATCGGGTGCCTTGTGAAGGCATACTGTGAAGATCCAAATGAAAAACATGGGGATGCTTGGCCTTAAGCTTCTGTCGCATATCCTGAATTAAATCATGAAACGGTTGATAATATTTTTTCACGAGAGTGTTGTGCAACTCAGGGCTCATTGGCGACACGATCAGAGGCTCTCCCTGAGTGGTCACATTCCAATGCAAACCTTTGGGATGGGTCCCTGCGGGATGCTTGGCCCCTTCCACCGCATCAGCATCATACTCATCGGGCGTACGATTAGGGTCGACCACATAACGATGCCACGGCGTTATGAACGACTGAATATTAAGATTTTGTAGAGCCGGAGCGTAAAGTGTGTCGACAAATCGATCCACATCACGCATCAAAGTCTCCTCGGGAAGACCTTGCAACCAGGTCACTTCTTTAGGAACTTGCTCCCCGGAATGGGGAATTGAAACAAAAAACGGTAAATCCCTTGCTGAAGACATATAATTTCAATAGTTTGGATCGGCAGTAAAAACAATGGATTTCCCTAAATTGACCCCCTATTGCGCATAGGATAAATTGAGGTTCACACCGGCCAAGCGGGAGCACAAATGAAGATTTACACCAAAAATGGCGACCAGGGACAAACCACGCTTGTTGATGGCAGTCCAATTGCAAAATCCGATGCGCGCCTGAAAACCTATGGAACCGTTGATGAGCTCAACGCTCACGTCGGCTTACTGACTTCAATGCTTGATAATGAGGCAAACCTAAAGCCCATAGTCTCCGATTTACGCGAACTGCAAAATTGGTTGTTTCAACTCGGTAGTCAATTGGCCTGCGCCAATGCCGAAATGGCAAAGAAGCTCCCGACTATTGAAGAATCGCAAATAACAAGAATTGAAACTTGGATTGACCAATGGGATCAGGAACTCCCCAGTCTGAAAAATTTTATCCTTCCTGGCGGTCATTTGGCAGCCTCGCAAGCCCATGTCTGTCGAACCGTGGCTCGTCGAGCCGAAAGAGCCTGCGTCAGCCTCAACGATCTTTCCGAGCTGTCACTGCCGGCGGTCGCGTTCTTGAATCGAGTTTCTGATTATTTCTTTGTTCTATCGCGCTTGATTAACCATCGCATGGAAGTGGCCAGTATCGAGTGGAAACCCTAGTTCATGAAATTGTTTCGAGCCACTCAACAAGATGACGAGGACCTAAAACGATTTTTTGGTGATCAGGTAGTCCCCGGAATCTACAACTACCGAGTCACCCGCCCCAACTCTTTTTTTGATCAGTACAAACTGACCACTGACGACTACCAAACTTTCTTGTTGCGAGATGACGACCAAAAAATTCAAGCTATGGCTTCAATATTGTTTCGCAAAGGATACATCAACGCCCAAGAACAGACGGTGGGTTATGTCACCGATTTGCGAGTTTCAGGATCTCGCAAAGCCACCTTGTCTTGGGGCAAAGAATTCGTACCTGTTATGGAAAGTGAAATTGAAAAAAGAAATTGCCAGTTTATTTTTTCTGATCTGGAACAATACGAAAGCAAAGCCTATAACACTTTGTTACGACGCCGCAGCCGCATGAGCCGCATGCCTCGATACCACCTGTTTCGCAAATTCAACCTCATCGTCATTTATGGCAAAGCGTTTTTTGCCGACCCCCTGTTACGCAGTATCAAAATTGATTACGGTCGCACCGAAGACGCCGAAGCCATCAGCCGTTACTTAATGGAAAAATCTGTGCGTCGGCCCTTACGTTTTAATTTAAGTGTTGAAGAGCTGGAGCGACGTTGTCGGGAATGGCCGAATTTTTCAATTCAAAACTTTATCGTGGCTCGTAATCAAGATGGCAAAATCATCGGCTGTATGGCGCCTTGGAACAATCGTGATGTGCAGAGAGTCGTCGCCGACAAATACCACCACAAATCTTTCCAAGTTTACTCGACCAGCCGAACCCTTTCGGCTTTGCGATTGGCACGTCCCCTACCGAGGCCCGGCGACCCTTTTACAGTTAAGCACATCACCCACGCCGCTTATGACAACCCAGACATTTTCAACTCGCTATTAACCCGCGCCTTTGATGACTGCGGCAACCAAGAACTTTTAATTTATCCCAACTACTATGGTGACTACGCAACTCGGCCACCGGCTTCATTTGTTCACGTTAAAATTCCCTATGGATTTTATACCCTGCTGGACAACCAGAAAACTTTACCGCGCTACCTGCACCCCAATCCCTTTACCCGCGCTCCCGACTTTCAGTTCTGTTACTTTTAAGGCCTGAACAAGGCTGTAAAAACTGCTTATTAACTAGCAGTTGATGTTACGCGCAATCTAATTTGGCACCAAAATTTTGCTTATACTTGCCTCTCCAAAGCAATTTAAAGACCACCGGACCACCGAAATCATAAGCTTTTGTAATAAATTTACGAACCATGAAATCTTTTTCGTACCGCAAAAATCAAAACTTTGGTTGATTGTCGCTGGGACAATACAGAGGGCAAACAAACAACAAAAGGGGCAAGGACATGCAGAATATCTGTTTACTCTATTCGGGGCGGAGAGGGCTAGATGATCCAGCGACGAGAATTTCGGTATTAAGAATTCCAGAAGTTTCTCGCAAATTAAAAGAAGCACAAAGGTTGGTTGACGAGATTATTGGGGCATCTCTGAAAATTGATCTTTATTCTTACGTACAATCCAGCGACAGCGAATTCAATTCCAACGCCAGTTTAAAAGCTTTGGTAGCAGCCACTGTACAGGTCGGACTGTTTGATCGCTTTGTGAAATATCGAAGTCGGCCGAAGTTTTTGGTGGGACCGATCAATGGCAATTCGGCGATGGCGGTTTGCGCCGGGATGCAAGAGTTCCGCAACTTTATTGAAAACAGCGACTTTTGCAAAGAAAACACTTTAATGGCTCGTTACACTCAGCAAGGCACTAAATTGACAGGTGTTAAACTTGAAGAGTACGGAGCTTTGATGTGGAACCCGGAAGGCTTTTATCAAAACCTTGAAGTCGAGAAAAAAGAGGCCACCAAAATAGTTGAAGAACTGAGCCTCAACAACTTACTCACCCAGTGCGTGCATTTGGGCCCGACTTATGACTTTCGACAAGAAGAATTTGCCAATGTCGGACTCGATGGCTTGGCCTCAATGAGCTCCATTGAAATGGACCCTATCCTCAACAGTTTTTGGAAATCAGCCATTTAAATCAGGGATCAGCATGCGATTTTTTTTGGTATTCACCGTAATATTGGCCACCTTCAATGCGGCGGCCGAGGTTCTTAGCGAAGAGCCTCTGGCGTCCATTCTACAAGGGTCTTACTATGTCAGCGGACAGGTCGGCGCTCCCGGATCATACCTTAACTGCAAGGCTGGCAACGTTGTAGACGTGTCTGTTGAAGACGATGCGATTCGCCTAAAAGGTCTCACCCACTCGCCGATCGCGTTTCAAGATATCAACAAGGGGCCGATTGGAATACCAGGGCCTCTCATCGGTTTTTCTCAACGTCGCACGACTTTTAAAGAAGTCAGTCCTCAACACTATCAACTGTTAAGTGAGCATCGCGACTGCGAACCTTTATTAAGCAACATCGGTTGTTTTGGCAAAAAGTGGCGAACCACGGCATCCGTGGTTTTCTTCATCGATACCAATGACAGCACGGTTTGGACGGTGCTGGATTTTCTTTATCAGCCTTTTGAGAATGTTGAAAAGGAGATCTGCCAACTGCAACAGTCTCCTCGATCCATCGAGACTTTATAATTTTCTATTCAGATAGAGGAACAAAGTTGGCCCGACGATTTTTCGCATAAGCCTCCTCAGAATCGCTATCATCGAGAGGCTTTTCCTCGCCATAGCTTAAAACGGTTAAACGTTTTTCATCGATGCCCAGGCCGACCAGATGATTTTTTACCTTACGGGCTCGTCTTTCTCCCAACGTCAAATTGTACTCAATGGAGCCTCTCGCATCACAGTGCCCTTCGACTTGCAAGGTTTTGTCAGGGTTGTTTCGCATCCACTGCGCATTTTTTTGCAGCTTTTCCTCAGCCTCGGCGCTCAAACTCGACTGGTCGTAGGGAAAATTGATAGAGTAAAGACCGTCAACTTGGCCACTGTCGGAATCGACAACTCCACCGATTGGCTCGGAAGTGATCCCGGGTGCTACTTCTTCAGCATCGGTGGTCTTGTTTTTTGAAGAACACGCCGAGATGGCAAACAGGCATAAAACGATGAGGGAAATTTTGCGAAGCAAAGGGACCTCCTTATAGGTCTTCTTGAGTGTTCGAAAGAAGTTCTTCGATGGTGGTGATTCCTTGAATCACTTTTTGAAGGCCATGGTCACGGAACGTCTTCATTCCTTGTTCAATAGCCTTCTTCTTGATGGCACCCGAGTCTTTACGTTGCATCACCAGGGTCCGAACCTCTTCGGTCACAGTTAAAAGTTCTTGAATCAATGTTCGTCCAATATAACCTTTGTTATTGCATTTGTTGCAACCGACGGCCTTATGAATATTGTGCCCTTCGATCTGCGCCGCTGATAGCCCCAGGTTTCGCATTTCAATTTGCGAGGGCTGATGTGCCACTTTACAATGCGGGCAAAGAACTCGCACCAGTCGTTGCGAAATAACTCCAAGCAGAGATGTTGCAATTAAAAACGGCTCACACCCCATATCGATCAAACGTGGAAAGGCTCCAGCCGCATCATTGGTGTGAATAGTCGATAGAACCAAGTGACCTGTCAGCGATGAGTTGATCGCAATTTCAGCGGTTTCTAAGTCACGGATCTCACCAATCATGATGATATTGGGATCCTGACGTAAAATCGACCGCAGTCCACTGGCGAAAGTTAAACCAATCTTAGAGTTGACTTGGATCTGACCAATCCCAGGAATTCGTTGCTCGACGGGGTCTTCAACGGTGATGATATTGGTATCAATCGCATTTAACTGTTGAAGACTGGCATACAAAGTGGTCGACTTTCCCGATCCGGTAGGACCGGTGACCAACAAAATTCCATAAGTTCTTTCTAGCAAACTATCGAGCGCTTTTCGATTTTGTTCGGAAAACCCCAATTGGTCCAAGTTTAAAATAACGTTGGATCGATCCTGCAAACGCATCACACATCGCTCACCGTGCGAGGTGGGAACCGTACTCAAACGCACATCGATGTCTTTCCCACCAATCTTTAACGGAATTCGACCATCTTGAGGCAGGCGTTTTTCTGCGATATTCAGGTTGCCCATAACTTTGATTCTTGATGTGATGGCGTTCTGTAGTTTCTTTGGTGGTTTAAAAACATCATAGAGCACACCATCGACACGAAACCGGACCACCATGTACTTTTCATAAGGCTCAACGTGAATATCAGAAGCTTTCTCTTTAACAGCACGAGACAATAAAGTATTCACCAGTCGAATCACCGGAGCATCGTCGTCAGCCGCTTCTAAAAGATCGATGATGGGTTCATCAAGGTCGTAGTCTTCTTCCTCAATCTCATCCAAGCCTTCAAGGGCCGCAGTGCCTTTTTCGTAGACCCGATTGATCGCATCAAGGAGCTTCACTTTTGTGGTTAAAATTGGCGAGATCCGCTTCTTAAAAAGAAGTCGCAAATCATCAAGGACGGTAATATTCAGTGGATTGGTTGTCAGTACGAAAACTTGGTTTTGATCCTCTTTATATGGCAAGATTTCAAAAGTCTTAGCATAGTTGATCGATATGCCACGAATCATGTCCATTGCGATATCATTGATAATAATATCTTTAGCAAACTTAATTCCAATTCTTTGACTGAGTTTTTCCATCACTTTGTCAGTGGTGGGATCAACAATTTCCTCTAGACTTTGGCGGACCGTTTTGGTGCCACCAAAATCGGCATCAAGCAAGGTTTGGACTTGCTCGGCCGTCAGACTGGTAGACTTCTGAATAATGGTTTCAACGCCGGTTGCCTGTGCCATGAACTCCTACAGACCTTCAAATTCAGCTTCAAAATCGTCTAATTCTTCACCGCTGTCACCTCCAAAAGGCTCTGGACTCATGGGAGCTGGAGCTTCTGGTGCCGGCGGCTCTCCTAACGGAATGGCATCTTCAAGATCAAGTTCGACCTCTTCGGTGTTGGGGATAAAGGTGTCGTTGCTGGCGCGGGCGTCGCGGATCAAGTTGTTAAACTTTTCACCATAAGGATCGCGTCCTCCTGAATTCTCTTTAATCCAATCAATTCTTTCGGTCATTTTCTGACGTAAGATGTTTTTGTGACCTTGAGAATTACGAATGATTCTTGGAGTCAAGAATACCACTAGGTTCTTTTTCACTTTTCGAACCGTACTGTTTTTAAACAACCAACCGAGAATTGGAATATCACCCAACAATGGAATCTTCGATTCAGTGATTGAATCTTCGTCCTCCATCAGGCCACCCAAAACGGCGGTTTGTCCCGACTCAAGTACAATATTCGTTTTCAAAGATTTCTTAGTCAAAGCCTGAGCATTGTCCGCCAAATTCTGTGCTTGAATTTGTTTGGTACTCACCTTCTGAATTTTCTGCTCAACGTTAAGGCGGACAATATCAGAGTCTGGAGAAATAAAAGGTTTAATCTTCAACAGAATAGTCGCGTCTTTAAACTGTGGCGTGAAAGTGCTTAAACCGGCATTCGATGCACTTTGCGTGGCTCCGACGGGAACCTCGTCTCCAACCTCGATTTCTGACTCTTCGTTATCCATTGCCAAAATGTTGGGAGTCGAAAGGATGTTGGCATTGGTTTTTTCTTTTAAGAACGAGATCAAAGCAATCAAACTCGGAATTTCGATGGTTTGTCCGCCGGCATTGATTTGAATGGTTTCACTGGGATCACCAAGGTTAAGGATCGCCCCTTTACCACCAGTCGGATTGACAAGGTCTGCCAAGGAACTGGCGCCGCCCGAGAACCCGACACGAGCCACACCCTCACCATTGGTGTTATTGGTGTTATCCTCTGGTCCTTTCAGGAACTTCATGTAGTTCATATTCCAAACATTGGAATTGGAGGCTTCCATTTCCATGATAATGGCTTCGACAAAAACCTGATCTTTTGGAATATCAATTTTCGCCAAAAGATTTTTAACGACCTTATAATCTTGCTTGCTGGCCGTAATGATTAAACTGTTGGTGTTTTCATCAGCCTTCATGACCACATTTCCACCAAAGATTGGCTTCTGAATTTTTGGAGCTTGGAAAGTTCCTTTGTCGTCATTCTGCTTGGCCGACTTTTCGGCAGCCTTTTCATTCTCTTGCGCAATTCCAGAAAGTGTTTCGGCAATTTTGACCGCTTCACCGTGCTTAACGTAGTAAACATAGACACCACCGGCGTCGGCTGGATCCAAGGGATAGTCCAAACGTTTTACAAGCTCTTCGATGCGACCAATACCTTGATTGTTTCCAACCACAATGATGGAGTTGGTGCGCTCATCAGGCGCCACCAGTTTCAAGTTCTCGGTTTTGCCGCCATCGCTTTTGCTAAAACGGGAGCGACGAAAACGACTGGAACTCTTGCCTTCGTCCTCTCCGTCTTTGATGATCTTCTCGATCAATTCGGCAATGTCTTTAGCCTTAGCGTGACGAATAGGAATCACCTCAAGACGCTCTTCAAACCCAGGTTTATCAAGCTCTTCAATAATTCGAGAGATCCTTTCGATACTTGATCCGTAACCTGAAACAATCAACGAGTTGGTGTTCTCATAGGATTCGACATTTCCAGCTTTTTTCGAAACAAACTTTTCTAAACTTTTCTTCAAGCTTTCGGCGTCAATGTATTTCAAATTGACGATTCGTGTGATCAATTGGTCCGACGTTGGATAATAAGCGCCGGAATAGGTTTCAATAGAATCATCTTTGGCATTGGTTTCTTTACGAATTTTTAGATAACCATCGCCAGTGGGAACCACTGTGTAGTTATTCATCGCCAAAGCTGTTAGAAACAACTTCCATGCTTGTGCCACAGTCACCGGAGTCGGGGCCACGATGGTGATTTTACCATTGATACCTGGCTCCATAATAAAGTTCTTTTTTGTTAACTTACTGATGGCTTGCGCCACATCCATGATGTTGGCATTGGGATAATCAAAGCTTTCAATAATGTCTGGAAAGTTTTCGTCGGTGATGTCTTCAGGCTGGGCTTCGGCGAAAGTCAGGCCTTTTTTCTGGGCTCCCGAGTTGGCCACCTTTTTCACTTTGATATCTTCCACCGGAGTGGCCGGACGATTGTTTACAGGAACCGGATCACGAGCCGGCGTGCCACTGTTGCGATTGAAACGTGAGCGTCGATTACGAAAACGTGAGCGTGGTGACTCGTCTTCAATGGGCTCTGGCTCTTCAATGATCGGTGGCTCTTCAATTTCAATTTCGTTGATTTGTGGATCCATCTCTTCATCAAAAAATTCTTCTTCTGGAACTTGTGCGATTGTGTAAAGAGGCTCGCCAAGGGTGATCTCTTCGGAAAAATTGGGAGACGCCGACTTTTTGGCGAGTGAAGGTTGAGAAAAACCTATCACTAGAATCGCTATCATCATGATTCGCATTGTCTTCATTCGGACCTTCCTATGGTACTGCATTTTCTATTAAAACCTATAAATATTGAGAACTTAAGTAAGTTCATACAACAAAGGCCCGGATCGCGCCCTAGGTCGAGAGAGTCTCTGGCTCTTCTCGGAATCGCATCGCGTCATCCGCCGCCACTCACAGTTCGACTTTAAATTTCTAAAAGTTTTTTTACTAAAGTTTTTACTCTGCAAAGTAATTAATAATCCTTCGCTGGCCATCCCGCACGATTTGAATATTGAGGAGCTGTCCTTGCTTCAAGGATTGATACATCTGCATGGCTCTTTGCGGAGAATCAACCGCATCACCATTGACCCCTCGGATGATATCACCACGCTTGATTCCCATTTCTGTGTAAATACTATTGGGACGAACCGAGACGACTTTGAATCCTGTAATCTTTCCTCCTGAGCCAGGCTCTACAAAAGGCACCGCCTTTGCGTCTTTAAGAACCTTTGGAAGGTTTTTAAGGTGCTCATCAATACTGTCTTTGCTGTAGTTCACAGAAATTTCTTGTGCTCCAGAAAAATCAACTTTTTCAACCTTGGCTTGCGACTCGTCTTGGTTTCTGTTTCCTGTCAGACTGGTGGTCGGAGGACTATCTGCAGCGACGGGCATTGAACCGGTTTGCTGCCCTGAAAACACAACCTCTTTGTTTTGAAATAAGATCACAGCCAAAACACAGTTGATTGCCAACGAAATACCCAAAACCACTCGAACCATTGAAACCATCCTTTTGTCGTCAGAGGGTTAGAATACTGAGTTCTGTTAAAAAAGAAAAAGAATTTATTCTAGAGTGTAGTTTAGAGTGGTTGCACTGCCCCCGCGGGTCACATCCAATTGAATACTGTCGGCACTTTTCAAAGCCTGATACAGCTCCATGGCCTTTTGTGGCGAATCGACAGGCTCGCCGTTGACTCCTTTAATAATATCTCCACGCTTTAAACCCAAAGTTTCGTAAATACTGCCGCTTTTAATCGCCACCAGTTTAAAACCACTGATCTCGCCTCCCGACCCCGGGGCCACATAGGGAACGGCTTTTGCGTCTTGCAAAACTCGCGGCAGATTTTCGAGGTATTTATTAATCTCGGCACGTTTAAAATTAAAGTTGGTCTTATCAACTTGTCCAAACTGCTGGGTGGATTTCTGTTGCGCCACTCCCATTTGGATTTTGTTTTCTTCTTTAATTTCAATGTACTCAAGTTTGCGATTGCGCAAATTCCTAAAAACCACTTTGTAACGGGTGATATCACGAATGCGGGCCATACCTTCGACCTCTTCGCCCGCCATCACCGCCGTGATGTCTTTACCACTGACCTCGATGGTCGCCACCGAACGCTCCCGGCGACCATGAATGATGGTCCCAACAAGCTTTAAAGGAAGACTGGATAAAACCGGCTTGGTGTTATCCTCGCCACCAGGACCGCCAGACTTTTTTTCACTTAACGAGTCCGGGATAAAGTGATCGGCGTTAAATATGTTTTTATTTTTAACACCGGTAAAAATAGAGGCCGCTTTTTGGTTGCGAAGTCGATTTTGTGCCATCACATTGGCTTTGGTTATACCCCCGACGGGAAGCATATCAGCACGAAAGTATGTGGTCAGATACTTGGAGATCAACATTCCCACAAAAAACAACAGTATATAGATGTAGGCCCCCTCGTAAGGAGGACGAGGGTTTTTATACCCATCTCCGCCACCAAATATTGAACTCAGATTCAACGCCATAAGTTAAAGTCTAGCAAAAACTACAAATAATTATTAGAAAAAAGTCTCTGGACTGTTGGATAGTTTTCCCTGAGCTCGCTCAACCACGATAGATATTGAACAAAAATGAGATCATAGGCGTGAAGACATCATGTTTTGATGAAGCATCCGAGGTGACATTGGTGGCCGCCGCTTCCGCTTTTCCGTACTGAAAACTTTTATAGACCAGTTGTGGCCCTACAGAGACAAAACGTCCTAACCGAAAATAGTAAGCCGCATCCAATTGATAGCCCCAACCTTCCGTGTAGTCAGAAACCGTCACATTCTCTAAAGTTTGTTTGGAGTAAGGAAAGAATGTACCCTTAAACGCCCAACCGTGGCGAATGTAGCCAAAACTGGCCCCCAAAGACGCTCGCGATGTGGTCGGAGCACCGCTGTTTATGTCCTGAGTTTCCCCGGTGTACAACACTCCAAAATAAAAGCCGTTGCGAAAGATATACCCCAACTGAACATCGTAGAAGGTCAGGTTACGAGAACGATCGCCCACCACAGCCCCATTGACCTCATTGTCTTCTTCAATTTGGTTGTAAAACAGGGATGGAATGAAAACCAAGCCGTAATCCCGCTGCCATTTGTCCAATTCTGAAAACGTGTCATAGGACTTATAGTCCTCATATTGGGCCCAAGACTGAATGCTCGTTAAAAAAAGGATTATAAATAGACTGCGCATGCCCCCATTATTTGCTGGACCGAAGATAGAATCAAGCCATTCATTGAATAGGAATGTCGAACCAGAGTAAACGGCATTGAACTCCACCATCTTTGTGATTAAAATAAGGGAGTTCGCCGAGGAAGGTCTAGTTAATGCCTATTTATGAATACAAAGGTCTCAACAAAGCAGGAAGAAACGTCAAAGGCACTGTTGACGCCGACAATCTTCGCAATGCTCGAATCAAATTAAAAAAAGATGGGGTCTACGTTGTCGACTTGGCCGATAAAACCAAACGTCAACGCATCAAAAATAAAAATAAAGTGGGTAGCACCAAAGGCGTGAGCGTTGATGATCTTTCCAATATGACTCGACAGATGGCTTCTTTGATCAAAGCCAACATTCCCCTGGTCGATGCCCTGGGAGCCTGTTCTGACCAAATGGACAACCCTCTGTTAAAAGAAGTGTTGGCGGATTGCAAAAACAACGTGAACGAGGGAAGTCCATTTCACAAAACTCTGCGAAAATATCCTCGTATCTTTGATAAGGTCTTTATCTCAATGGTTGAGGCCGGTGAGATGTCGGGAACCTTGGATGTCATTCTTTTACGCTTGGCCGAGTTTACCGAAGATCGTGCCGAACTGAATTCGAAAATCAAATCAGCCATGCTTTATCCGATTATCATGATCGTTTTCATGATCGGTATCTTGGCGGTGATGTTTATCTTTGTGGTTCCACAAATGATGAGCATTTTTGAAGACGCCGAAATGGCCCTGCCTTGGTACACGGTGATGGTGATCAGCTTGAGTGCCGTGATCGTCAACTATTGGTGGTTGATTATCGCCGGAGTGGGATCCCTTATTTTTGTCTTCGTGCAATGGACCAACTCTGAAAATGGGCGCCCGAAATGGGACGCCATCAAACTGAAGCTTCCGGTTTCAGGAGAATTAACCCGAATGATTGCCGTGTCTCGATTCACCCGAACCCTTTCGACTCTACTGGCTGGTGGAGTTCCCATGCTCAATGCCATGGACATCGTAAAAAATGTGGTTAATAACGAAGTCTTAGCCAAAGCGGTGCGCGAGGCTCGAGACAACATCAGCGAAGGGGAATCAATCGCGGGGCCCTTGAAGAAATCCGAGCAGTTTCCGCCGATTGTGATTCACATGGTGGGAATTGGTGAAAAAACAGGCGAACTGGAGAAAATGCTCAACCAAGTCAGTGACACCTACGATTTTCAGGTCAAAAACAAGGTCAATGGCCTCACTTCTGTCCTGGAACCTATCATGATTATTTTTATGGGGGGTGTCATTGGGGTTATTGTGTTTTCTCTCATGGTGCCAATGTTTGAACTCGCCAATATCGCAGAGTAATATAGCTGTCTTAAACTTTTGAGGAGTGAGTGTATGTTTTTAAACAATCGAAGCGGATTTTCACTAGTGGAAATTATGATCGTTGTGGTGATCATTGGAATTATTGGTGCAACCATGGGGAACCGCCTTTTTGGTGGCTTGGATCGAGCCAAACAAAAAGATGCCCAAAATATGATGCGCAACTTTGCAGATGCCTTAGAGATGTATGCTACCGACTGCAACTCTTACCCGACAACAGATCAAGGACTTGAGGCTCTTGTCGACGAGCCTTCAGGAGATCCACCGTGTGATGCATGGGGACCTAAGTACCTGAAAAAAATCCCGAAGGATCCTTGGGGACGTCCTTATATTTATGAGTCGGATGGTGTTGAATTCAATATTATCTCTTTAGGAAAAGACAAAAGAGAAAATGGAGAGGGCTTCGGAGAGGACATCCATTACAACCAACTGTAATCTGAGGGGGGTTTTCAGCCTCCCCTTTCTTCGCAGCCGAAACTCAAATTCGACCGGATTCTCTCTGGTCGAAATCATGATCGTCATCGTCATCATTGGCTTGTTTGTGAGCTATGGCGCTCGACGATTTTCCGACCGCAGCAACACTGTTAAAACCCAGGTTCGCCGCTTCTCGACGATGACAAAAAAATTGCGCAATCGGGCCCGACTCGACAACAAAACCTATCGCCTGGTATTTGACCTCCCCATCGAACGCAACAAACAACAAAGCTACTGGATCGAGTCCACCGACAAAGCCGCCCTCCTCTTGAACGAAGAGCAGAGAGAAGAGCTTGAAGAGGTGTTAGAGGAAAAAGAAACCGAAAGTGGTGAAAAGTTTTTACCCGATCCCCAAGGCTTTGCTCAAGACAGCAGTATCTTAAAAGAAGCTCCGGCCACCCTACCCGAAGGCTTGTTCTTTGAGTCCATCGAACTGATGGGCGACCCAGTCGAAAAAATCACCGATGGAAGAGTCTATATTTATTTTTTTCCACAAGGTTATGTACAAGGAAGTGCCATTCACTTCACAGATCGTGATACAGTCAATTGGACGATCATCATTGAAGGCTTAACCGGACGAGTGAATATCTTCCCGAAAGAGCGGAGTTTAAAAGATTTTAATTTTGAAAAGGAGTGATTCCATTGCGAAGACCCAACCTTTGTAAAAAAGGCTTTTCATTATTTGAGGTTCTTATCGCTATGGCCATTATGTCATCAGCGGCGATGTTGATTTACACCGCCTGGACCGGCAATCAGCTGCGGGTGCGCAAAATGGCGATCAATAACAAGGCCGCCTTCTTACTTGATCAGATCATGGCTGAGCTCGAAATAAAATATTCGGAACGGATCACCCAACTCCCTGAAACCGAAGGCGGTGCTTTCGAAAATCATCCCAACTTCACCTGGTCGATGGTGTCCCGAGACTTTGAAATGCCGGATCTACGCTCCGTTCTGATTTCGGGTGGAGATGGTGACGAAGCCATGCTTTTAATCGTTGATAAATTAACAGAATACCTCAATCAAAGTGTTAAAGAGATGAAGGTTACGATCTCTTACAACTATGGGGGCAAGGGGAAAAAGGAAACTATCGATTACACAGCCACCACATTTCTCGTCGACTTCAACCAAGCCATCCCCATTGGTGGTGGCATCCCTGGAGGGGGCGGCGGAGGTCTTGGCCCATGAAAAACCGCGGTTTCACTCTTGTTGAGGTTATGATTTCAATGCTGATCATGTCGATGTTGACGGTTTTGATTTCTACATCGATTCGGACAGCTGTCCGCAACAAAAAAAGCTTAGAAAAGAAAATTGAGGCCGAAACCGACCTCTACGACTCTTTGCGGGTTATAAAAATGGATTTAGAAAGAGCTTTTCACTATCAAGACGTGTTTTGGGAGATTGAAAACCTGGCGATCCAACAACTGGAAAATGAAAAACAGAATCAAGGGCAAACTCAAGGCGGCAATCGACAGGGGCAGCCCCGACAACCTCCCATCAAATTGACCCAGTTTCTAGGGGAGGCGGCCAGCGTGCACTTCACCACTCTGAATCACTTCCGCACCAAATACAATGCTCCAGAGAGTGATCAAATGGAGGTTGGCTATTTTGTCGATAGCTGCGATCGCCGCAGTGGCAATGGAACCACAAATTGCCTATGGCGCCGAAGCAGCCCTCAGATTGATGATGAGGTCGATAAAGACGGAGCCCGGGTGGTGGTCGCCTACAATGTTAAAAAGTTTGCCCTTGAGTATCGCAGTGACAAAGAACAAGACGAATGGGTCGATCAATGGCGATCCGATAACAAGGGGCGAGCCGATCATCGCAATAAGTTTCCAAACTTTGTTAAGGTCAGTTTAGAAATTGAAGACTCTGAAGCGCGAAATCCAAAACCCCTTTCACAAACTATGGTTGTTGCGGTGGCTTTCCCGAACAACGAACCGCACCTCCAACCCCCGGCCCAAGGCCAGGGGCAAGGAAATCGACCAGGGTTTACACGATGAAAAAGATACTTCAAGGGGCTAATAACAAAAAAGGTTCGGCCATGATGTTGGCCATTTTCACTGTCACATTCGTCATGTTCTTGGCCATGGAGATTTCTCAACAAACCATTATGGAGTATTTGACCTCAGCCACAGAAGTCAAAAAGGTCCAGGCTCACTATGCGGCTCAGGCCTGCATGCGCTTAAACCTTTTACGCATCAAAGGTTATCAACAAGCGACTCGCGCATTGGGCGATAAAGTTCCTCCGGCGCAACTGCAAATGCTCGACATGATTTGGCAGTTTCCTCTGTCTTGGCCGCCCAGCTTACCTGAAGAGATCAGTTCGTTTGATAGCTCAACCATTCAAAAAACGGTGGGTGGGTCCTTGCTCAAACATCAATTTGTGTCATCCATTGCTGCCGAAGGTGGAAAAATTGATATCAACGACTTAGGCTCGCCTTCCGAGGCCCTTCGCTTTAAAACCAAAGCGCAGATTCTGCAAAGACTGCAGTCAAGAGTTCTTAATGGCGAGGACGCCTTCTCTGAGCGTTATGCCAACTTTAATTTTGAAGAGCTTATCAACAATATCGCCGATTGGGTGGACGATGGGGATGAAAGTTTGAATGGCGGTAGCGAGAAAGCCTATTACACCGACTACCGTAACGAATTTTTGCCTCCCAACAGGCCTTTTAAAACCATGCAGGAAATGCATATGGTGGCCGGTATGACCGACGAAATTTTTGAGATCCTGTCACCACAGATCACTCTTTATGGCGTTAAAGGGATCAACGTAAATCAGGCCGAGCGCGATGTCTTACTGAGCCTGTTTAACAACTATGATCCGCAACTCTCAGATGAGATTGTCACCGAAATTCTGAAAAGACGAAGTGATCCCGATCTGGGAGGCCCTTTTCAAGATGAAAAAGAGTTTGTGTCTTTTTTGGGGGCGTACATCGATCCAGAAAGCTTTAACGATGAGGAAAACAAAGTGCCACTGTTTTTTGGCGCCGAACTGAATTTCCGCCTCAATTGTATTGGGGTCTCAGGGAAGATGACTCGCGAGATTGAGGGCGTGGTTTATGATGCCAATTCCGTCAAAACCCGGCTCAAGGAAGCCCTAATGAAGGAAATGGAGGAGCAAACCGATCCTCGCTGCCAAAACTTGACCGGCGAAGAACTGTTTGAGTGTTTGTGTGACAACGAACCCGATGAGCAGAGACGTAAAAAATGCATCGCTGATAAGAAGCGAGCCGCTCAAAAGCAGGACCAAAGTAGTAACCAGCCGACCCCATTACCTCCTGGTCCACCGAGAATGATAATCCAACAGATCAAATAGGCACCAATAGACACGGGACGCGTAACATCTTATAATTCCATTAAGAAGCCAGGAATTTTAAAAGGGATTTTATGAGAAGCCTCGGTATAGATATTGGTCGCTACAGCATCAAAGTGGTGGAGATCCTCGCCAACAATCGTAGTTACGAAATTACGAATGCAAAAGAATACAAAATTCTTAACTTAGAGACGAGCAATCAAGAAATTGATATCTTGCAAACTCTGAATACAATCTCAAAAGAGTTTGATACCGAGACGGCCAAGGTCACGTGTTCGATTCGACAACAGTACGTCAGCACTCGTAAACTTTTTTTCCCATTCAAAGAAAGAGTGAAGATTCACAAAAGTTTAGCCTTTGAACTTGAAGACGACATGCCGTTGTCAGTGGAAAAATCAATCTACGATTCGAAAATTATAAAGTACCACGCCAAAACCGCTGAAGTGATTGCCATGGCTTGTGTCGCTGAAGAGGTTGAGAGAACCTTGGATATTTTTGAAAGAGGTCATATCGATCCTGATATTATCACCCCCGAATTTGCGGCTCTCGCCAACCTTTATGAAAAGTGGTACAAGTCCCCGGAAGAGGTCAATCAAGAGGAAGCGGAAAAACAACCCGACCGTTTGATTGTTCATATCGGTCACTCCAAATCTTTTGTCGGCGTTGTCAGCAATGGATTTTTAATATGGGGTCGTAGTATCATGTGGGGCATCGAGCGTGTTGCCTCTTCGATTTCAAAAAGTTTTCAGGTTCCTTTTACGACCGCTTTGGACATGATGCCGAGCAAAGCTTTTGTCCTTCTCTCAACTTCTGGTGCCAACAAAGATCAGATTAAGATGTCGGATGCGGTCACTGAAGCCCTGCAGCCGTTGATCCAAGACCTGCGACTTTCTATGATGCTGGCCAATACCGAGTACGGCGCCAACATTGAACAAATTGAAATGATTGGTGGCCCCGCCCATGTAAAAAATCTCGCCGGTTTTTTCACTCAAGAACTCGAGCGCCCCACCAACGTGGTCAACCCAATCAAAAGCCTTAGTGGTCAACATATGAAAAACCATGAACGACTTGCCGACGTTTTTGTTGTTTCCTTGGGTTTAGCCATTGAAGGTCTGCGTCGCCCGCTCAATCCGCCAGTCAATTTTCGTCAGGGAGAAATGGCAAAGAAAAACCTTTCATTTGAAAAGTTTTGGGAGAAATGGGGTTACACTACTAAAATCGTTACCGCCGCTTACATCATCTTTTGTATCTATGGGGTGGCCTATGACTCGATCGCCACTCAATTAGAACTGGCCTCTTACGATGTTATGACCACGCAGGCGACAAAAATTGCAAAAATTAAAACCCGCACCGGAATTGAGTCTAAAATTCGCTCCTACATTCGTAAAAATAAAAAGAAAGCAGAATTGGTTTCGGTCTACGACCAACTAGAAGAAATCAATTCGCCTTTGAAATTTGTTAATGACGTCAGTCAGACTCTTCCCAGCAACAAAGACACCAAGGCCTATGAGATCCGACGTTTTGTTGTCGACAACATGAAAGTGAATATCCAAGGGGTGGCGACGGACGCCAAAACCATTGAAAAAATCAACCGATCCCTGAAAGGACTGGCCGCCGGCGGTAAAATAAAAGCAGTACCCGCTGTCATCCAAAAAGAGGAAGGACGTCAGGTTTTTGGGTTTGAATTTCAAGTAAAGAGAAAGAATTGATATGGATTTTGAAGCGTTAAAAGAACAGTTCTTAGAAAAATTTCAATCTTATAAATCACAAGTTGAAGATTCTGCGATCTACATCACTTTAAAGGATCGTTACGACACTCTTAACCCGAACATGCAAAATGTTGTTAAGTACGCGAGCTTGTTCTTTGTAATTTATTTCTTTTACTCAATCCCAGCCTCATTTGTTTCATCGGCGAGCGAAAAAATGGATTTTTTTGAAGAAAACAGAGCTATGACTCGAGAATTGATTCGTGCTGGGCGCATCGCCCAGACTGTGCAGCTGCCGCCGCCAGCGCCGACAGCCTCAGCATTGACCAGTCGTGTGAATCAAGTTCTTGAAAGAGAGCAAATCCTTCCCGAACAGAAAATGGCAACCACCCAAAAAGCCACTGTCGCCTCAAAATCACTGGTACCGAACGCGATTAAGCAATCGGGAGTTAAGGTCAGCGTCAAACAACTGAATCTCCGTCAGTTGATTCGAGTCGGTGAAGCCCTAAATCAAATCGACAGCACCCGGTTGATGAATATTGCCATCCAAGCCGATGCTAAAGATCCGCATTATTTTGTCGTCGACTACGAAGTGGCCGCCTTCGAGGTGCCGCGTGAAGAGTCTCCTCTGACCGGAAAGAAATCGAACTCAAAGTTTAAGTCTCGCGGTAACTCAAGGAAACGAAAATGAATCAGTATTTAACTCCGATTCTCAATGTTTTTAAGTTTCATAAAAAGAAAATTGCATTCTTTTTTGCAGCCATTTCTTTTTGGTTCCTTGTTCTGTTTCCCTACGACGACTTAAGTGATTATATCACTTACAAAACCACTCAGATGACGCAAAGTCAGGTTTACTTGCAATTCGATGGACTTTCTTTTGCTCTGCTTCCACAGCTAGGGCTCAAAATGGAAAATGTGTTGATCGAAATGATTAAAATTCCACCCTTTACCGTCGAATCTCTAGGAGTCGCTCCGAACCTCTCTATGGTCTTTGGGCAGCCGGCCGGAGTCGTCAAGGCGTTTGGACTGTTTGGTGGCAACGCCTCTGTCGATGTTGCGCCCTCTAATGAGTTGGATGTCGAAGGACTTGAATTGGGCTTTGATATCGCTCTTGATGATGTCGCTCTTAAGGAACTTTCCAAATTTGCCCAGAAAACCTCGAATTTTCCAATTACCATTTCCGGCAATACAAATTTTGATTCCAACATGTTTGTCGATACGACCTATAAAATGCAACCCAAGGGTGAAATCAAATTGAATATCAAAGACTTGGACATTCCATCCTCAAACATTCCACTCCCCATGGGCGCTGGAGCCAGTATGAGCATGTCCTTTCCGGCATTGAAACTAACAAATCTGGAGCTTGAGGGTAATGTTCGTGACGGCATTTTAAATATTAAAAAAGGCAACATTGGCGATCAGAAAAACGATCTTTTTGGCACTATCACAGGCGATCTGTTCTTTGAATTGCAAAGAGGCGGCCGCTTGAAGATGGGTGGATACGATCTACGTATTAATTTGAATGTCAGTGAAAACCTTAAACGTCAGCTTGGCACCGTTCTTGGTTTTGTCGACATCTATCAAGGCATTGGAGAAAAATACAAGTACGACTCTCTTCGCGGTGTTCGCTATTCCATGCGATTAAAGTCCCGAAGTATGCAGATGCCCCCACAAGTCTCCTCTTACTAGTTTCTTTGTCATACAGGCCTGTAGTCCTTTCAAACCGAGTTTGACCGTCTGCCAACCTAAATGTGTACGGAAATTGACTTTCCTTTAGGCGCCTCCCAGGGTATGTATTGTTAGATACAATCCTATACAATTAGAAAGGCAGTTGTTTATTATTTTGCGTCGTAGGCGCCAACCGAGCTTGGCCTTTATTTTAATAACTTTATATTTGGCTTTCACCTTTAGCCTTACCCATTGCGCGAGCACTGAAGAAAAAAGAAAAGCTGACGACTTTGCTGAAAAACAACAGACCACAGTCGAAACCGAACTTGGACCCTACGAGCAATATGAAAAACATAGTGACACTCCTTCGGTTGTCGCAAAAAAGGAGCCTGCTGACCCCCTTGAAGGCTTTAACCGAGGGATCTTTGCTTTCAACAGTGTGCTGTATCGTTTTTTCTTAACACCCTTGGCACAAGGCTATGATTACATTATGCCGGCTTTCCTCAGCCGGGGCGTTAGCAATTTTTTTGATAACCTTCGCGAGCCTCTCTATTCGCTAAATTATCTTTTTCAGCTGAAGTTTGAAAAATCGGCCAATGCCTTAGGACGATTTGCTCTGAACTCGACGGTCGGTTTGGCCGGTTTTTTCGACCCGGCAGACTCATGGTTAGATCTTAGACCCCGCAGCACCACCTTAGGCGAAACTTTTGCCAGCTATGGCATGGGACATGGTGCTTACCTGGTTTTACCTCTCCTAGGCCCCTCTGATCTGTTAACCGCCCCGACTTTTGCTTTTGAGTATACCGCTCACCCACTGAACCTGGTCGACAACTCCTTACTGGTCCGAGGATTGTTTGTTTACGAGGGTTTCCACGACCAAGTTCCTCGACTTAAAAAATATCGCGATATTGTCAAAGACAAAGATGATCCTTATGTCTTTATTCGCAATTACTATATTGAAACTAGAATGATTCGCTTTAATCAATTGAAAGGTGAGTTTTATTCGACGGAAGGTACGGTCGAGAAGTAATGAAATTTAATAAAAAAATTTCGTGGATTCTGTTACTTCTGTTTTTACCTGTTTTTGGTTTTTTCGGATATCATGCCAAAGATTTTAAGGTCGACGCCTCCTCCGAAACATTATTAACTCAGTCGAACAAGAAATTTATTGAATTTCAAACCAACTACCAAAAATTCCAACCCGAAGAGTTCATCCTTATCGCTTTTCAGCCGACAGGCGCAGGCTCCATTTTTAGTGAAACCAATCTGGATCGAGTTCAAAGTATTTCAAATGAACTCAAGAATATCGATCGTGTAAAAAGCGTCAACAGCTTGGTCAATGCTCCTATTTTCTATGCCGCATCCAGCTTCGACAGCACCACAAGTTTTACGGATTTAACCTGGGAGAAACAAAGATTTTCTGCCGAGTTTATGGAAAAGGTTCTAGCCTCTCATCCAATCTATGAAAATCTACTGGTCAGTGAAGATCAGAAATCAATGGCCTTGCAGGTGGTTTTTAAGCAAAATCAGCAATTGGTTCAGCTGGAAAAGCAAATGCTTCCGATCCGTCAGAAATATATGGATGGTGAACCCTCGGAAAAAGGAAAAAAGAAACTCGCTGAATTGGACAAGAAACATGACAAAATATCGGAACGGTTAAACAAACAAAGAAAAGACGAGATTGATCGTATCCGTAAAGTTTTGGATAAGTATAAAAATCATGGCGAATTTTACTTGGGCGGCAACAATCTTCTAGCCTATCAACTGATAAAGATTATTAAAAACGACCTGTATGTCTTTGGCATTGCGATTGTAATCTTGGTGAGCCTGGCCCTTCTTTACCTGTTTGGATCCCTAAGCTGGGTGTTTTTTGCCATGATCTCTTGTTTTGTTTGTATTCTCTCCACAGTGGGTCTGCTTGGCTTCCTTGGACTCAAGGTGACCGTGATTTCAGCACACGTTATCTCTTTACAAATTATTTTATCGTTGGCACTTATTATTCACATCATTGAACAATTCCGTGAGTTAACAAAAAAAGACGACGCCGACACCCCACTGGTCGAGCTGGTTTCTGAGGCTATTCGGCTAAAGGCGAAACCCTGCTTTTTTGCTGGCCTAACCACCTCGATTGGGTTTGGCTCATTGATTTTTAGCGGCGTCCAACCGGTCATATCATTTGGGTGGATGATGGTTTTGGCGATGGCTGTTTCGGTCACCGTTTGTTTAGTCTTCTTTCCTTCACTGTTGGTCGTGGCCAGTCGGTTTCTTGTCGTACCCAAAAGTCATAGCTACCTGAAAAGCTTTATGGAGTTTTTCTATATTATTTGTGACAAAGGCAAAGGAGTTATCATCTTCAGCACCCTTGTTCTGAGTGGTTTTGGAATCGCGGGTTGCTTTCTTTTGACCGCCGAAAATAGCTTTTTAAACTATTTCAGTAAGTCGACCAATGTGTATAAAGAACTGACTTTTATTGACCAAAAGTTTGGTGGTACGACGCCCCTCGATTTGGTTTACAAGGTTCCTGAAGAGCGACGTCCCCAGGATATCTTAATCCCTGCCACCACCATTCAACGCATCGAGAAATTACAGGCTCACCTTGATAAGAAAGAAGCCGTCGGCAGTATCACATCGGTGGCCGATTTCACGAAAGTGGCGCAAGTGGTTCGCAATAAGCCCATGTCGGAATATGAACTGACTTTGTTCTTCGATATTCTTGATGAAGATACGAAAAGAAAATTTCTCTACTCCTATTACTCTCCAGAGACCAATGAATTGCGACTTGCCATGCGCATCCAAGATTCGACTGAAGGACTTGATCGAGAAAACTTCATGAAGGAACTAGAACAAACCCTTTTGGACTTCGGCTTTAAGAAAGATGAAACCACTCTGACCAACCTTTTTGTATTGTATCAAGATATTCTGGCTCGTTTGGTGCGCTCACAGTTCACCACTATGGGGATCGTTTACGCCGCAATGTTCTTGGTCCTGCTACTCATTTTTCGGTCGTTTTCGGTGGCTGTCATAGCTCTGATACCAAACTTGGTTACCAACTTGATCATCTTAGGCATTATGGGTTTTTTCGGAATCGCCTTGGATTTAATGACGATGACAATCACTTCGGTGGCTATGGGTATTTCTGTGGATGACACCATTCACTACGTGCATCGGTACCTTGAAGAAATGAAATCAAGCGACAAGCCCATCGAATCGACAAATCTTTCTGTGGGCTTCGCCCTTCTTTACTCGACCCTGGTGATCTTGACGGGGTTTAGTTCACTCACATTCTCAGAATTTGTTCCCAGTCTGTTGTTTGGCGCTCTTACCGGCCTGGCGATGGTGCTGGCCTTTCTCACCGATTTAACCATACTCCCCGTCTTAATGGACCAATTCGTTAAAAAGAAATCTTAATTTTCGCCTTCATTCTGTCGGCGCCGACAGAACCTGTAGTCGCTAACAAGCTGTTTCCATTAAATATTTTGATTCTGATAAGATTTTGTATTGGACTAAAGGAATGAGGACAATACTGATAAGAGCCGTATTTTTAGTCTCGATTATTTTTACCAGTTCCTTGGCGTATCCACAGTCACTTATCGATAAAATCGACCTCTCCTCCAATGACCGCACCGATGTTTTAGCCATCTATAAACAAGGTAAGCTTGTCTACGAGGAGTTTCGCAACCAGTACAGTCGTCATCAAAAACACAAATTGTGGTCGGTGAGCAAAAGCATCACCGGCTTACTCGTAGCGCGCGCTATCGACAAAGGCTTATTGAATGTTGACGATTCTATTTGTGACTATGTCTCGGTCAGCCATCTGAGCTCGGTCCAACAGTGTGAAGTGACTTTAGAAGATATTTTGTATTGGCAGTCCGGTACCGAGTGGTCGGAAGCTTATGTCGGCTGGAACGGTAGCAATTCTAATGTCCTTTCCGGTCTTTACGGTGAGGGTATTTCTGACTTCGCCAGTTATTACTTCTCACTCCCTTACTCCAACTCCATTGAAAATAATTGGAACTACTCCACTGGTGACTCCCATATTTTAATGCACATTTTGCGACAGGTGTATTCTCCTTTGGAATATGATTTCATGCCTTGGCGAGATCTTTTTGATCCCCTTGGTATCAGCGATGCGACTTTTGAGCGTGATCACACAGGCCTCTATTTAGGAGGCGCCTACATCTTTTTATCTCACCCCTCCCTTTATAAGATTGGTCAATTTGTCAGTGATGAGATAAAAAGACCACAGCTTCTTCCCGCCCATTGGATGGACTACGCCCTAACGCCGCGACCGAATTCCCTGTTCACAGAGGAAATGATTGAAGAGGAAAAAGCGCCAGCAATTCCGGCGGCCCATTGGTGGGTGAATCGCCCCTCAAATCCAACCAACCAAACTGTACCCTGGCCTCGGGCTCCTAGCGATACATTTGCGGCTTTCGGAGTTTTTGGGCAGATGATGTTTGTCATTCCTTCAGAGGATCTTATTATCATTCGATTGGCTCAGGATATTCGCGGTGGATTTGACAAAGCCCACTTTTTAGACGTGACTTTACAATATGCAAGGGAGAATGACCGATGGCCAAAATCCGCTGGTTCCAATGTCTTGGGCTTGTAGTGACTATCACTTTGTTGACGACGAATCTTTCCGCCAAAAGCACGCCCTACCTATTGACCCGCTATATTGCAAAGGAGTATTGCAGTTGCCGTTTTGTGGTCAAACAATCAGCAAAGGTCTGCAAAAACGAGAACAAGGCGACAAATATCTTATTTAGAGTCGACGAAGACTTGATAAATCAGGTCATTACAGTCACCAACATCTTCACAAAAGCCCACGCCCGCTTTCTCAGTGACAACCACGGTTGCCTTTTAGTAGAAGATAAATCATGAGACCCGATCACGAATGGTTCTCCCTGTATGGAGAGAGTCACCAAAATCGTACCAACAAACTGATTCACTACTTTTGCGTACCAGTGATTCTTTATTCTGTCCTCGGTCTTCTCGACGCGATTTCACAAGCCCCTTTCCTTAACCTCGCCTTCTCTCTGACACTGCCTGTTCTGATTGGCGGTGGAGTTTTTTACCTTATGCTCAATTGGAAATTGGGACTGGTCACTCTTACAGTTTGCATTCTCATGGTCGGCAGCTTTCGATTTTATACAGGGGCCAAGCCACAGCTTTTCATTCATCTATTTCTCTTCATCGTCGCTTGGATTTTACAATTTGTGGGTCATAAAATAGAGGGTAAAAAACCATCCTTTTTGCAAGATTTGGCGTTTTTACTGATTGGTCCTTTGTGGATTATCGATCAGTGGACCGGTCGTCGCTTACGAAACTCCACCTCCGGTTAACACGCCCTGAAGTGACTCCCGTCGATTCTTTTTAGACAATAAGGTCATGGTAAAAAGTAAAATACTTTTAAAGTCATCGAATCAACGCTGGATGAGTGTCTTTTTTTTTCTGGCAGCAGGTTTGTCTTTGTTTTACATGGACGTTAACCAGTCATGGCTTCTTAAAGTTGTTGTGGTGGGAGCCTCTACATTGATCGGACTTTGGCTATTAATCAAAAGATCCGAGGCCCGTTTATGGATTGAGAACGAGTCATTGCACTGCTTGCAAGCCGATGGTTCCAGCCTTTCGAAACAACAAATTCCAATCCGTGACATTAAAACCATCCGACTGGTTTTTTCTGGCTCCCATGGGGGCAGCCGATCGTGGGTTCGCCATAAATGCTATGTCATCACCGAAAACCAAGGCACAATCGAGCTTCCCAGCCTCATTAAGTACAGTGCCTATAACCCCCACCATGCTCATCTCAACTATCTTCTTACCCCCCTGCGGGTCGTTAAAAATGATATTGGCTTGGAAATAGACGACACCGCTGTCATTGGCCAATCGAAACCTGATTTCTCTCACCTTAAATAAATGAACAGGTGTCCGCCACTGCCCCAATTCTAATGCTAAACAACCACTCAAGATCCCTTCGGATTTGAAGATAATTCAACTCGGATAGTCACAACGGTTTAGATTCACTTGTTTAGGAGTGTAAAGTTTCCAAGTTATATTGGGCTTTTAACTAGAGACAGCTATAACCAGCGGAATTCCATAGAGTCTTGGAGGCCCAATGAAAAAGACTGTCGTTTTTTCCGTATTTATACTTTTCATGCAAACAATCACAGCCAGTGCTCAGCAGACGTCCCATGGCTTATTTTTCGAACCTGAAATTCCGGTTTCGCAAAATTTCAGTGACGCGGCCGCCACTTTAAAAGCGTTCGCTGAGAGTGAGGCCGCCGGAGGACTTGATGCCAATCGCTGCCCCCAACAGTTAGAAAAACTGTATCAGTCTGTTTACACTCTATCGCCAGAACATTTCTTGGCGCCCAATGTGCGCGCCGAAAATATTGCAAGCCTCTTACAAAACGGAGATGACAATCCTTTACAGAACATTTTCCAAACGCGCATCGCTTTAAGGCAACGCTTCAGTGATTGGGTGAAAGAAGGCGCCTTTCAAAACTACCAAGCTCTGCAGGATTGTGGGAATGCTCTGAAAGTGACAACACGGACTCTGCGGACTTTTGAAGATTACTACGGCCAAGTTCTTTTGCAAGAGTCCGGATTTTTTGATCAGCCGGAAGAAGAACAGAAAACTAAGAAATTTGCAGACAACCAATTTCCCCACGCCTTACTGAAGCCGCAATATGCCGACGGCTACAGCTTCCCCACCGATATGACAGTCACTGGTAGCAGCTTAAAGTCTGGCGATATTTTACTGAGTCGGGGCAATGCTTTTACAGGAGCTGTGATCAGCCGCATCGGGCGTGTCGATAATCAGTTTTCTCATCTTGCCATCGTTTATGTTGCCGATGGATCTATCAAAGAGTTTTTAAATCGTGACAAAGTGATGCAACCTTTTGTTCCTGGACAGACTTATGTTCTTGAGGCTGTCCTCGATAATGGCTTGCAAGTGGTCACTTTAGACTTCTACTTAAAAGAAGACAAAACACGCCTCGCTCATTTTCGCTATGTTGGAAATGGAACCCAATCGGAAGCTGAACTGCAAAGGTTACGAACAACCGCCGCTCAAGAATTGGCTAAGATGGCAGCCACCGGAAAGACCCCCTACAATTTTTCTATGGACATGAACAGTCGTGAAACTCTGTTCTGCTCCCAGGCCGTTGCCTTTGCCTATAGCCGCGCCTGTGATGAGCTGAACATGGATTGTCAAACCAGTGCCCTGGCGACCGCCGAGAACACCGGTCATAGCTATCCATTTCCTATTCTTTCAACCGTGATCGAAAAGAACGATCGAGGCGAGTACGTCAATCAAGTGGCCAATATGCTGCAACTTGAAGGTGAAAAAGTTTTTGCTCCTTCCGATGTCGACATGGATCCGCAAATTGAGTTGGTCGGAGAGTGGCGCCAATATAAAAACATTGCTGGCCGACGCATTCACGATATGATTTTTACCAAAATCTTCCAGTGGATGGAACAAGGGGGGTATAAGTTTAAAAGCAGTTCCCCTGTGGTTGATGATTTAAGTTATGTTGGTTTACTGCTGGCCTCGTCTTTCGAAAAAATGCCTCCTAACACGCCCGAATCGTTTGTTAAGGGCACTATGCTTGCCGCCTACCTGGTCGAGTCTCCAGGCTTGAACCGAATCGGTCGCACCATCGTCGACCGACTTTTGAAAACAAAAAAAGTGGAGCAGCTTTTAGAAAGTATCGACGATCCTGAGGCCGCTCGCCAGTTTTTAAAACTTGCAAA
>CAXRIX010000099.1:0-30515 GCA_964230555.1 Bdellovibrionales bacterium
CGGTACATCTTCGCCGTGATCGTAAAAAATCTCTGACGATGGGCCGCAAGGGCCGGTATCACCCATTTGCCAAAAGTTATCTTCATCGAGCTTTGAAAAACGCGCAGGGTCAATGCCGACCTCTTCTTTCCAAATACGCTCAGCTTCATCATCAGAAATATGCACGGTAACCCAGAGCTTTTCTTTCGGCAGTTGCATCACTTCGGTTAAAAACTGCCACGCAAAGAAAATCGCATCACGCTTAAAGTAATCGCCAAAGCTAAAGTTACCGAGCATCTCAAAAAAGGTATGGTGCCTTGCGGTGTAGCCGACGTTTTCTAAATCGTTGTGCTTACCACCAGCGCGCACGCATCGCTGTGCGCTCGCGGCTCGTACGTAATCACGCTTTTCACGCCCCAAAAATACATCTTTAAACTGGTTCATACCGGCATTGGTAAACATCAACGACGGATCGTTGTAGGGAACCAGGCTGGAACTTTCCACATACTCGTGTTGTTTCGATTTAAAAAAATCAATAAAGGCTTGGCGAATTTCGATGTATTTCATTGAGCACCCTCGATATTGTTTCTGTATCAAATCCCCGGTTTTTTAGCAACGAGACCGTCTTTTTTCGGTCCTGAGAGTCTTTGCTTTTGGCCTCAATCAGGGCGCGGGCTTTCTCGATCTCTCGATGCGGGTCCCTTTCGGTGCTCGGCAGGCCTTTTTTGCGTAGAAAATTCTGAATATACAAATAACCTTTGTTCTTACAGTGCAAGTTCTCAGTGACTTTGGCGGCCAGTTCCTCGGGCGGTAACAGCCAGCCACGCTGTTTCATTTCCGTTAACGCCGCTTCGATCTCTTCGTGTTCAAAGAAGCGGCTGAGTTTTTCAATAAGCTCTTTTTCAGAATGGTCGCGGCGAGCCAGATAGTCCATGGCTTTGACCCAGGCCGTTTTCGGCGTTTTTTTAATCATCATCCTCTTCTAAATCAAATCCAGGGAAGCTTGGCAAGTCATCAAGCTCCTTGGGTTTGCTAGCGATTTTGGTGTCCGACTGCCCCGGGGCAATACCACTGTATTTGAGATAGAAATCATCAGGGTGATTACAGAGCTTTAGGGCGTCTTTTAGGGTGATAAGATCTTTTTTGATCAGGCTTAATAGGCTTTGATCGAATGTTTGCATTCCTGTGGCCTTCGCCGAAGTTTCGATCGCATGAGAGATCATTTTGGTTTTTTCTGGATCTTCGATCATTTCGCGGATCCGAGCGTTGTTGATCATCACCTCAACCGCCGGGATCACGCCCTTTTTGTCTTTTCTTGGCGCCAAGCGCTGACTGATAACGGCCTGCAGAGTCGAGGCCAACTGGCGGCGAATCTGATCCTGTTGATGGCTGTCAAAAACGGCCAAGATTCGGTTGACGGTTTCTTGGGCGTCAAAAGTGTGCAAGGTGGACAGAACCAGATGCCCGGTGGAGGCGGCTGTCATGGCGGTTTCAATGGTTTCTCGGTCGCGCATCTCACCAATCAGAATCACATCCGGATCTTGGCGAAGGGCGGCTCGCAGGGCGGTGGCAAAAGTTGTGGTATCAAGGCCCAGTTCGCGCTGGGAAATCAAGCTACGGTGATCACGAATAAGGTATTCAATAGGGTCTTCGATGGTGATGATATGTTTGTTTTTATTCTTGTTGATGTGATTGATCATGGCGGCCAGAGTGGTCGACTTCCCCGACCCGGTGATCCCAGTGACTAAAATCATACCTCGTTCTCGATTGGCCACTTTTTCAATGATCTCTGGCATGTTGAGATCTTCAAACTTTGGGACATCATCAGAAATCACTCGCGCCACAATGCGAACCGAGCCTCTTTGCATAAAGAGGTTCACACGAAACCGGCCCACACCTTTGACCCCGTACCCCAGGTCTACCTCTTTAAAGTGATCAAACTTGGTGCGTTCTTCTTCACTTTTTATCAATTGCTCGGCAAATCCGGAGAGCTGAGCGGCTGTCATGGGTTTCCACTTTTTTGAAAGGGGAAGCATGCGGCCGTGTCTTCGCACCACGGGGACAACTCCGGCCTTTAAGTGAACATCGCTGGCGTTTCGTTCGGTCGCAACTGTTAGAATTTCATCAAGTGAAGCCATAAGTGAAATGATAACGAGCCCTTACCTAAACTGAAATAAAAATCCTCAGTAAAGGGTATTTGAGGCTATTGGACAAGGGGTGTCATTGAGATTGCTTATTGAATTGGCTTGTCTGACGGATGGATTGAAAGTTGAACAAACCTTGCCAGTGCAGCTGAGTCCAGGGCACCACGGCGAAAGACTCTCCTTTGACCACGTCTTGGCATTGAAAGGGAGGGTGAGCGATGGCGGTTTTGATCTCAGTTTTTTGCATTTCTAAGAGAATTTCATAATAACTGCCCCAGTGGCTTAGCAGGCCGGTCTGCTGGCCGTAGAAATCTTTTGATTCAATGCATTTTTGGGGAGTCATTCGAAACAGATGCACGGCTTGCTGGATTTGTTGTCGGCGTTTCATCCCACCATGAAAGAGATAGAACACCAGACAGAAACTCAAAGCGACAGCAAAACGGGAGGTGGGGATGCGTTGAAAGGTGACCGACACAAAAAACCAAACCAGAGCAAGAAAAATCCACAACGATAAAAATGAACGCAAAACTTGGACCTGCATTAAATTGCCACTGTCGATTTCAATCCAATAGTGAATCAACATCTGGCTGATCAGCAGGACGGGTAAAGCCATTCGTTTGAGTTTATAGTTTTTAAGTCCATTGCAGGCCACCGAGACAAGAATTAGAAAACCGGCCACCAGTGGCAAATCGCGGGTCGGGTGAGGAAATGGCAAACTTCCTAAAGCTTGATCCCATAAGTAACCGGGTTGAACTTTGCTAAGCTCCAATGAAAAAGTAACAAAAGCGCGATACAGGAGACCCACCACTGAAACGACAACAATGGTCCACCGGGTGATGCGATGATTGATCCATAGAACGGCTCCTAAGGCTTGAAAACCCAAAAGGAGTGAGGCGCTAGCATGGGTGCCCACTATGCAATATGTGTTAAAAGCGAAAACCGGAACCCAAAGCCAGCGGATGTTTTGACGCCAGCTCCACAGAATAGCAAAGTTCAAAAGAAGAAGGCAAAAACCAATCAACTGTTCGTTTAATGGATGAAACAGATAAAGAAAACTGGCACCCATCATCGCAGTCAATAGAGCCGCCTGGATTTTCGGACTTTCCTTGTGCAAAAGAATAAAAATTCCTAAACCACAAAGAAAAGGGTAGAAACTGTAAAGACTGCCGTAAAGACTTGTTAGCACAGTGAGGTTTTCGACTTGCAACCAGACTCGCGCAAAATACTCGGGGCTTTGCATGACTTTTAAAATCCAGCGTTGGCTGAAATACACAAAGTCTTGGTTTTGAATAATAGACACCGCGTGGTAGGCGGCATCCCAAGTGAGATACAGTTTGAATTTAAAAATAAACAAACTGCACAGAAATAAATTGAGCAGAACCAGTGGAGAGAGTGAATAAAGGGTCTTGGAGGCCTTGCGCATTTATATAGTGTGTTATGAGGTGGCTTTGAATTCAACTTTATTTCCGTCTGCTGAGATCTTGGCCGATCTGTTGACAGTTTCGACAATGTAACGTGGAATAAAGAGATGAACCCTAAAGTTTCTTTGATTATCCCAACATTCAATGAAGAGCGGGGCTTGAACGAATTGATTCAAGAATCGAAAGACTACTGTGATGAAATCATTGTTGTTGACGGCGACTCCACCGATCGCACGGTGGAAGTGGCAAGTTCGGCGGGAGCCAAAGTGGTTTCTGACTTGGGACGCGGCAAAGGTGAAGCGATCCGTCTGGGTTTAGAGGAAGCGCAGTATCCCATCGTTGTTTTTATGGATGCTGACTGGTCCCATGATCCCAAAGATATTCCAAAAATTGTGGCTCCGATTGCGCGTGATGAAAAAGACATGGTGGTGGCCTCACGAATTCAAGGTGGCTCGGCCGAATTTTATGGAAGTTTGGATCGCACTTTTCGACGCTGGGGCAGTTCCTTAATCACTTTGGGCATCAACTTGCGCTTTGGCACAAAACTGACTGATTCGCAAAATGGCTTTCGAGGAATCAAAAAAAACTTGGGACAGAAGTTAAATCTTCAAGAAAATATGACCACTATTGAACAAGAGATGCTTATCAAAGCTTTAGCGAAAAAATTACGAGTTGGTGAAGTTCCAAGTTTCGAGTCTGAGCGTCGCTATGGCACCTCGCGAATCAATATTTATACGGCCTTTCCTCGTTACGTCTACAGTTGGTTTCGTTATCTCTCTTTTCCGGAATAATTGATGCCACTGCCTCGGTATTACAAAATCATTAAAAAAATGATTCAATCCAATCATCAGCAAGACATTGCGCCCTTTAAATTGACCGCGGTGGTGACAAAAAAATGCCAATCACGCTGCGTGCATTGTAAGATTTGGCAGGAAATCCCAGAAAACGAAATGGTGTTGCAAGACTTCGAGAAAGTGGCACGTGGATTACCCAACCTATTGTGGTTGGATTTAACAGGGGGCGAACCCACCGATCGCGAGGATTTGCCGGATATTGTTGAGGTTTTCGATCAAAACTGTCCTGACCTCACGTTGGTGCATTTTCCAACCAATGGTATCAACACGCCTCGCATCGTCGAGGCCGCAAGAACAATTCAAAAAAGACGCAAGCAGCCGTTGGTGGTATCCGTCAGTTTGGATGGGCCACCGGAACTTCACGGATCCTTGCGGGGGATTTCAAACAATTTTTCAACGGCCATCAAGACCTTCGTTCAACTTAAGAAAATACCTTCACTTGAGGTTTACTTCGGCATGACCTTATTCAACGAGAATGTGGACCAAATTCCTCAGACATTAAAAGCCATTGAAGCGGTTGTTCCAGGTTTTAAAGCCACCGACTTGCATGTCAACATTGGTCACTATTCTCCGCATTACTATGGTAATACCGAAAAGGCTCAATTGACCGGTGCCGAGGACGCCATTGCCCGTTTTATCCAAAAGCGGGGCACTCCTTTGACACCATTTCAATTTATCGAATGGATGTATCTACAACAAAGTTTGAAGTTTCTTTCGACTGGTAAGACGCCCCATCCCTGCGAAGCTCTTCGTTCCACACTTTATCTTTCCGAAAAGGGAGAGGTTTATCCGTGTTCTATATGGAATAAGCCGATGGGATCTGTTAAAGATCCTGACTTTGATTTGCCGACTTTTTTTCAAGGTGATGAGAAGCGTAAAGTTCGCCAGCAGATTCAGAGCGGCGGCTGTCCTCAGTGTTGGACGCCTTGTGAAGCCTATCCGTCGTTATTTAAAAAACCTTGGCAGGGGTTCTACGACTCTTTAACCCAGCGTCCGTTGAGTCCTTGAGGCTTTGCTGAGTCCCATCAGCACGTCCGCGCCGTGCTTTCCAGGTGATTCTTTCTGTCGGGTTCTGTTGGCTAAAGGGGGATGTGTCAAAGTCTTCCCACTCTTTTAAAAGCGTGTTTTTCCTGCGCAGACTGGTAAGAACAATCTCTTTAAAACCATTGAATAAATCAGCAATTTGATACCAGGTTCGAATTCTTGAAATGAGTCGAAGAATCATTTTTGGTCGTAGATAAAATGTTCGCATGGCCCGTCTTTCGAAGGCATAGATTTGCTCAGCCTTTAAATTCTTCATCGCCATGACGACAAAGTTTTGACCATAGCGACTGAAGTCACGGTGTAAAAGCCAATCCTCTTTTTCAGCCTGTGCATAAAGTTGGGTGCCTGGGTAGGGAGTCAAAACACTGGGTTGAAAATAATCCAAGTCGAGCTCAATCGCCAAGTCTAATGAGCTTTGTAACGACTCTAGGGTTTCTTCGCGGTGACCGATGATAAAAGCGCCGCGAACCTCGATTTTATATTTATGTGCTAGGTTCACAACTTTTTTGTATTGCTCCTTGGGAATGTTTTTGCCGATGCCCTCCGCCAGCTTGGGGCATGCGGTTTCAATGCCCAGCAACAGGTGATGGCAGCCGGCTTGTTTTAAAAGCGCAGCCATTTCCTCATCAAACATATCGCCACGGGCGTAGCAAACAAAAGAAATATCGGTGGCATCGGCAATCAACAGTTGGCAAAGTTTTTTAACGTTTTTTCTGTGCGCGGTGAAGGTGTCATCGTAAAAAGTGAATTGCTTTATTTTATGTTTTTGGCGAAGCATTTTGATGAGGTCGAACATGGCCTCGGGCGAACGACTGCGTAAAACGGTATTAGCGGAGTTGCAAAAGTGGCACTGACCGGGGCAGCCCCGAGTCATCATCAGATTCATGGCAGGGAGGCGTTTGTAGGTTCCGGCCCCCGGGTAATAATTTTTAAAATCAATCATATGGTAAGCCGGCGGCGGCCGGCGATCGAGCTGCATGGTGATTTTACGAGGTGGGGTATATATTAAGTGGCCTTGTTTTTTGTAGACCAAGCCCTTGATTTCCTTTTTAGCAACACCTTTAAGAAGTTCGACGATGAGTTCTTCGCCGTCGCCAATGCAGACACCCTCGATGTGGGGGTTAGAGAGCAAGTGTTCAGGGTAGGTTTCGGCATGCACGCCACCGACAAAAATTCGCGAATCATGACAGACATCTTTGATGTGATGACTGATGTGGTGACTGATGGCCAGGTGATTACTAAGAACTGTCATACCGACAATCCGAGGCTGTAGTCTTGCGATCTCTTGGCGAAGTTCTTTGATGCGAGTTTGTTCTCCGTGCATGTCGAGAACGGCGACTTTAAAACCCGCATTCTCAGCGGCGGCGGCCAAGGAGAGAACACCCAGTGGGGGCAGCATGCGTTGCAGTTTGCCGCGTCCTCCGCGCTGGATCCAAATCGGATAAATCAGCAAAAGATCAATGGGGCCTTGTAGTTTTGATCGGTAAGTGTTTCGAATCATAAGATTTTTAAAGTTTAGCACCTTGAAACGCTGTTTCAAGGAGAAAGCTCGTTGGCCAATCCCGAGGGGGGTGGTAACTCTAGAAATCCACCGAAGAAAGATTTATGGATAAAGTCAAGATTACCAACGTTGAATTGAGTCCCACCTATTGTGTGCTGCCTTGGACTCATTTGCTCATTAACTCCAGTGGCAATGTTCGGCCTTGTTGCGCGGCCAACGGAGCGTCGGACAATTTGGGACATCTTTCAGAGCGGACACTTAAAGAAATTTGGAACGACAAAGAGATGCGCCAACTACGATTGGATATGTTGGCTGGACGCAAGACTTCGAAGTGTCAGCTTTGTCATCGTATGGACAGTCAGGGACTTTTCTCTTTACGTAAGGAATCGAATAAGCTTTTTGCCGATTACCATAGTCGTGTTGCCGACACCAATGAAGATGGTTCACTTCCAGAAGAGTATTCTTGGGTGTATCTAGAACCGCAATTTTCAAACGTTTGTAATTTGCGTTGTCGGATGTGTAATCCGATGTACAGCACCTCTTGGCAGAAGGACTTGGAGTATTCAGAGTTCAAAGATGGCAGCTACGAAATAGAACATGCCTTTTCGGACTTCGAGGAGTTTTGGAAACAAATTAAACCGGATTTGGATCAATTGGACCGTCTGCATTTTACCGGTGGTGAGCCTTTATTGATGGAGGGGCACTATCGCCTTCTTGAGAAACTTCTTTTAAAAGGGCGCCGCAATGTGGTTTTAAATTACCATACTAATTTGTCGCATTTAGAGTTCAAAAGTTGGAATATTTCGGAGCTTTGGGAGCAGTTCGATCGAGTCACGGTTTGTGTCAGTATGGATGCAATAAGAGATCGATTCGAATACATTCGCAAAGGTGCCGATTGGCAGCGCGTGCGTGAGAACCTTAAAGTTCTTCAAGTGCAAAACCGAAAACTTTGGTTCGAAATTTATCCGACAATTTCGGTTTTCAATTTCTGGCACCTTCCGGACATGCTGACAGATCTTATAGAAATGGGGCTTCTGACCTATAAGCGGTTCCGCTGTAAAGTGTTGGCCGACCCTGATTTTATGTCGATCCAAGCGTTTCCTCCTGAATTTAAGAAGGAGATTCATCGGCGTTGGGATGAGTTTTTTGGCCGCGAGAATATTCGATGCCGCTCCGACTTTCAGTTTATTAAAGATCAAATTGATGGGTGTTTACGCTTTATGGACAACGAAGATCATAGTCATCTTTTGCCGCGCTTGTATTCTAAAACAGAGGAGTTGGATCGGATTCGAAAAGAAAGTCTTTACGACTCTTTTCCGGAGTTACAGTGGTTGAAAGAATTTAAAGAAGTTCCTCGATCGGAATCGGTGGAACCCCTTCAAGAGTCAATGACCTGAGATTATCGAACCAGAGTGCTGGTGTCGCCTTCGCTCACTTTAACGACATGCTTTCCGAATTGCAGTTCGGCTAAAAAACCATCTTCTGCACCAAAGTAGTCAAACTTGTACTCGGCCATGGCCTTCATAAATTCTTCAGACAGTCCAAGGTCCTCGAAAGTGTCCGGATAGAAACCGAAAAACTTGTAGGATTCGTTGGCGGCGGCTGAAATGCGAGTCAGAAGCTCTCGCATCTCTTCTTGGCGCTTTTTGTTCAATCCCTTGACTCCCATCACTGGCTCTTTTGAGAGATCCATGGTGATGGCTTGGGCGTTAGAGAAAAAGAATACGGCGGTAAGTAAAATGGCTATATATTTCATGCTTCTATTTTCAGCTATTATTGCTTGAAAAGAAAACCTGATTTTCCAATACGGCGCACTGGGACAATGGGATGGCCGATTTCACGAATGATAAAACGGCGCCAGTCGAACCACCATTCTCCCTCCTATTTTTTTTGAGAGATCAAGAAACATTCAGTTTTAGTAAGGGTTTGAGTTTCTTCGGGGTCTGATTCTGTTTTCGATTTTGCAAGAAACGGTTGAGTCGGGCGGCGGGAGTGCTGAATATTTAGGCTTTACCAGAAGACGATACAGAATTCGGTGGGTCATTTTCCGCTCGCTAATGATTGGGGACTCTAGTTTTTGCGACAGTGGGGGAAAATCCTGGGAAAGCGCTGTTATTGCATTTCTTTTGTCGGCTTTCTTTGATATTTGAAACCCCTTGCCCGGTGCTTGATTAAGAAGGCCTTCGTCTTGGGGAGAGAATCTTTTGGAAGAAACAATTCAGAAAATCATCGATCACCTTCGGGAGCGCCACGAAACGCTGACTTTTGCCGAAAGTTGCACCGGCGGACTGCTGTCTTCCCAGGTCACAAGCTTACCCGGCGTTTCAGACGTTTTTATGGGTTCGGTTGTGACTTACAGCAATAGAATGAAACGTGAAATTTTAGGTGTCTCCGGCTCAGTTTTGAGTACAATGGGGGCTGTCAGTCGACCCGTAGCATTGGAGATGGCTCGAGGAGTGAAAGTCTTGACCGATACCCACTGGGCTGTGAGCATTACCGGAATAGCCGGTCCGACAGGGGGAACAGACACCAAGCCTGTGGGCACTGTATGCTTTGCCATTGTTGGCCCTGGATTTGAATGGAGCTCAAGAGAGCAGTTCGCGGGAAGCCGCAAGCAGGTGCAACAATCATCAGCAAAGTTTGCCTTTGAAACTTTACATAAGGTCTTAACGGGCGAGCTCAATTAATTTTTGTAACTTAATGAATGGGGGTTCTATATGAACACAGAAAAGAATAAAGCCATCGACCTTGCCGTCTCAGCCATTGAAAAGCAGTTTGGTAAAGGTTCGATCATGCGTTTAGGTCAAACCGATAATCTTTACGGAGATGTTCCAGTCATTTCTGCTGGCGCCTTAAGCTTGGATATTGGTTTGGGAATCGGTGGATATCCACGGGGAAGAATCGTTGAAATTTATGGACCAGAAAGTTCTGGTAAAACAACTTTGGCGTTAACAGCGATTGCCGAAGCTCAAAAAGCCGGTGGAACAGCCGCCTTTGTTGATGCCGAACACGCCTTGGATGTGAACTATGCTCGCAACTTGGGTGTGAACACCGAAGAGCTTTTGATTTCTCAGCCCGATACTGGAGAGCAAGCTCTTGAGATCACTGAAACTCTTGTTCGTTCAGGAGCTCTCGACATTCTTGTTGTCGACTCTGTGGCCGCGTTAACTCCACGCGCTGAAATTGAGGGTGACATGGGTGACTCGCACATGGGTCTACAAGCCCGTTTGATGTCGCAAGCTCTTCGTAAATTAACGGGTGCGATCAGCCGTAGTAAAACAACAGTGGTCTTCATCAACCAAATTCGAATGAAAATTGGTGTGATGTTCGGAAACCCAGAGACAACCACCGGTGGAAACGCGTTGAAGTTCTATTCCTCGGTTCGTCTTGATGTGCGCCGTATTGGTGCGATCAAATCGGGCGATGAAGTGATTGGTAACCGCACAGCTGTTAAGGTCGTTAAAAACAAAATGGCGCCACCTTTTGCGAAAGTCGAATTTGATATCATGTACGGAAAAGGAATCTCGCGTGAAGGAGATATTCTTGATCTTGGTGTTAAGTTTGAGATTGTCGACAAGTCGGGAGCCTGGTTCAGTTACAACGGGGAGCGCCTCGGACAAGGTCGCGATAACTCGAAAAACTTTTTGGCTGAAAATCCGAAAATTATGGAAGAGATTCGCGCCAAGGTTTGTGAAGCCAAAGGTATTGATTTTGGTGGAAGCAAAAAAGAAGCGGCTGCCAAAACCGAAGAGCCTGCTGAAGCCAAAGATTCTAAAAAAGAAGACAAGGCCGAAGCTAAAACTGATTCGAAAGCTAAAAAATCCAGCCGCAAGAGCCCACGCTCTCATTAACTGTGACCCTGAATCTCAGGGCCTTTTTAAAGCAACACAAAGCCCGATCGTCGCATCGGGCTTTTTTTTATTTCATGATTTTGAGGCGCAAGGCAATTAAGTCTTAGAGTTGGCTTTTCAGTAGGTCTTTAATGGAAGTGATTTCGTCTTGTAAGAGCTTAAAATCGTGACGGGAGACAGTGCTCGGCACCGTCATTTCGTCATTGAAGGTCATTTCATCAGAAAATACCTCGGCGCGAAACGCCTCTTTGCGAAGAACTTGGTTGCGTTGTGTAAGATAGTTATTTTCGATTTCAAGTTTGTCGACCAAGTCTCTTTTGACATGAAGCTTTTCGTTTAAATGATCAATATCTTTTAATAGGCGGCGATACTCACGAATCAAAAGAAGTAAGATCAGAGAGAAGCTAAGACAAAAAATAAAAAAGATCGCCGAAGTCATCATTGTTTAAAACGCTAACACTTTCTGAATTTCAGAAGAAAGACATTTTCACAACAGCTGACGACAGAGGCTGTAAGAGCTGTAAGTGATTGCAGCAAAAGTGATAAGAGTGTCGTGATATTCTCCACTTAGGCCACAGTCCTGGTTTTAAGATCAGGTCTGATCTGGTTTTTTATAGCACACTGAGCCGATTGAACAAAAAAAGCCAGGTCGAGGACCTGGCGTTTTTGCTAATAATGTTTTGAGAATTTTAGAGGCGACCAGAGAAGTCAGCGCTTGAAGTTTCGCTCTCGTCCTCACTGTCTTTGTCACTGTGATCACCTTCGGCAATATTTCCTTCAAGATCACGACAAGGTCCCGCATAGTCAACATGGTCAGTACCACGTTTTCCACCGAGGTGGGCAATATGAGCCTCCAAAGCCGGTCGACCAATACATAGAGTTTTGCGCTTGGCATATTCCGCATTTGGAAAGTGACAGACTAAAACTTTATGACCTTTTGAACCACAGCTAGTGGCTTCGTTCATATCTTCATCGCTTTCCATTTCTTCTGGCGAGGTAAACATTTCGTGATGGCGTCCTTGGCTGTGTTGCTCGGTGATTCGGTCTTTACAACCTTTCGATCCACGACCTTCTTTGTCTCCCGAGTGACGCTGGCCACGATTGCCTCGTCTTTCATAAGAATCGTCATCATCGTCGTCATCGGAGTTTAAGCCGCCATCGTCTTCGCTGGATTCGTCTTCGTCACTAACAAGTCCGCTGTCACCGTCATCTTTCATAGCGTCCAATTCTTCATTGGAAACCACTTCGATCGACTCACCATCAACAAGTGACTTGAATTGACTGTTGTCATCAAAGTTGGCCTCTTGTCCGCAATTCATAAAGAAAAGAATAGTGAAAAACGATAATAATACCGCTGTAAGTTTCATAAAAGACCCCCCAGTCCTACACCCTTTACTGAAGCAACCGTCGTGCCACTCTAAATGCTTTAAATTTGTTCTGGTCTGAATTAGTGTCGATAATCTACCGCCCTGTTAAAAAGTCCAACGCTTCAAAGTGAGATAAAAAAAGGGGGCCCACCCGTGCCCCCAAACAGAATCTCAATTTAATACAAAACTAGTAATCTCAGTTGTTCAGATCTTCCACTGTGATCTGATCCTTTGAACATCGACCGACCAGGTAAACATCTTGGCGTCGCTTTTTAAGGGTCGTTGTTAGGCTGTTTTTACTAACACACAAAGTGCGAGCTTTGCTTTCGTCCGCTGATGGCCAGTGACAGATATAGGTCTTTTTCTCCCTATTCTTTTGATTGCAGCCTTGCTCTTTTAAAATCTCTTCATCGCCGAAGAGTTCCTCTGGCGTGATTGTGTCTTTGTGTTTTTTGCCGTGACGACAATGTTTGTGGTCGCAGTCTTGTTTTTCACAGTCATGATTTGAATGATCATCATTGTCGGAATTCTTGTCAGTCTCATCTTCTAATTCTTCGCCAGAGTCTTGGTTTGCGCAGTTTTCCGTGCAGCTGGAAACTTCATTATCAGAATTCGTCTCTTGGTCGTCGGCCAATAATTCTTGTTCTTCCTCAGAAACAACTTCTAGACCGGATGCTAGGCTTTCAGAGTCGCCGCCGGTTTCAAACACGGCACGATCACAACCAATAAAAATAAAGATTGAAAACAATAAGACAATAAATTGTTTCATTTTGAACCCCCGACCCATTCTGTTTAGTAATGATGCAAAGCTTGTTCCTTATAGGGACAAAGCAGAAGGAGTTTGAGACGAGAAACTGTTTAAAAAGAACAGATGGTGAAAACAAGATACATGACTTAATTTGAGATTCTATTAATTCTGTGGCGTCAGTTCTATTTAAACTTCCTGTCTTCTTAAAAAGGGGATGGGCGGCGACCGATCCTAGTCAGCATACCATTGGTCGACTTCGCATCTCCTAAGACTCGGGCGGAGGGGGCAAGACGAATCCCTTCTGGAGCACTGGCTTTAGTTATGCAGGGTAAGAATAGCGCTTATATTTGTGTTAAAATTTCTCGGATTTTTTTACGCAAAGACTGTTGGTTTGGATTTTTATTAAGAGACGCTTTGTAGGCGACAACTGCTTTTTTAAGATCTCCGGTCGCTACCAACGAATGGCCGTAAAACTTATAAACGTCGTAACGGCGAACACCGTTTTGTATGGCTTTGTTAAAATTAATCACGGCGAACTGATGAAAACCCAAATGCGACTGCGCCATGGCCAGATTGGCAAGAGCCAAATAGTCTCTGGGGTCGATATTCACGATTTTTGCAAAAACATCGTGACTGCAAAGAGTGTTGCCGTAGGTGTTGCACTCAGCCCCAAGTTCGCGCAGTTGCCTTTTGTTTAACTGAGGAGGCACGCGGTAAAGCTCTTTACTCACTTTAGCCACTTCATACTTGGGCATCTGCGCTTCGTAAAAAGCCAACATGCCAAGGCCCACGGCGAGACAAGCCGCCATGGCCACCATGGCTTTTTTCTGATTGGCCCAGCGGTTCTCTCCAATCAGCTTTTCTTTGTCATTGAAGCTGGCCCAAACCCATGACAAGAATAATAGGGCGATCCCAGCGCCCACAAACGAATTGCGATAGAGAGAGCCGGTCAGCCAGGGGCTGGATCCCAAAACAATTCCAGCTAAAGCTAATATCCCTGGTGCTGACTTTCTCAATCGATCCTTTATCCCTTTACGATCCATTCATCCCTTCTTCGACCCTGAAAAGGCGACTATCCCGAGTGCCTTTTCACGTCACTATAATACAAAGTCTATGCCGCGCCAGCAGGCTATAGATTGGACTTCAGCGGAATTTCTTGCAGTATTTACAGGCTCGTCTACAATTTCCCCAGGCTTTTTAGGGGGCCTATCAAGGGCAATGCCAAGGGTGTGATCCGATGAGGCCCTTACGAGCCTTGCTTCTTCATGTCTTGTAAAATCTTGATCAACTCTAATGTTTCGGCGCGCTTTTTATAGTCGGCATCGACAAAAGCATAAACGATCTCTCCATCCGTATTTACAATATAAGTCGCTGAAACAGGAAGCTCCCATTGGCTGTTGCCATTGGCTTTCTGCAAATCAATTCCGAATTTCTGATAAACTTTTTTAAGATCATCGTTTAATTTAAACATCAATCCGAACTGGTCTCCGACCTTGCCATCGACATCACTTAAAACGTAGTACTCAAGCCTTTGCTTTTTTACTGTCTCAGTGCTGGCGTCAGGAGTCTGGGGTGAGATGGCCACCAATTCGGCCCCCGTGTTTTTAATTTCAGGTAAATGTTTTTGCAGGTCGCGCAGTTGAAGGTTGCAATAGGGGCACCAGCCGCCTCGATAGAATGTAATAAGCAGAGGGCCCTGCTTAAGTAGAACCTCTGAGCTCACATCACCTTTCAAAACGTCGGGTAGGGTGAAGTTGGGAATTTTATCTCCCTTCTTTAAGGCCTTCTCCATAACTTGCGATTCTTTAAGGTCCTTGATCGCCTTCATCATAATCTGTCGAGTCTCTTTGGGGGCTTTGCCGGCCGACTCTTGGGCGCGTTCCGCCAGTTGCACTGTCAGAGTGCGATTCTCAACGTGTTGAGCCGTCTCCGATTTTTCTTCAGATTTGGTACAGCCGACGATGGAAGTTGAAACAATGGCTAAAACGATGATTAAAGTTCTCATAAGCGCATCCCCTTTGCGGTTTAGTCGAATAGTAGAAACGAAGTCTTAAAAATGCAACCACGAAGGTCAAAACTGTCGATCTATAATTGTCATTTTCAGTTTTAAGAAATCCGCGGATGGATTCGTATAAGCTCTGTCATGTCCTGATTTTACTTCTACGTTATTGAGGAACTAGGATCCTTTTTTTTTAAAAAGGTCGCTCTCTGGCCATGCACAGTCTGTCGTCAGTTCTTTAACCGGAAACCCTAGTTTTCTTTCCGTCAGGTTTATGAGCATGGGATATCTCTAGTGGCATTTTGAGTTCTTTAGCCATACGAGCCGCTTTGACGTGCAAAAAGGGTGAGCCTCCTTCTGTCATCTTAATGATTTCATCCCAGGTAAGCTCCGGATAGTGGTTGGCCTTGGGAAAGGCATTGGGGTCTTTATCAAAAACCCCTTCGGTGTCTTTTTTGAATTCACATTTTTGACTTTTAAAGTGGTTGGCCATTGCGATAGCAGTGGTGTCTGAACCGCCGCGCCCAAGAGTGGTGATCTCTTTGGTCATAGGATCCACGCCTTGAAAACCGGCGAGTATAACGACTTTATCTTTTCGAATCTCTTCTTCAACGCGAATCGGCTTCACTTCTAAAATATTGGCATTGCCGTGAGTACCACAAGTCATAATTCCGGCTTGGCTCCCAGTGAAGCTGATCGCCGGGACGTTCAAATGATTGAGCGCAAGACTGACCAAGGCCATACTGATCCGCTCTCCAGCGGTTAAAAGCATATCCAGTTCGCGTTGGTTGGGAGTGCTTGAAATCTGCTGAGCCATTCTCATAAAGTCGTCAGTGGTTTTTCCCATAGCACTGACCACAAGCAAAAAGCGATCGCCGTGTTGGTAATCGTTGTGAATCTGATGGGCAATGGATTTTATTTTTTCGATGGAATCAAGACTGGAGCCGCCAAATTTTAATACTCTCAAAGGAGGAGTCATAACAACGCCTTACTAAATGGTGGTTTTTCCAATAATCTTTGCGTACTGGCGAACCAAAGGCTTTGAACCAACGGGCACCTTAATTCGATGCTCTTTCACCTCGCGAGGTATGAAACCTTTAAGCAAATCAGGGTTCAAGTCTTTTAAGTAGCGGTCCCGCACGCCGATGTATTGAGCCAGGTTGGCAAGATCGGTTCCACCGGGCACTAAGGTTTCTTCAAACTTATAGGGCATCTTATACTCTAGATCATTAAATCCATAAAGAGCCGGAGATTTTGCAATCAAGGTGGCGGCGATAATCTTTGGTACATAATTGATGGTCTCTTTTGGTAGAGTGCGCATCTCGGCCAATTCCCAAAAGTCATTGGTTTTGTGCTTACGAATCAAACGCTGCACCCGGTTTTCACCGGTGTTGTACGAGGCCGAAACCAGATGCCATGATTCAAACATGTTATAAAGATCTTTTTTGTAGCGAATGGCAGCACCTGTGGCCTTTGTGAAATTGCGACGCTCATCAATCCACCAATTCACTTTAAGGCCGTAGCGTCGTGCCGTTGGTGCAATAAATTGCCAAATGCCGACAGCCCCGGCATGAGAGGTGGCGCGTGAGGTAAAACCACTTTCGATCATTGCCACATACAATAAGTCTTGCGGCAAATTGTGTTTTTCCAATTCTTTTTGAATGTAGGGGGCGTAGCGGGCGGATCGTTCCAGCCAGCGTTTAAAAGACCTTTTGCCTCGAGTTTGAAAATATTTGATCCATGACTTCACCTGCGCATTGTAGGTGACGGGAAAATCAAATACCGGAGGAGAGTAAGTGCTTTTAAGCGGCGCTTTTAAATCTTTTCGAAAGTGGCGAAACTTTCGAACTTTATGATTCTTTAAAGTGGAATCAGATTTTCGAACCGCCGACATTCCTTGATGAGAAAAACCGACAGCAATACTAACAATAAGAACAAATTTCCCAAGCTGAACCATAGGCTCCATTATGACTAAAAAAATTGAGTTCGTCGAATGCTAATCCAGGCCAGTGGTAGCGTTGACACATGTGTTGGAATCTTGACAGTGAATACAGCGGAAAGTCCATGAGTCATCGACTTGGTGGTCGTAGTCAGCGACTGGACCTTAGTAGTTAATTTTCAACGAATTGCGGTGAAGCTTAATGTAAAACTGAATGGTCTTGTTTTTTAAAAATAGAATTTCTCTTTATAAGAACTCTCTGATTCCACCTGAGTGGTTGAAAGCTTCGCAACTTGAAATATCCAAACCATAGGTCGAGATCCATGGGAGTCTTTTTTGCAAAATTTAATGATGTCGACTTTTGGAGAGCTGACAAGTTTGGCATAGGCATTGCTGTAGTTTCATAAGTATGAGTACTAAAGGAATTTACACAGCCGTTAGTGGAGCCGTTGCGCACAGTGCCCAAATGGACACGATCTCGAATAATATTGCCAACGCCAATACGCCGGGATTTAAAAATGATAAGCAGGTCTTTAAAGAGTATTTGACCAGCTATGAAAAACAACCGGAGGTCATTGAGTCTCCTAAGGTGCCGGCATCTATCGACAGTTTCTATCCTATTAATGGTGGGGATAAAAGTTTTGTGGACGTCAGTGGCACCTCGACCAACTTTGAACAGGGGGCTTTAAAGCTGACTGGCAACCCCTTGGATGCCGGTATTGAAGGCGATGCTTTTTTTGAAGTCTTAACGCCGGCGGGAATTCGGTTTACCCGCAATGGACACTTCACCCTGAATGCCGATGGAATCGTTGTTAACAAACAAGGTTATCCTTTAATGCTTGAAGGTTTTGAAGGTCAACCACCCGAAGAGCGTTTTATTCAATTAACCGACCAGAAGAACTTTACCATCACCGTAAAAGGCGATGTTTTTGTTCAGGGCGAGAACCAAGGTCGTCTGTCCCTGCGCACAGCCACCGAAAAAGATGCCCTTCATAAACAAGGAAACTCGCTTTACACCCTTCGAGAAAATTTTGAAAACCAAATGGTGAATGCCACTAACTATAAAGTGCACCAAGGGGCTTTTGAGCAAAGCAATGTCAATATTGTTAGTGAGATGACAAAGATGATTAATGCGACACGAGTGTTTGAAAGCACACAAAAGGCCATACAGGCCTACGATCAGATGAATCAAAAGCTAGCGAACGATGTTCCTAGAGTGAGATAACGAGGAGATCCAATGTTAAAAGCCTTAAACACGGCAGCCACCGGAATGCAGGCGCAACAAACAAATATGGAAGTGATTTCCAACAATATGGCCAACGCCTCGACCACGGGCTTTAAAAAGGCACGTGCTGAATTCGAAGACTTACTTTATCAAACAGAAAAAGAGCCGGGAGCTGCTACTGGATTGAATGCGATCTCACCTACGGGTGTGCAAACGGGACTGGGTGTAAAAACAGCCGCGGTGTCTCGCGATCATGCTGTGGGCTCAGCGAAGATCACTGACAACCCGTTTGACCTCTCCATTCAAGGTAAGGGCTTTTTTCAAGTGGCCAACGAAGAGGGTGAGGTTATGTACACCCGCAATGGTGAGTTTAAACGAAACTATGAGGGTAAGCTTGTGGATAAAAACGGCAACCTCTTAGTTCCAGAAATCGAACTTCCAAAGGATACCGTGGAAGTTCGAATCACTCCACGTGGTGAAGTGACATTATTAAGAGACCAAACCTCAAAGCCTGAAATCGTTGGCCAGATTGAGCTGGCCACCTTTATCAATCCGGCTGGCCTTAAAGCACTTGGAAAAAACAATTTCAGTCCAACGCCAGCCAGTGGAAATCCGCAGACGGGTAAACCGGGAATTGGCCATTTTGGATCCGTCGCCCAAGGGGAGTTAGAAGGCAGTAATGTCAATATGGTCGAAGAGATGGTGAATATGATTGAAGCTCAAAGAACGTTTGAGACCAGTTCAAAAGCCATGCAAGCTTCCGACCAAATGTTACAGATGATCAATAATTTAAGGTAGGGTATGTATAAAGTTTTGTGTTTGTCTCTTTTTATTATGGTGTTTGCGGGAACTCTTCCTGCCGAACAGATCATTGATGTCGAAAGTCATTTGCAGAAAGTGGTGCAGGAGCAGGTCGCTAAAGAGTGTGGGACCTGTAAGATTGAGTTGTTCATCCATAATAAGAAAATTCTTGAGGACATTTCGGTCCCGGATCGTGTGGTCGCTGATCGATGGCGCGGGCAAACCAATATGATTTTACAGATGGGTGAAGAGAATCGGATTGTGACTGTCACCATCCGATGGCACGACAACGTCACCATTGCCAAGAAAAACATTCGCCAAGGTCAAATCTTGGCAGAGCAAGATCTAAAGATCATAGAAAAAGACGTCACCTTCTTGCCAACACCCTACATCAACAATATTGAAAATGCCATTGGCTGGGAGCCACGTAAAACATTTCGTCGCGGGCAAGTGATTGATGAGGGTTATTTGAAACGCCCCTTGGTTGTGAAATATGGACAACCTGTGCGAGTGATGCTGGAGCAGGGTTCGTTACAGCTCTCTATGAACGGTCAAGCCAAGGGCGCAGGCTCCATTGGCGACCGCATTCCTATTTATTTACCAGATACTAAGAAACGTTTGTCTGCCGTCATTTTAGAAAAAGGGATAGTGAGGGTTCAATGAGAAAGTTAATTTGCCTTGTGACAGTTGTTATTTTAAGTCTTGGGACCCTTACCGGGTGCGCTAGTTTTGGTCGTTTTATGAAAGAGATGGTCGGTGGCAAAGTCACCAAGAAAACCAAAAGCACTTCGCAAACGTCAGTCGGAAAGATCGCAAAAAATAAAAACTACCGCCGCACCGATCATCAAACGTTGCAAGAGGAGTCCAAGCTGGGGGCCGACTCCGGGTCGCTTTGGATTGAAAGAGGTCAGGGCTCTTATCTTTTTACCCAAAATACAAATCGCCTGATTGGTGATTTAGTGAACGTCGAAATCGAAGGTCAGGCCAAAAAGCAAATCGAAACCAAAGTCAGCGTCATTCAAAACCTTTTGGATCGAATCATGAAACAAAGAGCCGAAAGACGAATGGCTCTTGAGGACAGGAAAAGCAGTGGCAAAAGAGCGCCGGCGTCTAAAAAAACCGCCGCAGCTCCGGCAGCCCCCAAGAAACCAGAGGCCAAATTTGATGTCAAAGTGGTGCCTTCGCAGATCACTGAAATCATGAAAGATGGGTCCTATGTGGTTGAAGGGGATCAGCCTTTTATGATCGGCAAGCGGGAATACAAATTGGTTGTTAAAGGAATCGTTAGACAAGAGGACTTTGATGACGAAGGCATCAGTGCCGAGACAATGCTCGACCCAAAGTTTGATATCGTGACCAACAGGAGTAAAAGCAAATGATAAAATCAATTCTCATAGGACTCAGTCTTATACTCCTCTGTAACACCGCTTACGGCTCGGGTGTGAGAATCAAAGACATGGCCAACCTCAGGGGTGTGCGTGACAACCAGTTGCGCGGCTACGGTTTGGTGGTTGGCTTAAACGGGACAGGGGATTCCAATCTTGAATTCACCTCTAAAAGTTTGAAACGAATGTTAGATAAGCTAGGGATGAAGCTTGATGGCGAAGACGTGGCCTCACAGAACGTGGCGGCTGTGATCGTTACAGCAACACTGCCTCCATTTGCCCGGGCTGGTAACAAGCTGGATGTCTCGGTGAACTCCATTGGTGACGCCTCCAGTTTAAAAGGTGGAACCTTAATACAAACACCACTGCGCGCAGCTGATAAAAATGTTTACGCCGTGGCCCAGGGGCCGATGTTGGCTCCTGATGATCACTTAACGGTGGCTAAAATTCCCAACGGTGCCATGGTGGAGCGAGACATCGAAGCCGAGTTTTCGCATCGAAAAATGTATCGGTTCACACTCAATAATCCTGATCTGACTACCGCCGCACGCATGGCTAAAACCATCAATATGGACTTAGGCGGCAAGTACGCCACCGCTGTCGACCCAGGAACCGTCGACTTTATTGTACCCTTTGCTTACGAAGGCAAAGGTGTGGAGTTGCTGTCGGTGATCGAATCGTTGAAGGTGTTTCCCGATCAAAGAGCCAAGGTGGTGATCAACGAAAAAACCGGAACCGTGGTGATCGGTGAGAATGTAAAAATTGACAAAGTGGCGATCAGTCACGGCGATATCACAGTGAATGTGGCGCCACCGCCATCGCAGGGACCGGTACGTTTGCGTGGACCCGCTTCGGCCAAACAAGATGAGAAAAAAGACCGAGTGCATATGATCGAAGGTGATCAAGGCCGCGTCAGTGTTGGCGAACTCGTCCAAAGTTTGAATCGAATGGGAATCAAACCTAAAGACCTGATTGTCATTTTACAAAACATTAAAGCTTCTGGTGCCTTACAAGGGGACCTGGAAATACTGTGATTGTTTATAGGAACTTAATTTTGAATACGTTAAACTAAAGAACTGGGATGACATGGATGTTGTCCTACGGGGGTTGAAGGTAAGGGACCGTAACTAGGATGGTTCAAGAGTGAGCAGGAAAAAGAGGTTAATAGCGGCGAATGTTGCAGGACCTAAACTCTAACGGCAAAAGATTTGCCGGGTCTCCCTTCCTCCCCATTTTTATATCAATATGAAAGCAAGTAAAAGTCAGAAACCTCAGATGCATCCCCAACTGAGAAAGTTGGATCAAAAGCTAAAAAAAGCTTCGCAGATGTATGAGGAACAGTTCTTGCGACAAATGGTAAAAGCCATGCGCAGCTCTGTGAGCCACAGTAAGCTCACTAAACCCAGTATGGGTGAAAACATCTACCGCCAACAGTTGGATGAGAAAACCGTCGACACCTGGGTGAAACGCGGAGGCGTGGGCTTTGGTGATATGATCTACAATGATTTGGTAGAAAAGTTCTATCCCATGTTAGGCGATCGCAAAGTTAAAAATGTTCGACCAGCCAATTTAAGTGATCGTTTTCAAGGTGTCAGTCGGTCACTCACTTCTAAGGCTCAAGGTAAACACACCTTTAATCTCAATATGGCCGCGCAAAAGGCCGCAGGAAAAAGCTATTTACAGCTCCCCTGGCAGGGAACCTTGGAAAAACAGTTTGAAATGCCAGATGGTCAGAAGGTGGCCATGTTTTCACACCCTTTTGGTTTAAAGTCGACTTTCGTCTTTCAGGGGCAAGTCGAACCCGGACTTTTGAATAAAACTTTGAGTGAAGGGGAAAATTTTGCCCAGTTAGGTCCAGAATCACAAAGTCTGACATGGCAAATAGAAGATGCCAACTCGCGAAAAGCCTCGTCAGTGGGGGAAAACCGAGTTTTAATTAAAGAATAATTAAGGGATGTGTTAAAATAATACTGACCAAGGAGGGTTGCATGAAAGTTTCAAGAGGTGCGTCGCACTCGTTGCAACAAGCACAGCAGCAATCGGATGCTAAGAATGTGAAGGGCAATAAGGCCGACCAAAAGAACGCGAAAGGTGTTCAGTCGTCGTTATCCGCTCAGGTGAGTCTTTCCAAGCAAGCGCAACAGATCAAGAAAGCAACGGACATTGCCAAGCAAGACACTGTTGACGAGAAAAAGATCGCTCACTTTCAAAACCTTATTGATAACGGAAAGTATCAAGTGGATTCATCAAAAGTGGCTGACAGTCTGATTGATGACCATATTAAATTTCCAACCTAAGGAATTTGATTTATGAAAGCGCGACAAGAACTTGTTCAATATCTCGATCAGCTTGTGACGGTTTATCGTCACCTTCTGGATATCGTTCGTAAAGAGAACGAAGTCCTAGTCGCGGCTGAAATGAAAGAGATCCCACAGATCACCGAATCGAAAGAGAAACTGGTTCTGAAAGTGCGCGAGTTGGATGAAAAGTGGCAAGCCTCAGCCGCCGCACTGGCTGAAGAGCTAAAAATAGAACAGAAACAACCCACACTGCTTGAGTTATCACTGCACTTTCAGGGTGACGAGAGAATCAAGATGGAGCAGTTGCATTCGGTATTGAATATGTTGGTGCAACGAATAGTGGATTTAAACAAGAAAAACGAAATACTAGTCCGATCGGCCCTTTCGCATATAACAGGAGCTATGGACTCGATAACAAATACCTTAAACGAAAACCCGACTTACAAGAAAAGTGGGGGCATGGAGGCGGAAAACAAAGACGCACAAGGGCGTCTTGTTTCAAGAGAAGCGTAACACTGTGAATGAATCATGGTGTTTAACCAGGTCATAAAGCACTTGGTTTAACAAAGGGTTTAGGATGAGCCGAGTATCAAACTTAATGTCCGTCGGTCGACGGTCAATGATGAACAGCCAGACGGGTTTACACACCGTTGGGCATAACATCGCCAATAAAGAAACAGAAGGATACTCACGTCAGCGCATCGAAACCCGTGCCAACGGAGCCCAGGGAAGCGGCAAGCGTCGTATAGGAATGGGAGCCACCGCTGCTGCCGTCCGCCGAGTCAACAATCCCTACCTAGAAAAACAATTAGGACAAGAAAAATCAGAACTGGCCACCACCAAAGGTCGTCAGCAGGGTTTAAGCCGTTTAGAACAAGTTTTTAACGAGCAGCAAGTCGAAGGCTTTAACAATTCCCTTGGAAACTTTTTTAATGCTTGGCGAGAACTCTCGACAAATCCTGAAAGCATGCCAAGGCGAACAGCCGTGCGTGCCTCGGCCGAAACCTTAGTCAACGATTTTCATAATATGAGCTCACAGCTCGATGAAATCTCTGCCGACATCAACTCGCAAATGCAAATTTCGGTCAACGACATCAACTCGATGACCAGTGAGATTGCCACTTTGAACCAACAGATCCAAGAGGTTGAACTGTCGGGCGGCTGGGCGAATGATGAGCGGGACCGTCGAGACTTACTATTAAAGAAACTGGGTGAAGAGATTGATATCCAGTGGGCTGAGGGCGAAGACTCGGCCGTAACCGTGCAAACGGCTAAAGACGCTGTGCTTGTTGTGGGCGGTATTGCCAACAACCTGCAAGCGGTGTCAACTCCCATGCGTGAGGGAAAAGATGAAGGGGACTTTGACATCGTGTTTTACCATCACGATTACGCGGAACCTCTTTTGCTCACCGACCGTATTGAGGGCGGGCGTCTTGGCGGACTTTTAAGCGTACGCAGTGGTGAGTTGAATGGTGTGAAACACGACATCGATAACTTGGCTTTTACAGTATCAAACGAAATCAACCAAATTCACGGTAAGGGATTCAACGCCTACAACCAAACGGGTTTGAACTTCTTTGAACCAAATCAAAGTGCCCACAATGCGGCTGAGTATTTGCGGATCGATTCTGATATTCAAAGAGACTCGGCTCGTATCTCAGCGGGCCGTGATCCCAATCGTCCGGGTGACAACCGGGTGGCTAACGAAATTGAGGAACTTCAATATGGTAAGCCCATTTTTGGTGGAACTTTAACTTTAGATGAATTCTACAAAGGCATTGTCGGGGAGCTTGGAATTAAAACCCAAGCCGCCAACCGACAGGCTGATGTACAAGGAAACATAGTCAACCAACTGGACAACTTAAGAGAGAGCATCAGTGGCGTCAGCCTCGATGAGGAAGCAGCCCGAATGATTGAGATGCAAAAGCATTTCGATGCGGCGGCTCGCTTGATTCGAACCGCCGACGAGATTTTAGAAACAGTTATTAACATTAAGAGGTACTAAGTAAGATATGCGCGTCGCTGATAAAATGAATCACTCTCAGGTGATTGATAATCTTAATAAAAACCGCTTTGAGCTCTCGAAGTTTCAAAATCAAGCGGCTTTACAAAAAAGGATCACCAAACCTTCGGATGATCCTCTTGGCGCCTCACGCATATTAGAATCTCGCACCGAGCTGCAAGGTTTTGAGCAGTTTGAAAAAAACATTCTTTCCACAAAAGCTTTTATCGAGTTCTCTGAAACCTCACTGGGTGAGGTTGGTGATCTGTTGATTCGAGCCAAAGAGTGGGCTGTGCAACAAGCCAGTGATGGGGCCTCGGGCCCTGAGACTCGAAAAATGGTGGCCAAAGAGATGGAACAAATCTTCGGTCAATTGGTGAACATCGGAAACCGCAAATTCGGTGACCGCTATTTGTTTGGTGGCTATAAAACCACAAAAGCCCCATTTGATATGCAGGGGAATTACTACGGCGATGATGCCGAGATCGAAGTACCGATCGATAAAGACGCTAAAATGGTGATGAACATTCCAGGAAGCAAGGTCTTTCTTGGAAAGCGAATCAATGACCCTGTGACTTCGACCCGAGAGCTTGATCCCTCTTTGCAAGAAGACAACTCCCCAGTCACGCCACCAGAAGTGGTGGAAAACCGCGGACCGGCGAGCACACTGGAGCAGTCGATTGTCGACGATCCGACAATTAATAATCAAGGTTATTGGGGTCCAAAATCCGTTAACATGTTCTCAACGATCAGTGCCCTGAAGGTGGGTTTGAAAACCAACGACAAATCAGTGATTCAAAACTCCTTGGATTTCTTGGATGATTCTTTAACTCAGATCAACTTAGCACGCGCCGAACTGGGTTCAAGAGTGTCGGTCCTTAACACAGGCCTAGAGACCATCCAAAAGCTACAGGTGGATTCAAAGATCCTAGAATCAGAGATCGAAGACGTGGACATGTACGAGTTGGTGAACAACCTCAACCGCACTCAAACCCAGCTAGAAGCCTCACTGGCCACCTCCGGAAAAATGATCCAAAACAGCCTCCTAGACTTCATCCGCTAAACCAGGTACCAAGTTCCTTTTGTGAATGCATCGCACCACTAATCGTTAAAAGGTACCAAGTCCCTTTTGTGAATACGTTGCTCCAATGGTCGATAGAGAGACCTCTTGATACCTGACACCTCCGACCGATTTTCGAATATTCCAGCGAGTTGTAAGCTTTTTCGATCATCGTCTACGACTTGCAGGGTGAGACGCCAAGCCCTATGATGGCAAAGATAAAGTCGAACCGATTCTTTTGGAGTTTGATCTCCCTAACAGAGGTGACCGCAGATGATACTCGCTATTGCTTTAACGATCTTGATGTCTTCACACAGTGTCCAGAGTCAGACCCCTCCTAAAACAATATCCTCCTGCCAGATAGACTTGAATAACGATGGAAGCTTGGATGTCGCGTATCTTGTTAGAGACAAGGCCGCAACAGCCCTAAAGGTCAAAATGGGAAAGAGTGAAAAAGAAATCGCGTTATCGACAAGAGTCGGAGAAATGAATTTATTTTGTCGCAAAGGATCGACTGTTAAACAAACAGAAGCCGGAAGCTTAGGCGGCAAAACTTTCAAAACACCCGGCGCCTATGTGGAATTGATTCAACCCGAAGGTGCTTCAATTGTTTATTTCTGGACCGACAAACAGTTCAGAGAAATTTGGACCTCCAATTAATTGAGTTTATTTCGTTTGGCTACGCCGGAGGCCTCTACGATCACAACACAGGCCTTGTCGAGTTCGGCGCCAGACATTATGATGGTGTGGTTGGGCGTTGGCTGAGTAAGGATCCGATTTGGTTTGCTGGTGGTGACTCTTATTTGTATGGTTATGTATTTAATAATCCAATAAACTTGACTGATTCTACTGGATTGATAAGTGACCAAAACTTTTATCCAGCACCGAATAATTTTTCACGGAACAATGCTTTGACAGGTTTATTTTTATTCGCAACAGGTACACTTGCTGGATCAGCTGGAAAAACTTTACTTACATCTCCAGCTGGGGCGACAGCTCAAGGCCGGGTTGTCGGAGGAGTACTTGTTGTTGGAGGAGCAGGGATAGCTGCCTATGGTGGCAAAATTTTGATTGATGAGGGGGGAATGTTATTAAAAATCTGACTGCGAATGCGCCATCTAGCTTTGATGTCTTTAGCTTTCAAACGAGTCCATCACCCAACTACTGTGCGGGTGGCCGATGAAATTATTTTTCATAGGTTTAACTTTCTTGATGTTTTTGGGTGTATATATCTCTTTCAAAATGCAATGCACGGAATTAGTCAGAGGACGTAGTAGATTGCATACTTTTTTCTCTTTATTCACAGCCACACCTCTAAAGAAAAGTGTTTCTATGAGACTTGTATATTTCCACGCCTATGCCATGATCATACTCGGGGGATTACTATTTTATCTTGCTTGGAATAATATTTAGCGATTAAATACGGTTTTCCAAAAAAAAAATACTTAGCGGGAGCTTGCTTGGTAAAAAATGTGCTCCTTGTCTTCGAGATTACAGAGGTTTTTAATGAAGAAGTTTGTGTATGTACCTTTTGTGCAAATAATGAGTGGTTATTTACCATTGAATTGACTCATTCGTGGAACAACTGAAGTATATAAAAATCGTTGAAAGAGTATTTTTCTGTTGTTTTGCTCTATGCTATTTAATTTATTATAAATTAGAAAGCATTGAGCAAAATTGGCAAACACCTGTAGTTTTTTTTCTGCTTTTTTTCTTATGGCGAATATTTTGGATCTCATACAAATATCGAAAAACTTCAAATTTAAGCTCATTTGTTGATTTTGTTTTCCTAAAAGATAAAAAAAAATATCAAATAAATAAAATGACGAGATTTAAGCGTTTTACTTTCTGTGGCATTTCGATTTTTTTTATTCTTAGTGGAGCTTTATTTAGTTTGCCTCCTTTCATCCGAGGTATTGTTGAGACGGAGCGCAAACTTCAACCATTGATGGTTCTATTTGGAATTTTTGTGCTGTATGTAGGGGTTGAACGTCTTTCAACTTGTTTCATCGTTTACAGAGGTAGCAGTTTTTTTGATAAATGAGAAATAACCAATTTCTTGATTATAGATTTTTAAAAGTTGTGGACTCAGGCAGACTGGGTACTCAAAGCTCTAGCTACAGCGCTCATCAATTCAAAAATAAAAATCTTAAACAATAATTGCTTTAAAGTCCTCATAACTACCTCCAAATGTTCAATTGTTACTAAAACTACAGATACCACGGTAATAATTAAAATTGGTGTAGCTAGAGGAGTGCCCGTATCACTGGTCTCACCCAGACTGATTAAAGTCTCCCTCAATCCACAAACTCTTTTTATTTTCTCACCAATTTGAAAAATTGTAGAATTTGAAGATCATGATGAGGCAAAAAATCAGCTTTCGTTCCAAAATGAAATACGTTCTGTTTAAAAACGATAAACGGTTTTAATTTTTTGAGACGCCTTCTAGGATTTCGTTGTCGAGGTCGGAGGAGCCGTGGAGGACGCTGACGTCGCCGGTGGATTCGAAGACGACGGCGCGAACTTCGGAGAGTTTAAAAACGTTGGCTTCGCGGAGTTTGGCGATCAAATCGTCTTTGGTCATATTTGTTTTCTTTATATTGTCTTCGAGAAATTGTCCGTTTTCCATCAGAAGGACGGGTTGGTTTTCGACTATTTTTTGAAAGAAAGGTATTTTTCGGCGGCAGACCGAAACCACCCATTGAATAAAAAGAAAAACACCAAGCAGGAACAAGCCTTCTTTCATGGTGGGCTTACTGGGGAGAATGGTCGACGCCAAGGTGGTACCGATGGCGACCGTGACTGCAAAGTCGAGAGCGGTGAGTTGAGAGAAGCTGCGCAAGCCGACAAGGCGAACGTAAAGGATCAGAACGGAGTAGGCGATCACGGCGCTGATCATAAGCTCTAAGTAAATATTCAATGGGACCTCAGGGTTAAAGGTTTCACTAGCGACAGAGACTACAGTTGTTTTCCGGGGAAGTCGTTAGTTTGTCTGTTGCAGTGTGTACCCGAAAGGTGCCTGGCACCGTTCAAGTAGAGGCTTATTGAGGGCCTGACAGGTGTCTTGAAATGCTTTTGGTTAGAGTCCGAGGCGATCTATTTTGGGTGGTGAAGTGGTAGTCTCATGAGGTGTGATTGGAAAAGGAACCTGGTACCTTTTTGGGGATTGGGGGCGTGAAAGGGACTTGGTACCTTTCTGGGAGATGAGACTAAAAAGTCACAAAGATTTGTTTTTTTGTAAATATAACTAAGTCGTGAATTGGTCTCCTGAAAGTCAGTTGTTGCTCGATACATTTGTTCGCGAAAAAGAGCAGCAACTGCGCAATTCCACTGGGTGTTTTTTATATGGGGCTCAGTTGTCTTCTTGACTTTCCTAGGCGTGGAATATAGCTATTTTTCTTCCTCTATATATAGATGAGAACTTTGACGAGGATGTTGAAGGAGAAAATATGCTAGTCCTAACAAGAAAGCTTGGTGAAAGCATAGCCATTGATGACCACATAAAAATCCGAGTGGTACAGATCAAGGGTAAGCAAGTCAGGCTGGGCATCGAAGCCCCGCGTGATACCAAAATTCACCGAGAAGAAGTCTATGTGTCCATTCAGGACCAAAACAAGGCGTCTACAGAGACCTCTGCCGAAAAAGTCCAAGAAGTCGCTAGTTTGCTTAAGAACAAGAAATAGCGCAAAGCATTAAAAAGCCTAGGAATTAGACCTTGCACTCTGCGAAAGGTCCAGAATACTATTTAGTCACTAACCCATAGCAGGGGAAAAGTCGTCTAAGCTTTGTAGGGGGGGCCTATGGTAGTCAATACGACCCGATTCGGACCAATTGAAATAGCAAATGAGGATATTCTAACCTTTACCGAGGGTTTGCTTGGGTTCAATGATCTTGAAAAATTTGTTCTTTTGGATGACCCCAATGACGAAATTTTTGCTTGGTTGCAGAGTTGTGACGAGGCCAGCATTGCCTTTCCTGTGTTAGAGCCTGAACTTTTCGAAGACAATTACTCCTTACAAATGTCAAAATCCGATTTACAAAGCCTGCAAGCCACTGAGACCTCTCAATTACGCTCTTTTTGCATCATTACTATCCCAGAAGATCCGGCCCGCATGACGGCCAACCTTAAAGCTCCGGTTATCGTTAATGTTGAAAAGAGATTGGCGCGCCAATGTGTTTTACAAAATAATAAGTTGGAAATCCGCGAGCCCATTTTTGCAAAACTTCAGCAAAGAGTTGTGGCCCACAATCCTGAGTCCATTAAAAGTCAGGTGGCTGACTGGGGTGTGGCGGTGCGCTTAAAAGATGACAAGCGCAAACGCGAACCCGAAGCTGGTCTCTAAGTTTCATTTTACTTTTTTAAGTTTTATTCGACTCGTCTGTCGGCTTGCCATAGGCGCGCCAAGACTTTCGTTAACAATCGAACCAATCGGCTCACCCATTGGATAGCTAACAGCCTTGCCTCTTGAACACCCAGAACACTCGCTATGAGTTCATTTTTCTGACGGACTGATTGGCTTACTTACTTGTTTATGTTCTTGTTTATTTTCTTGTTTTCTCGTTTTCTTAGTTCAATTCACTCTAAGATCACCAGGCCTTGGTTTTTATCCAAGCTGATGTAAATGCGATTTTTCCATGCGTAAGGCACGCTGGTGAAAGAGCCGGGGAGATCAATGTTATTGATAAGCTTTCCGGTCCTAGCATCCAAGGTGCAAAGTTGAAAAGTTTTGCAACGACTCCAGGCGAGGTACTCGCCTTTGCGGTCGGGATCTTCAGTGATGAGAATACTGAACATGTGGTTGCGGTCTCCGTGGCGCAAACGCCACAGAATCTCACCATCGGTGAGGTTCAATCCGGTGATGTCACCCACCTTGGTGTTGGTGATGCCGATGTTC